>CAZOIK010000161.1:0-4582 GCA_964579765.1 uncultured Bifidobacteriaceae bacterium
CACCGAGCACGTCGGCCGCCAGCGCCCCGTCACGATCGAACGGCCGCTGCAGCTCGCGCGCGTCCACGGGCAGGAAGATCGGCGTGTCGGGCGCCGACGCCGGGTCGGCGCTCGCGCCCGCACCGCCGCCGGCGCGCGCGACGGCGCGGTCGGCGATCTCGAACGCGCGGCCGAGCGTCGTCAGCAGGGCGTCGCCACGCCTGACCATCGCGCGCAGGCGGTAGGATCCCGGCGGCAGCGCCTGGACGAGCATCGTGTCGCTGAAGAGCACGCGTTCGTCTCCGACGAGCGCGCCCTTCACGTCGGCGGTCAGGATCGCGGGCCCGCGTCCCTCGGCGGCCACTTCGAACGTGACGGAGAGCGTCGCGGCGTCGGGTCCGTAGGCTTCGAGGTAGCCGTGCACGGTGCCCGACCTGACGCGCACACCGACCGTTGGCCGCAGCAGGTTGACCGGCGGCTGCGCGTCGCCCGCGATCAGCTCGGTCAGCCTCACGCGTCCGAGATCGAGCAGCGCGGCATGCACGGGCAGCTCGAGGCTGCCGACGCGTTCGCCGTCGGCGACGGCGATCTTCACCGTGTAATCGCCCGGCTCGACGCTCGCGCCGCCCGCGAACACGAGCGGCGAGGGCGCGCCGGCCGTCTGAGGCGTGAGCCGGACGTCCGTGACTTCGCCGTCGAGGCTGTGTCCGGTCTTGTCCACGACGTAGTACGCGACGGGCACGCGCTGCGGCGACGTGTAGCCGTCGCCGATTTCGACGTGGATGAGCAGGCGCACTTTCGACGGATCCAGCCCGCGGAACGCGAACGCCGTCGCGCGCAGCGGCAGGCTCGACGCCGGCAGCGGCGAGGTGAGCGCGGCGGCCACGAGCTGCTGCGGCGAACGTCCGGACGCCGCGTCGGCGGCCGGTGCCGTCGCGAGCATCGTGCGCTGCGTGCGGACGACGACGTCCTTGCGCGCGACGTCCACGCGGATCGCGTGGGGCTTGCCGTCGCGATCGCGCGGGTCGGCCTCGACGCCGAGGAGGTAATAGCCCGACAGCTCTGCGCCGAGCCGATCGAAGACGGCGCCGCCCGTCCCCGTCAGCTCGAAGAGCGTGCCGCCGGCCGCGGCGGTCAGCGTCTCGAGCGCGTAGCGGCGCAGCAGCCGGTCCTCCGTGTTGAGCTGCGGCTGCGCGGCCTTCTGCACGCTGATGTCGTTCGATTCCTGCAGGCGCAGCGAATAGACGTGGACGCGCGCGGCGGACGCGAGGCCGGCGAGCTCGGCGACGCGGCCCGTGTCGTCGCCCCGCTCGCGGTCGGCGAAGAAGCCCTGCGAGACGAACACCAACGTTTTCGGGCCGTCGATGGCCGTGAGCGACGTGAGCACCTCGCGCAGGCCACGCAGCGTGGCGTCGCCCTGCTCGCGTGCGTCTTCGGCGATCTGCATGGCTTCGGCGCGGATGTCGTCCTTGCACGCCTGCCGCGCCCGCGGCGTCTGTCCCGGGCAGTCGCGAGCGGCCACCTGCTCGAGCGCCGCATCGTCGCCGCGGTCGATCGCCATTGCCGCCGTGACCGGCACTTCGTGCGTGCTGCCGCCGGCCGGTCCCTGGCGCTGTCCGGGCATGCGATCGACGGCCTGCTTCAGCTGCGTCTTGTCGCCCGTGAACGGCGTGCTGACCGACGGCTGACCCAGGCCGACGACGGCGACACGGTCGGAGGCGGACAGCCGATCGATGAAGCCATACAAGGCGTCGCGGATCGGCCGCATCTCGCCGAGCGGAATGTCCGGCTGGTCCACGACGAGCGCGATCAGCCGTCCGCCGCGCGACGATTCATTGGAGACGAAGCCCTCAGGGAGCGCCGGGGCGGCGCTCGTGCTCGCCTCGGCTGCAGACGCCGTCCACTGCGCGCTCGCGACGCGGCGGACGCGCCCGTCCACGCGGACGGTGAAGTCGGCGGCCAGCAGATCGCGAATCGGCTGCCCGCGATCGTCCACCACCGTGACGTCGAGCGGCAGCGCTTCGACGCCCGCGCGGAAACTGGGCGTCTGCGCGTCCTGCGCCCGCGGCGCCGCGGTCACCGAGAGCACGACGAGGAGCGACGCGAGCAGGATCCTTCTCACTTCTTACTTCTCACTTCTTGCTTTCGACTCTGTACCCCTGCCGTGCCCGGACCCGGCTCTGGCCGTCCACCCGCACCGAGACCTTGCGGAACGTGTCGTCGCGTTTCGTGTTCGTCGATTCGTAGCCGAGCAGGTATTGATTCGACAGCTCTTCGAGCAGATCCGAGAACGCCGTGTGCAGCTGGTCGATGTTGTCGGTGAAGAGCGCGCGGCCTCCGGTGGGCTCGACCAGGCGCTGCATGACCGTCTTCAGCGCGTCGATTTCGACGCCGCGCCCCTGGCCGATCATGTAGAGCGTCACGTCGCTCGCCTGCAGGCGCCGCTCGACGTCGGTAATCGAGGCGTGGCTGCCCTGATCCTCGCCGTCGCTGAAGACGATCATCGCGCGGCGTCCCGGTTGCTTGCCGAGCATGTCCACGCCGCGCAGGATCACGTCGTACAGCGCGGTGGCGCCCCACGGCGCGAGGCGATCGACGGCTTTCATCCGCTCGGCCGGATCGACGGCGCGGCGCGTGAGCGCGAAGATGCTGTCGTTGAACCCGATCAGCGTCACCTGATCGCGCGTGGGCACGGCGCCCAGAAACTCCTTCACCGCCGTCTTGAGCCGCGTCATCGCCGGCGCCATGCTGCCGCTCACGTCGCAGGCGACGATGAGCTCGAGCGGCACGTCCTCGGCGCCGAAGTGCGAGATCGTCTGCGGCACGCCGTCCTCCTGGACGTGGAACGCGGACCGGGGCAACCCGCGCACGAAATGGCCGGTGCCGTCGGTCACCGTCGCGATGATCTGGACGACGTTGACGTCGACTTTCTCGACGTAGCCGAGCGCGCGCGTCCGCACGGTCTTGATCAGCCGGCCGCCGGCCTTCAACTCCGCGACGACGCGAATCTGGTGCGCGCTGATGTCCTGTCCGGCCTCCCAGCTGCACTCGAAGGGCGGCGCCGAGGCGCTGCACACCTGCCGGCCGTCCACCGAGAAGAGCACGCGCGCGGCCGCGTCGGCCGGTGCCACCGTCGCGCGGAAGACGACGGTGCCGCTGATGTACGTGTCGGACGAGGGCGAGACGATCTGAAGATCCGCGTCCCGCGGCGCCTGCGCGGCGAGCGCAGCGGCGAGCAGCAGGAGGCCGAGCCGCATCTATTTCTCCGTGGCGGGCGCGTCGGCGACGAGCGGGCCGTCGGCGGTCGCGGCCGCGATGTAGTCGTCGAAGCGATCCGCCGGCACCGCCTGCGCGGCGCGTGACAGCGTGAGCCAGTCGTTGGCGTCGGTCGGGTTCGTGTCGTCCACGAAATCCTGCATGGCGGCCGCCAGCACCGGCTTCGCGAGCACGGCGGGCAGGTGCCGATTATGGAGTACGACGGCGACCTCGAGCGGCAGATCCGCGACCAGAATCGCGGGCAGCCCGATCTGCGTCAGCCCCCACCAGTGGCGCCACTCGCCGGGCGCGGCCAGACGCGAACACAGACAGCCGGTGGTGCGGTAGGCGTAGCCGCCCCACGCGTTGAGCGTCGAGGGCGCGCCGCCGCCGAGCACGAGCAGTTCCGTCAGGGAAAAGAGCGATCGGGCACGCCGCGGCTCGTGCGCCAGCGTCCACTCGAGCGCCCGCTCGCGCCAGCCGTCGAGACCGGCGTCGCGGACGACGGCGTCGGCGCGCTCGCGGCCGCCGACGAGATCGTCGATGCGCTGCCGGCCGCGCGCGACCGCGTCCGCAATCCGATCGCGATCCGCGTCCGACATCGCGCGCGGGTTCATCGCAGCCACGGTCGCGGCGAAGCCGTCGCGCTGCATGACGTTGATCATCGGCGCCGCCGGCACGCGATCGGCGCTGATGCGCCGCAGCGCGAGCGGCGCCATCGCGAGATCGAGCGCGAGGGCCGAGCCGACGAGGTGCCACGGTCCTTTCCGCGTTTCGACGACGGCGACGTCCCACATGGCCCTGCCGCGCGCGTCGCGGCCGGGTGCGCCGAAGCCGAAGTCGTGGCGGCGCGAGGGGTCGCCGGCGATGAGAATCGTGCCGTCGGGATCGCCCAGGTCGCACGCGTAGGCGAGCGACAGCAGCGCGTCGCCGAGCAGGCGGTCGCTGGCGGCGCTCACCGGAGCGGCGAGACGACGGGCCGACGCGATCTCCCCGGCACTCTTGACGGCGCCGAGCGTGCGCGCGGCCTCGCGGAGCGTGCGGAGGATGCTCTCGTCTCCGCCGCCGTCGGACGCCGCGAGCTCCTGAGCCGCGCGATCGAGCGTGGCGGCCGCGCCGTGGACCGCGTCAACGCTTGCGGCCGAGGCGCGCACGCGGCCGGCGGCCGCGGCGACGTCGAGCGCCGTGGCGAACGTGACGCCGTTCTCCCGATCCCGCACGCGGCGCAGCCGCGCGAGTTCCGCCGCGCCGGGATCGACGCGGTAGCGCTGGCCCTCCCAGTCGATCCGCACGGCCGGCGCCGTGACCGGCGGGCCGGCAGCCGCCGTGAGCACCGCGTCGTCGATCG
>CAZOIK010000162.1:0-3782 GCA_964579765.1 uncultured Bifidobacteriaceae bacterium
CACAACGCGGGCAAGGTGCAGGCCTCGAGCGAGCCGCAGGACATGCGCCTGCAGCGGATGCTCGGCCACATGACGACGCTGATTCCGCCGTCGGCCAAGCGCGTCGTCGTCATCGGCTGCGGCGCCGGCGTGACCGCGGGCGCCGTGTCGGTCGATCCGGTCGTCACCAACGAGACGATTGCCGAGATCGAGCCGCTCGTGCCGAAGGTCGTCTCGACGTACTTCGGCGATCACAACTTCAACGTCGTGAAGAACCCGAAGGTCCACGTCCGGATCGACGACGCCCGACACTACATCCTGACGTCGCGCGAGAAGTTCGACGCCGTCACCTCGGATCCACTCGATCCGTGGGTGAAGGGCGCCGCCATGCTCTACACGCGCGAGTTCTTCGAAGCCGTCAAGCAGCACCTCAACCCGGGCGGCGTCGTGACGCTGTTCGTCCAGCTCTACGAAAGCAACACCGAGGCGGTCAAGAGCGAGATCGGCACGTTCTTCGAGGCGTTTCCCAACGGCGTGATCTGGGGCAACACGAACAACGGCCAGGGCTACGACCTCGTGCTGCTCGGTCAGGTCGGCGACGGGCCGATCCACATCAACGTCGATGCGATTCAGCAGCGGCTGCAGCGTCCCGAGTACGCGACCGTGCGGAAGTCGCTCAACGACATCGGCTTCTACTCGGCGACCGACCTCTTCTCGAGCTACGCCGGCCGCGCGCAGGACCTGAAAGACTGGCTGAAGGACGCCCCGATCAACCGCGACCGCAACCTGCGGCTGCAGTATCTGGCCGGCCTCGGTCTCAACCTCTACGAGAGCGGCCCGATCTACTCGGAGATCCTGCGCTACCGCAAGTTCCCCCAAGACCTCTTCGTCGGCCAGCCCGCGACCATCGACGCGCTGCGCGCGGGAATCCAGCGCGGCCTCGACTTCAGAGAATAAACTGGGGATGTGGTGTCCGGCGTCAGCCGGACCAGACGAGTCCGCCTGAAGGCGGGACACGACATCCGCTCATGCCGAAGATCGCCTCCAACATCCTTGACCTGATCGGCCACACGCCGATGGTGCGGATCAACCGCGTCACGCGCGGCGTCGTCGCCGCCCAGGTCGTCGCCAAGCTCGAGACGTTCAACCCGGGCAACTCGATCAAGGACCGGATGGCGGTGAAGATGATCGAGGACGCCGAGAAGCAGGGGCTGCTCCGGCCCGGCGGCACGATCGTCGAGGGCACGTCGGGCAACACGGGCATGGGCCTCGCCATCGCCGCCGTGGTCAAGGGATACCACTGCGTGTTCACGACGACCGACAAGCAGTCGAAGGAGAAGATCGACGCGCTGAAGGCCTTCGGCGCCGAGGTCGTCATCTGCCCGACGAACGTCGATCCCGAGGATCCGCGGTCCTACTACTCGGTGCGCGATCGGCTGGCGACCGAGATTCCGAACGCGTGGAAGGCGAATCAGTACGACAACCTCTCGAACAGCGCGGCGCACTACGAGCAGACCGGCCCGGAGATCTGGGAGCAGACCGACGGCAGGGTGACGCATCTCGTGGTGGGGGTCGGCACGGGCGGCACGGTCACCGGCACCGGGCGGTATCTGAAGCAGAAGAACCCCGGCATCAAGGTGTGGGGCATCGACACCTACGGGTCGGTGTTCAAGAAGTACAAGGAGACCGGCATCTTCGACAAGCACGAGATCTACCCGTACATCACCGAAGGCATCGGCGAGGACTTTCTGCCCAGGAACGTCGATTTCGACGTCATCGACCGCTTCGAGAAGGTGACCGACAAGGACGCGGCGCTGATGACGCGACGGCTGGCGCGCGAGGAAGGCATCTTCGCGGGCAATTCGGCCGGGTCGGCCATGGCGGGGCTGCTGCAGCTGAAGGAGCACTTCACGAGCGACGACCTCGTCGTCGTGATCTTCCACGACCACGGGTCGCGCTATCTCGGCAAGATGTTCAACGACGACTGGATGCGCGAGAAGGGCTTCATCGAGAAGACCGGCATGACGGCGGGCGACCTCGTCGCCGACCGGGTGTCGGGCGAGTTGCTGTCGCTCGAGTGCAACGAGCCGGTCGCCCAGGCGATCCGCGTGATGGCCGAGCACGACTTCTCGCAGATCTCGATCACGCACGACAAGCGGCTCGTCGGCTCGCTCAACGAAGCGCACCTGTATGAGGAGCTCGTGCGCGATCCGGGCATCAAGGGGCGTCCCGTCGAGACGAGTATGGAGCCCGCGTTCCCGTTCGTCGATGCCTCGACGCCCGTGGACGCGCTGTCCACGATGGTCACGACGCACAACCCGGCGGTGCTCGTGCGCGAATTCAAGACGGACAAGACGTTCATCATCACGCGATCCGATCTGATACGGGTACTGTAGGTTCCGGAGGTTCCGGAGGTTCGCCGAAGAACATCGAACCCTTCGCACGCTGGAACCCTGGAACCGTGGAACCCTGGAACGCCGACATGATCGCGATCACCCGCCCGGTCAGTGACAGCCTCGCGAGTTGCGAGCTCACCCATCTCGAGCGCCAGCCGATCGACGTCGATCGTGCCCGCGCGCAGCATCGCGCGTACGAAGAGGCGCTCGAGGACGCGGGCTGCGCGATCGTGCGCGTGGACGCGGCACCGGAGCTGCCCGACGCGGTCTTCGTCGAAGACACGGCGGTCGTGCTGCCGGAGGTCGCAATCGTGACCCGGCCGGGCGCGCCGTCGCGGCGCCTGGAGGTTCCGCCGATCGCCGCGGTGCTCGGCCGCTACCGCGAGCTGGTGTCCGTCGAGCCGCCGGCCACGCTCGACGGCGGCGACGTGCTCGTGCTCGGGCGTCATGTCTATGTCGGGCGCTCGCGGCGCACGAGCGACGGCGGGATCGCGCAGCTGCGGCGGATACTGATGCGGTATGGCTACGAGGTCGTTGCCGTCGAGGTCGCGGGATGTCTGCATCTGAAGTCCGCGGCGACGGCGATCGCGGACGACCGTCTGCTCGTCAACCCCGCGTGGGTCGCGGTCGATGCGTTCGCCGGCGCCCACTTGCTGTCGATCGACCCTGACGAGTCGCAGGCCGCAAACGCCCTGCGTGCCGGCGAGATGCTCGTATATCCGTCCGCGTTCCCGCGCACCCGCGACACGCTCGTGCGTGCGGGACATCGCGTGCGCGAGGTGGACGTCAGCGAGCTTGCCAAAGCCGAAGGGGCGGTGACGTGCTGCAGTGTGATGTTTGATGCAGCGTGAGATGTGTTGTTCGCGCGGGCGTGGACCGATACATCACGACAGACGCGAAGGTCTGCACGACGTCATCTTCGCTTGCGGGAATCGAATCGGTGCTGCTGGCGCACGGAGCAACGGACAAGGGCCGCGTCAGGCCCGTCAATGAAGACTGCTGGGCGTTCGACGCGTCGCACGGGCTGTGCGTCGTCGCCGACGGCATGGGCGGGCACAAGGCCGGCGACGTCGCGGCGAGGCTGGCGGTCGAGACGATCGTCGGCTTCCTGACGAGCGGCGGCGGCGCGGACTGGCCCTTCGGTGTGGATCCCTCGTTGTCCCACGTGGGCAACCGCCTGCGGACCGCGGTTCACCTCGCCCACATGCACATCCTCGAAACGGCGGTCACCTCGGACCAGTACGCCGGCATGGGCACGACCATCGTCGCGTCGATGGTCGAGGGCGATCGCCTGTCGGTGGCGCACGCGGGCGACAGCCGTCTCTACGTCCTCGCGGGCGATCGCCTGCGGCAGGTGACGAGCGACGACTCGTGGATGGCGGCGATGCTCGCCCAGGACCCGGGCGC
>CAZOIK010000163.1:0-2107 GCA_964579765.1 uncultured Bifidobacteriaceae bacterium
GGCTCGCGCCTGCGGCTGGCAGATGCGCGGCGCGACCTCGCCGCCGCCCGCGCGCTGCCCGGCGTCGCGTTCGCGACCGAGCGCGTCCGGGCGCAGGCGCTGCTCGCCGTCGGCACGCACGTGGTGCCGGTCGAGCTGGTCGGCGTCGAACCGGCCGTCGAGCCGCACATGTTCCGCTACGTGCGGACGATGACCGCGGGCCGCGATCTGCGCGCGGGCGAGGCGGGCGCCATCGTGCTCGGACGCGCGCTCGTCGATCGCCTCACGGCCGATCTCGACGACGACATCGTGGCGACGACCGTCGGGCCGGGCGGCGAGATCGAGAGCGCGCTATTTCGGCTGGTCGGCATCGTGAACACCGGCAACGACGAGAGCGACACCGCCGTCTGCCAGGTGGTGCTCGGCGACGCGCAGCGTCTGAGCGGATTCGCGGGCGCAGGCGAAGTGTCGCTCGTCCTCCGCGACTACCGCCGGATCGACGCCGTTCGTACCGCGCTCTCGGCCTCGGTCGCGCCTGGAGACGACGTGATGACGCTGGCGGAGATCGCGCCGGACATCGAGGGGCACTTCAAGCAGGACCAGGCCGTGACGCGCTTCGTCAGCGGCGTCATCCTGCTCATCGTCCTGCTCGGCGTCGCAAGCGCGCAGCTGGCGGCCGTGCTCGAACGCCGGCGCGAGTTCGCCGTCCTCGCGGCGCTCGGCATGAGCGGACCGCGCCTCGTCGGCGTCGTCGTCGAGGAAGCCGTGATGCTCGGCCTGGGCGGCGCGGCGCTGGCGATCGCGATCGGCGTGCCGCTCGTCTGGCGGTTCGCGCACGTCGGGCTCGATTTCAGGAAGTACGTCGGCGGCAGCTACGCGTTCCAGGGCGTGCTGTTCGATCCGATCATTTACGGCGATTTCGGCTGGTGGATCCTGTGGTACGTCGCGGCCGTCTCGATGGGCGCCACGATCGCGGCGTCGCTCTATCCGGCGTGGTATGCGGCGCGCACCGATCCGGCCGTCGCGTTGCGGGTGGCCCAATGAGCGAGCACGTCGTCTGCGCGCGCGGGCTCACGAAGTCGTTCGGCAGTGGACGCCAGACCGTATGGGCGTTGCGCGGCGTCGATCTGCAGGTCGGCCCAGGGGAGTTCCTCGCGCTGGTCGGGCCGTCCGGCAGCGGCAAGACGACGCTGCTCAACCTGCTCGGCGCACTGGACGTGCCGACCGGCGGCGAGCTGATCGTCCTCGGTCAGCAGGTCGCGTCGCTCTCGAAGCTCGCGCGCGCCGACATGCGGCTGCACTCGATCGGGTTCGTGTTCCAGGCCTACAACCTCGTGCCGGTGCTGACGGCGCGCGAGAACGTCGAGTTCGTGCTCGAACTCCAGGGGATGGGCGAGGGGCGCCGCGAACGCGCCATGGACGTCCTCGCGGAGCTCGGCCTCGCCGATCTCGCCGATCGGCGGACCAACGAGCTGTCGGGCGGACAGCAGCAGCGGGTCGCGGTCGCGCGCGCGGTCGCGTCGCGTCCGCAGCTCGTGCTCGCCGACGAGCCGACGGCCAATCTGGACGGCGAGAACGCCGAGACGCTCATGCACCTGATGCGCGACCTGCGCGATCGGCACGGCATGACGTTCGTCTTCTCCACGCACGATCCACGCGTCGTCGCGCACGCGGTGCGGATGGTCACGCTCGTGGACGGACGGGTGTCCGCGGACGAGCCGAGAAAGCCGACCTCATGACCGCGCGCTGCCGCGCCGTGGCGCTGGCGCTGTGCGCGCTGGCCGCCCGCACGACGTCCGCCGGCGCGCAGGACGCGTCGTCATGGTTCTCGCTCCATTCCGAGATCAAGAGCACCGGCTACTTCGCGCGGTCGCCGGCCGACCCGGAGCTCTTTCCAGACCGCGACACGGCCGAAGGCCTGTGGCGCTTCCGCCTCGAGCCGACCGTGCAGATCACCGACGGCACGAGCATCGAGGTCGCCGTCGAGCCCCGCGCCCGCGTCTTCTCGTCCGAGGCGACGGCGTTCGGCGTGTTGTCCGGCGAGGCCGAGGCGCCGTACCGGATTCGACAGCTCGATTGGCAGCTGGGATCGGGCGGCTACGGCGATTCGCGTCTCGACATCGATCGC
>CAZOIK010000164.1:0-1531 GCA_964579765.1 uncultured Bifidobacteriaceae bacterium
GGCGCGGCGTCGCGGAACGAGAGGCTGAGATGGCGGGCGTGGATCGCGTCGCCCTCGGTGAGAATCACCGCGCGCTCGATGCAGTTCTGCAGCTCGCGCACGTTGCCGGGCCAGGTGTACGCCTGCAGCTCCTCGACCGCCGACGGCGCCAGGAACAGCGGCGGCTTCTTCAGATCGCGGCAGAAGCGCTCGATGAAGTGGCGCGCGAGCATCGCGATGTCGTCGGGCCGCTCGCGCAGCGGTGGGATGGCGATCGGAAAGACCGACAGCCGGAAGAACAGGTCTTCGCGGAACTGCCGCGCGGCGACGGCCGCGCGCAGGTTGCGATTGGTCGCGGCGACGACGCGGACGTCCACCTGCAGCAGGCTCGTGCCGCCGACGCGCTCGAACTTCTTCTCCTCGAGCGCGCGCAGGATCTTCGCCTGCAGCGCGAGCGGCACCTCGCCGAGTTCGTCCAGGAAGAGCGGCCAGCGATGCGCGAGCTCGAACTTGCCCGGCTTGCGCGCGGCCGCGCCCGTGAACGCGCCTTTCTCGTGGCCGAAGAGCTCCGTCTCGAGCAGCGTCTCGGGAATCGCCGCGCAGTTGATCGCGACAAACGGCCCGTCGGCGCGGGGGCTCAACGCGTGGAGCGTCCGCGCGAAGAGCTCCTTGCCCGTGCCGCTTTCGCCTTCGAGGAGCACCGTCGTGTCCGTCGCGGCGGCCCGCTGCAGCGCGACCGACACCTGCTTCAGCCGCGGGTCCTCGCCGACAATCTGCGGCGCGCCGCGTCGCGCCGCCAGTTCTTCTTTCAGCAGGATGTTTTCCGTCGCCAGCCGGCGCTGGGCCAGCGCGCGCGCG
This sequence comes from uncultured Bifidobacteriaceae bacterium, assembly GCA_964579765.1. Taxonomy (GTDB): domain Bacteria; phylum Acidobacteriota; class Vicinamibacteria; order Vicinamibacterales; family CAVVIG01; genus DATNBT01. The sequence continues at coordinate 838 of CAZOIK010000164.1, forward strand.
ACCATCAGCAGCAGGTGGTCGGGGTCCACGGGCTTGGCGAGAAAGTCGAGCGCGCCTTCCCTCATCGCCGCCACGGCGTCCTGAATGCTCCCGAACGCCGTCATGACGATGACCGGAAGCTCCGGGTCGAGCTCCTTGGCGGCGCGCAGGACGCCGAAGCCGTCGCCGTTTGGCAGCCGCAGATCGGACAGCACGACGCCGGGCCGCGCGCCCTGCAGCGCGGCCACCGCCTCGGCCTGATCGCGCGCCTCGATGACGGTGTGATCCTGCGCCTCGAGCGCGTGCCGCAGCATCGTGCGCAGCGAGTCTTTGTCCTCCACCAGCAGGATGGGAGGATCCACGCCGCGGCGCGCGCTCACCGCAGCCAGCCGGGCGGCACCGACGCCTTCCGCGCTTCTTCCTCGAGGTCTTCGATGGCCTTCTGATCGTCCTTGATGCTCTTCTGCAGGCCCTCGAGCTCGGAGACCGCGCGCTGGCGATCTCGCTCGATCTGCGCGCGCAGCGCCGGATCGTCGCGCGCCGCGAAGTCGGCGGTGAGCGCGTTGATGCGGCTCTGCATCGCGTCGGCGAGCACCTTGTCGCGATCGAGCTTGCCGTCGAGCTATTACTTGCGGCGGGACCTGTACTTCTGATCCTTGACTTCCTTGGGCGCGGCGTGGGCGGCCTTGTCGCCCGGGGCCGCGCCGGGCGGCGG
>CAZOIK010000165.1:0-5005 GCA_964579765.1 uncultured Bifidobacteriaceae bacterium
CCCGGCCGGTTCGGTCGGTCTGTACGCCAACGTGGACTACCGTCGCGTCTACTCGACGGTCGCACAGAACGACGTGCGCGTCGCGGTCGGCGTCCGTATTCCGTTCGGCAAGTAGCTCGTACGTCTCAGTCGGCGGCCGGCGCGTGCCGGCCGCCGGCTGCATCAGCCGGCGCGGACACTGCTGGCGACCGCTTCCCGGGAAATCCGTGCTGGACGACGAAGACGCTGTCGAGCGTCGTGAGCATCGTCCCGGCAAAGAGCGACCACGCGCCGACGCCCACGAGGCGCGCCGACTCGAGGAACATGCCGGCGGACAACGCCGGCACGCCGACGACCCACGCCGCCAGCACGATGACCTGCAGCGTGCGATCGCGCATCGCGTGCGGCGAGGCCGGCGCGGTCTGATAGCCGCTGGCCGCATACGCCCAGACCCAGGTGACCATCGGCAGCAGTCGCGCTTCCATCGCGACGACCATCTGCGCCAGGAAGCCGACGAGGCCGAGAACGCCATATGCGGCCGCGGCGTGCAGCATCGCCGGCGACGCCGGCGTGAAGACGAGCGCGACGCCGATGGCGACGGCCGCGAGGAGCGACATCCCCGACCATGCGGCGTGCAGGAGGCCGATGTCGATGCGCGCCGCGCCGGTGGCCCGTGTCATGCGATGGCGCAGCATCCAGACGACGTGCGCGGCGGCGACCAGCAACCCCGCGACGACCGTCAGCGCGAACGCCGCGGCCCAGGTGCTGCCGGCGAGCAGCGAGACGAACAGGCCGAGCACGCCGACTTCGAGCAGCGCGGCACTCCAGTACACCGAACGCCCCGACGGCATCTTCGACGGCAGCCACATCGGCAGCATCCGGTAGCCGACGCCGACGATCATCATCGCGGCCCAGCCGAGCGCCGCCAGGTGCGCGTGCGCGAAGACATTCGACAGCACGAAGCCGGGCAGGAAGTGCAAAACTTTGTCGCACGCGATGAGCAGGCCCATCGACGCGGCGATCCAGAAATTCGTGCAGGCGAACACGACGTGGAGCGTGACCGCCCGCGGCATCGCCGCGTGCCGCACGCAGCCGACGATGCGCGCCGTCATGTAGAGGAGCCCGGCCGCAATCGTCCCCGCCGACCAGGCCATGCCGCTGTACTGCTGAATCCAGAAGTGCCCGACCATCCCGACGAGGCCGACGACCGCCAGTCCGTACGCGACGTAGTCCGCGCGGCGGACCGGCATGCGCGTGCGCAGGGCGAGCGGCGCGACGACGTAGAACGTGCCGACGATGGAGAAGCTGATCCAGCCGAGCGTGACGAGGTGCACGAGGCCGATCAGCCACGCGTGGTAGAAGAAGCCCGCGACGGCGTGCGGCCAGAGGCCCGCGAAGAAGAACGCCAGCGCGAGCGACAGGTGCGCCGTCGCGAGATACAGCAGCGGCAGGGTTCGCGCGGGCGCGCCGTCGCTCGGTGCGGCTAGCGTTCGATCCATTCGACGAATCGCGGCGGCGCCTCGTCGGTCACGACGAAGACACGGAGCACGCGGTCGTCATGGTACATCTGCTTGACGGCGCCTCTTGCGGCCTCGAGCGACGCGAACCGCGTCCACGTCTCTGGAATGCTCGACGCCGTGCCCTGCCGCATGATCGGACGCAGCCTGAACGCCGGGCCAGCCGGGTGCGGCGGCGCCTGCGTCTGTGCTTCTGCAACGGGGTGTTCGAGAACTGCAGTGGCCGGTGCCATGGACTCCTCCTTCAACGGTCCCAGCATGACGCTGGCCAGCCCGGGCGCCTATGACGCCCGTCATACGCGTCAGGTGAGCGCGATGGCCTCGAGGGAGGGGCGATCCACCACCAGGAAACCGTCTTTCTCGGTGCGGACGAGGTCGTCCTTCCCCCAGCGGCTCATGATGCGGATAGAGGTCTCGATGGTCGTGCCGATCATGTCGGCTATTTCCTGCCGCGACAGGGCCAGCGGGATGAAGACGCCGTCGGGACGCGGCTGGCCCATGTCGGTCGCGAGCTTGAGAAAGAACCGGGCGAGCCGCGCGTCCACGCGCCCGCCCGACAGCTCGGCCAGCCGGTTCGTCAGCTCCATCAGGCGGTGGGTGAGCCCGATGAGCAGGCCGCGCGCCATCGTCGGATGCGTGTCGAGCAGGTCGAAGAACGACTGCCGCGGGACGACGACGCAGGTCGTGAGTTCGAGCGCGACGGCGGTGGCCGGATACGGGCGCGATTCGTAGACCGCGACGGCACCAACCGGATCCCCGGGCCCGAAGATCTCGAGGATGAGGTCGGCGCCGCGCGGTGTCGTCTTGAAGACCTTCACGCGGCCGGTGACGATCGTATACAGGCGATCCGAGGCGTCGCCTTCGCTGAAGATCAGCGCGCCTTTGTCGAACGCGTCCACCCGGGCCACGGCGGCGAGCCGCTGGCGATCGTCGGCCGCGAGCCGACGGAAGATCGTCGTGCGGCGCAGCATCTCGTCGAGCGTTCCGGCCATGGTCGTCCTATTGTCGTCCAGGTCCGTATGACCGCCGTCATACCGCGCCCCGCGCCGGTCCGCTACGCTGGCGTTACGGGGAGGGACGATATGAGCGAGTCTTTCGAGAAGGCAACCGTCGGCGAAATTGTCGCGACCGATTTCCGCGCGGCCAGCGTGTTCGAGCGTTTCGGCATCGACTTCTGCTGCGGCGGCCGGCGTTCGGTGGCCGAGGCCTGCGAGCTGGCGGCGGCGGACGCCGGCGCCGTCGAGCGCGCGCTGCAGGCGCTGCCGCCGGACAGGCCCGGCGACGCCAGCGACGTCACGCTGTGGCCGATGGATCGGCTGATCGATCACATCGTCTCCACGCATCACGCGTATACGCGCACGGCGCTCGAGACGATTGGACGTTACCTGGCGAAGCTCGTCGAGGTCCACGGCAGCCGGCATCCCGAACTGGCGCGCGTGGCGACCTCCTGGGAGCAGATGGGGCGCGACTTGCGGCAGCACATGATGAAAGAGGAGCGCGTGCTGTTTCCGTACATTCGCGAGCTCGTCTCCGCCGGTGGCCGGCCGCTGCCGTGTCCGTTCGGTACCGTCGAGAACCCGATCCGCATGATGGAACGTGAGCATCGTGACGCGGGCGACGAACTGCGGCTCATACGCGAGCTGACGGGCGGCTACGTGCCGCCGGCCGACGGCTGTACGACCTATCGCGTGTGCTTCGCGGAGCTCGCGTCGTTCGAGCGCGACCTCCATCGCCACGTGCACCTGGAGAACAACGTGCTGTTCCCCAAGGCGGTCGAGCTCGAGCGCGCGCAGTTGCTCGTCTGAAGTGCCGGCCGGAAGGTTTGAGGGGCGGAATGTCGGCGCAATCACCGCCGGACTTCCAAGTTCGCCGTTTGATGACTCTCGTCAACGTTCGGCGTTCTCAGGTCGTCCGACGGCGCTTGCGTCGGCACTCGAATATTGTGCAACGCGCGTACCGATCACGCGGCAGCGCGACGATACGTGCCGACGAGGTCGCCGCTCGCGAGGACGTGACCCTGCATGAGCTCCATGACGGCGTCTCTGGAGAGGCCTGAGCCGCCCAACGACTCGAGATCGAGCGCAAACACGCGGAAATGGTAGTGATGCGCCGCGTCGCGCTGCGGTGGACACGGGCCGCCGAAGCCGTGCTTGCCGAGGTCGTTGACACCCTCCTTGCCGATCGTGATCCCTTCTCTGACCCCGGTTGTGGACGGCGGCAGGTCATAGAGCACCCAATGGGTGAACGTCCCTGACGGCGCGTCGGGATCCTCACAAATGATGGCGAGGCTGCGCGACTGTTCGGGCACGCCGGTCCATTCGATCGGCGGCACCGTGTTGCCGCCGTCGCACGTGTATTTCCTCGGAATCGGACCGCCGCCTGAAAACGCCGGTGAGCTGACGTGGATGGTCATCGCGTCCTCCTGGTCGAGGCAAGGGCTCGTGCATGCGGAGTGCCTTCACGTGGCCGACGCGCGAAGGCACGTGGCCACGGCCGAGACGATGTTTTCGACCGTCAGCGGACGGCGCAGCACGCGAAAGCCCATCCGCTCGAGATCGTCCGGAGCGACCGTCCCCATCGCCGCGACCACGAGCACGCGTGACGGCGGCATCAGCATGCGGAGCTCTTCGAGCACCTGTCTGGGCGCGGAAAGCGCGTTGAGATCGACGACGGCCAGACGCGGCTGACCGCCGGGCTGCAGATGACGGCGCATCGTCGGCCACGTGTCCGCCGCCGCCACTTCGATGCCGTCTTCGATGAGCTGCGCGCGCACGGCGATGCGCGACCTCCAGTCCGCGTCGAGCAGCACGACGTCGGCTGACGGCAGCCCGGCCGAGACGACGGCGCCGGCCGCGCGCAGCTCACGGAGCGTCTGGTCGGTGTCTCCGGGCTGCGCCTCGATGCCAGCGACCGCGTCGATGAGCACGTTGACCCGCAGCCCGGCGTGCAACGCATCCATCGCCGTCTGTCTCACGCAGTACTCGGTCGCCAGGCCGCCGACGAAGAGCGTCGTCACGCCGCGCGTTCGCAGGTCGTCGAGCAGCGAGCGGCCGTCGGGCGTGTGGCCGTCGAACGCGGAGTAGCCGTTCTCTCCGGGATCGTCGCCCTTCGTGACGACGACGGTCGCGGCGGGCAGCTGGAGCGCCGGATGAAACTGCGCGCCCGGCGTGCCCTGCACGCAGTGCGGCGGCCACCGTCCGCCATATGCCGCAAAGTGCGTCGTCGCCTCCGGGTGCCAGTCGCGCGAGGCGTAGAGCGTCATGCCGAGCGCGTGCGCGTCGGCGAGATATTGATTGAGCGCCGGGATGATGCGGTCGCACCCGGACGCCGGCAGCGTGCCACCCGGGCAGAAATCCCGCTGCACGTCAACGACGATGAGCGCGCTGTGTTCACGCACGTGACTCTTCCGGCGCGCACGTTACATGCCGGCCGAGCGCCTCTCGGCGATCGGCGCCGTAATCCGCAGCAGGCCATCCTTGTAATCGGCCGTGATCTGATCCGGATCGACC
>CAZOIK010000166.1:0-5685 GCA_964579765.1 uncultured Bifidobacteriaceae bacterium
ACGGCGACACGCTCGTCGTGCGGTCGAACGGCTTCCGCGACGGCCTGTGGCTCGACAGCAACGGCAGCCCGCTCACCGACGCCGCGACGATCACCGAACGCTTCCGTCGCCCGAGCTTCGGGACGCTCGAGATCGGGCTCACGGTGGACGATCCGAAGGCATACACCCGTCCGTGGACGACGACGCTGCGGCAGGTGATCGTGACGGACGGCGATCTGATCGACTACATCTGCGCGGAGAACGAAAAGAGCGTGGGGCACCTGCGGCCGTGATGAAGGCGGGCCTTTCAGGCCCGCGGACAATACGTCTCGAGAAAACTCAGCGTGAGGCTCCACGCCTGCGCGGCGGCGGCCGCGTGGTAGCTCGGACGCGCGTCGCAGAAGAAGCCGTGATCGGCGTTTGAGAACACGACGTCCACGTACGTCTTGTTCGCGCCGCGCACGCCGGCGATCACCTGCTGCCGCTGTTCTTCGGGGATGTGGCGATCGAGGCCGCCCCAGACGAACAGCATCGGCCCCGCGAGCCTCGGCGCGCGGCCGACGAGCGGCGGAATGCGGCCGCCGTAGTACGACACCGCCGCCGTGAGCGGCACTCCCGAGTTCGCGACGAACGAAACGCGGCCGCCGAGGCAGAAGCCGACCGACGCGGTGCGGGCGCCGACGCCCTCGCGCTCGAGCCAGCCGTACGCCGCGCGCACGTCCACGTCGAGCCCGCGCTCGGTGACGGCCTCGAGCTGCGGCATCGCCTTCGCGAGATCCGAGTACGCGCAGTCGAACCCCGGCGCGGTGCGATGGAAGAGCTCGGGCGCGATCGCGAGAAACCCCGCGGCGGCGAACCGCTCCGTCACGTCGCGGATGTGCGCGTTGACGCCGAACGCTTCCTGAAAGACGAGCAGCCCGCGCGTCGCGCGTCCGGACGGCCGCGCCACGTACGCGCGCATCGCCGTCCCATCGTCACAGGCGAGATCGATCCAGGAGCGGCTCACGCTTACGTATGGACGATCCGGATCGCGAAGTTCACGGGGCCCGTGAGGTTGCCGACGTCGAACACGCGGACGCAGTACGTGCCGGGCGCGAGGTTGTTGACGAGCGGAGACTGGAGCGCCGGAGACGCGAGCAGCTGGCTCGTGATGCGGCAGTCGCTGGCGATTGGCGTGCCGAGCGCGAGGCCGAGGACGACGGTGCTCTCGCTGCCGGGAAGTTTGGTCGTCGTCACGCTCGCGAGCATGACGTCGGCGTCGCCTTGCGTGGCCACGCTGAACGAATAGAACGCCGAGCCGCCGACCGTCAGCTGGCCTTCGAACGTCTCGCTCGTCGGCCCGCCGCTCGTCACCGTCGGCGTCGTCGGCGTCGTGCTGTCGCCGCCGCAGGCCGACATCGCTGCCGCCAGGAGCAGCGCTCCCAGCGTCCGGAGTGTTCTCATGGGTGCTGCACCGTGAAGTTGACGAGCACGCCGTTCGCGCCGACGCCACCGACGTCGTACGTGCCCGCGCAGTACGTGCCGGCTTCGACCGTCACCGTGAGCTGCGGCGCGGTGCCTTGCCGCGCCTGGATCGTCTTCGTCATGTCGCAGCCGCCGAAGTTTGCGCCCGGCACGCCGACGCCCATGCCCACGAGCGTGCCGCCCGGATCGGTGCCGGTGAGCGTGACGTTGACCGCGCCCACGCCGACCGTCACGAACGTGTGGATCACGCTGCCGCCCGGCGCCATCTGCGCCGTCACGCTGTCGGTGCCCGGCCCGGGCGGCGCGGGCGTCGTGGACGGCGCCGTCGGCCCCGTCCCACCCGGATAGCCGTACGGGTAGTAGTCCTGATTGCACGACGCGCCGGCGCACGCGGCCGCGCACACGATCGCGAGCAGAAGCCACTGTTTCATGCGCGTGTTAAGCGGGCCCTTTATGTGAAGACGACGTGACACAGCTCAAGGATTGTAGAATGAAACGCATGAGAGCGACGACCGCTGCGTTGTTGGGAGTGCTGCTGGTGTGCGCGGCCTGCAGTCACGACTCGACGACTTCGCCTTCTTCCACCTCGACGTCCACGACGACCACCGCCGCGGCGCCGACGGTCAGCGAGAGCTTCACGGGCACGCTGCCGGTCGGCGGCTTCAAATTCTACACGTTCAACATCGCGGTGAACGGCACGGTGAACGTCACCCTCAACAGCGTCAGCGGATCGTTCGTGCCCTCGACGGTGCAGCTCGGCCTCGGCATCGGCACGCCGGCGGGCATCGACTGCTCGACGACCGTCGCGGTGACGGCCGGCGTCAACTCCATCGCGCCTCAGGCGACGGGGGTCTTCGGCCCGGGGCTGTTCTGCGTGAGGGTGTACGACGTCGGGAATCTCTTCTCGCCTGCGGGCTTCAACATCACCATCGCGCATCCCTGAGTTAGACGCGCGGCGCTCAGGTATGGCTGACGGTCACGCTGTAGGTGATCGGTCCGGCCGCGTTGCCGACGTCGCCGATGGCGACGCAATAGGCGCCCGACGAGGGCACTATGACAGAGATCTGCGGCGTGCTGCTGGCCGGCAGCTGCACTGTCTGGAGGTAGATGCAGTTGCCCGCGTTGTCGGGATTGCCGAGGCCGATGCCCATCGTGATCGTTGCGGGCGGACCGGCGGCGGTCATCGTGATGTCGAGCTCCCCGGGGACGGTCACCGTGAACGTGTGAATGTCGGCCGGACCCGCCGGCTGGGCCGTGCCGGCGAAGACCTGAGTCACTGTCGGGCCGGACGCGGCGATCGGGCTTGTCGAGGTGACGCCGCCGCACGCGGCAGCGGTGGCGGCGATCGCCGCGCCCGCCGCGATCCGGAGAAGACGCTTCATGCCCTAGCCTTCGCTCGTCTCGACGAGCTTGTAGCCGGCGCCGCGCACTGTTCGCACGTAGCGCGACAGCTGGCCGCCGGCGGGTTCGATGCGGCGCCGTAGACGGCTGACGAGCGTGTCAACGCTCCGCACGGTGACGTTGCGGGTGGTGCCCCAGATCTCCGCGAGCAGGCCCTCGCGGCTGAAGACGACGCCCGGGTTGGTCACGAGCAGATAGAGTAGCCGGAATTCCTGCTCCGTGAGGCGCACCGCCCGATCTTTCACCTGCACGTGCCGGCGGGACGGATCGATCTGGATGTCGCCGTAGGCGACCGGCGGCGGCGAGAACGACAGGTCGGTCGCGACCGCGGCCCGCGCGGTGGCCGCGCGCGCCCGGCGGATGGCCGCCCGCGCCCGCGCCGTCAGCTCGCCCGGCCCGAACGGCTTGACGAGGAAGTCGTCGGCGCCGTTCTCGAGCTCGGTCAGCGCCGCGTGTTCGGCGTTGCGCGACGCGATGATCACGATCGGCGCGCGCCGGTTCATCGGCTGATGCCGCAGCGCGCGGCTGATCTGAAGGCCCGCGACGTTGGGCGCCGCCAGATCGACGACGATCAGATCGAACGGCGTTTCTTTCGCGTGCTTGAGCGCCGCTTCGCCGTCGGCCACCGTGTCGCAGCGGTAGCGATCCAGTCCGAGCTGCGCGCAGATCGACTCGCGCAGGCGGGCTTCGTGTTCGACGAGCAGGACGCGTTCGGGAGCGGGAGAGACGTCAATCACGGCGGGGCGCGGCTGCAAGCGCTACGCCACAAAAAGACGTCAGGCCCGCGCGTTTCCTGGCCTGGCAAGGTGACAGCCGCGTGGCGCGCGTCCTCGCCCCTGGACACAAAAGTGTCATGCTTCTTCGCCAGGCTCGTGCGCGCACGCTATGATGCTTGTCCGACGGAGGCGTTCATTTGCGCATCGTGGTGCCCCGGGAGAGCGCTCCCGGCGAACGGCGGATCGCTCTGGTCCCCGAATCCTGCAAGAAGCTGATACAGGCTGGTTACGAGATTGCGATCGAAGCCGGCGCCGGCGAGGCCGCCGCCTTTCCGGATCACACGTACGCCGACGTCAACGTGTCGCTCTGGCCCGACCGGGCCTCGCTCGTCGCCGAAGGCGACGTCGTGCTGAAGGTCACGGCGCCGACGGCCGCCGAGATCGCCGCCATGAAGCCCGGCGCGATCTACGTCGGCTCGCTGATGCCGCTGCGCCATCTGGACGCCGTCCGCGCGCTCGCCGCCCGGCGCGTCACCGCCTTCTCGACCGACGCCATCCCCCGGACGACGCGCGCGCAGTCGATGGACACGCTGTCGTCGATGGCGAACCTCGGCGGCTACAAGGGCGTGCTGCTCGCGGCCGTCGAGCTCAATCGCTATTTCCCGATGCTGACAACGGCGGCCGGCATGGTCTTTCCCGCGAAGGTGTTCGTCATCGGCGCCGGCGTCGCGGGGCTGCAGGCGATTGCGACGGCGCGCCGGCTCGGCGCCAACGTCGTCGCGACGGACGTGCGGCCGGAAGTAAAGGAACAGATCGAAAGCGTCGGCGCGAAGTACGTCGGCATCGAGCTCGCGGAGAGCGCCGCGGCGGGCGGCGGCTATGCGAAGGAGCTGTCCGACGAGGATCGCCGGCGGCAGGCGGAGCTGCTGGCGGCCGAATGCGCGCAGAGCGACGTCGTCATCACGACGGCGCTCATCGGCGGCGTGTTCGCCCCGAAGCTGATCTCCGCCGACACCGTGAAGAAGATGAAGCCAGGCTCCGTCATCGTCGATCTCGGCGCGGATGGCGGCGGCAACTGCGAACTCAGTACGCCGGGAGAAACGGTGCATGTGGGCGGCGTGACGATTGTCGCGCCGCTGAACTTGCCGTCCACGGTCCCGTACCACGCGAGCCTGCTGTTCTCCCGCAACCTCACGTCCTTCATCACGGCCTTCACGACAGACAAGCAGTTCGTCCTGGACTTCACCGACGACATTCAGCAGGGGGCGGTCATCACGCACGGCGGCGAGGTGACGAACGCCCGTACGCGCGAGGCGCTCGCCAAGGAGCATTCGAAGTGAACGACATGTGGCCCACGCTCTGGGTCTTCGTGCTGGCGTCCTTCATCGGGCTGGGCGTCATCAGGAAGGTCTCGCGGCTGCTGCATACGCCGCTGATGTCGCTGACCAACGCCATCTCGGCGATCGCGGTGGTCGGCGCGATTCTCGTGACCGGCGGCGACTATCCGCTGCGCATCCGCATCCTCGGCGCGGTGGCGCTCTTCGCCTCGATGGCGAACATCGTCAGCGGGTTCCTGATCACGGACCGCATGCTGAAGATGTTCAAGACCGACACGAAACCAGGCGGGGGCAACGCGCACTGATGACGGCCCTCAACCAGATCTCCTACATCGTCGCCTCGGCGCTCTTCATTTTCGCGCTCCATTGGATGAACACGCCGCAGACGGCGCGCAAGGGCGTGTACGCCGGCGTCGCCGGCACGACGCTCGCGGTCGTCGTCACGTGGGCCGAGCCCACCGTGATGCACCACTGGTGGATCATCGGCGCCATCGTCGCCGGGTTCGTCGTCGGCATTCCGCTGTCGCTCGTGCCGCTCACCGCGGTCCCGCAGCGGACGGCGCTGTCGCACGCGTTCGGCGGCGTCGCCGCGGGCCTCGTCGGCACGGCGGAGTACTACCTGCGGCTCGGCGAGGGCCCCGAGTGGCTGACGCCGTTCCGGATGACGGCGCTCATCGCCGAGATCATCCTAGGCTACCTGACGTTCACCGGCAGTCTGATGGCCACCGGCAAGCTGCAGGAGGTCAAGTGGGTGCCGCAGCGCCCGGTGACCTATCCCGGGCAGAACG
>CAZOIK010000167.1:0-13277 GCA_964579765.1 uncultured Bifidobacteriaceae bacterium
CCGTACGTGTCGCCCGCGCATCCGCGGGAAATGCTGTTCGAGGAAACGCACAGCTGCATCGCGTGGACGAAGAATCGACGCGTGGGCTCGACGCTCTCGCTCGATCAGTATCTGGCCGTTGGACACGTGCTCGTGCAGCTCGACGAAACAGGGCCAAACTACGACGAGCGCGTCATGCGCGACCTCAAGCACAAACGTCGCATCGAGGTCGTGACGACCAGCTTCGACGTGGTGCCGCAGCTCGTGGTCGGCACCGACCGCATCGCGACCGTGGCGACCCGGCTTGCGCGCAAGTACGCGAAGAGCCTGCCGATCAAGCTGCTGCCGGTGCCGGTGGACATCCCGCCGATGATCGAGGTGCTGCAGTGGCACCGCGCGCACGAGCAGGATCCGGCGCATACGTGGCTGCGCGCGCAGCTGAAGGACTCGGTCGCCAGCGTGTTCGGCCGGCCGCGGCAGGCGGCGTCCGCATGATCAGCCGGCCGCTGGCGTCGCTCGCATTCGCGTGTGCCTGCTGCGTCACCGCCGCGGCGCAGCGCGGCGAGCCGCGCCAGCCGCCCACTCCCAGGGCGCAGGCGCCGTTCGACATCACCGGCTACTGGGTGTCGCTCGTGAGCGAAGACTGGCGCTACCGGATGACGATGCCCCCGAAGGGCGACTTCGCCGGCGTGCCGCTGAACGCCGCCGGCCGCCAGGCCACGGCGGCGTGGGATCCGGCCACAGACGACGCATCCGGAAACGCCTGCCGGGCGTACGGCGCAGGCGGTGTGATGCGAATGCCGGGACGGCTGCACATCTCGTGGACCACGGACGACACGCTCACGGTCGAAACGGACGCCGGCATGCAGACGCGGACGATTGCGTTTCGCGACCCGGCCGGTGGCGAGGGAGGCTGGCAGGGCGTCTCCACCGGCTCGTGGGACCGCGGCGACACCGCCATGACGCGCGGCGGATTCTTCCCCGGCGCCGTCGTCCGCGGCGGCTCGCTGCGCGTGCTGACGACGAAGATGCGGCCCGGATACTTGCGGAGGAACGGCGTGCCGTATAGCGCCGACGCCGTGATGACGGAGTATTTCGATCGCTTCGACGTGCCCGGCGGCGAGTCGCTGCTGGTCGTCTCCACCGAGTTCGTGGATCCAAAGTACCTCGCCACGCCCTTCTGGACGAGCACGCACTTCAAGAAGCAGTCTGACGCGTCCGGATGGAATCCACGTCCATGCGCCCGATGATGACGAAGCCGCTCTGCCTTCTCGCGGCGATCGGCGTCGCGTTGACATGCGCGAGTGTCGGCGGCCAGTCGCCTGCGGCGCTCGCGGCGTCGGCTCCAGGGTTCGACCTCTCCGGCTATTGGACGGCCGCCATGCACGAGGATGCGCTCGAGCGCGGCGCGGGACCGGAGCTCGGCGACTACGGCGGGTTTCCCGTCAACGACGCGGCGCGACTGTTCGCGCTCTCGTACGACGCGTCGCGCCTCACGCTCCGGCATCATCAGTGCGACGGCTACGTCGCGCCGTACTCCGTCCGCTCGATCGGCAACGCGCGAGCCTGGGAAGAGCGCGATCCGCACACACAGCGGCTCGTCGCGATTCACTGGTACAACCAGACGTTCGAAGGGCACCGCGTCATCTGGATGGACGGCCGGCCGCATCCGCCCGCCTACGCGCCGCACACGTGGATGGGGTTCTCGACCGGCCGGTTCGTTGGCAACGCGCTCGAGGTGCAGACGACGCACCTCAAGCAGGGGTGGCTCCGCCGCAACGGCCTGCCGGAAAGCGATCAGGCGACGCTCGTCGAATTCTTCGTGCGCCACGGCGATCACCTGACGCACACCTCCGTCATCAGCGATCCGGTTTACCTCGTCGAGCCGGCGGTGCGCACGACCGACTTCTTCCGGCAGCCCGTCGATCATCAGAACTGGCTCTTCAACTGCGACGACGGCGAGCAGATTCTCGGCCGCCCGCCGGACGTCGTGCCGAACTATCGCGTCGGCGCGAACCCGTTCGTGCAGGAATTCGGCGCGAAGTACCACCTTCCAGCCGCGGCGTACCTGGGCGGCGTGGAGACCGTCTATCCGGAGCTGGCGAGCCGCATCCCGAGCCTGACCGACGCCGACGGACGCGCGAAACTGCGGCCGTCGCCCGGCGAGGTGACGAGCCGCGCGGTCGATCCGGAACCGCGTGACGGCGAGATCCACGTGTGGCCGCTGCGCAGCAACCTGTACCTGCTGGCCGGCGACGAGGGCAACATCGTCGTCCAGGTGGGCGACGAGGGCGCGTTCGTCGTGGACACCGGCAGCGGACGGCTGGCGGAGAAGGTCGTCGCGGCCATTCGCCGGTTGAGCGAGAAGCCGATTCAGTTCATCGCCAACACGAGTTTTCGCGCCGAACACATCGGCGGCAACGTCGCGCTGCGCGCGGCCGGCGTCGATCCGAGCGTCAGCGGCACGTTCTTTGCGCTGCAGTTCGCGGACGCCGGTGTCGGCGCCACGATCGTCGCGCACCAGAACGTGCAGACCCGGATGGTGGCGGCGGCACGACCGGCCGCGGGCAACCCGAGCGACACGTTTCTCGAGGAGCGGCGCCGCACGTTTCACAACGGCGACGGGATCGAGATGTTCTGGGAGCCGCACGCGGTGACCGACGGCGACAGCGTCGTCCACTTCCGCCGCGCCGACGTCATCGTCGCGGGCGACGTGTTCACGACGACGCAGTATCCCGTCATCGACCTGCAGAACGGCGGCAGCGTGGAGGGCGAGATTCGGGCGCTGAACGACATCCTCGCGCGGACGGTCTACCGGCATCAGGAGGAAGGCGGCACGATCGTCGTCCCCGGGCACGGGTACGTCTGCGACGAGCACGAGGTCGTCGAGTACCGCGACATGGTGGCCATCGTGCGCGATCGCGTGCGGACGATGATCGCCGCGGGCGCGACGCTCGAGCAGGTGAAGGCCGCGCGCGTGACGGCCGACTACGATCCGCGCTACGGCGCGGCGTCGGGGCCGTGGACGACCGGCATGTTCGTGGAGGCCGTATATCGCGACCTGTCGAAACGGAAGTAAGGCAGCGGGAGATTCGCCTATGAAGATCACCGTTCGTGCGTTCGCGATCGCGCTGGCGGCCGTGTGTCTGGCCGCAGGTCAGGCGGCTGCGCACCATTCGTTCGCGGCCGAGTTCGACGCGCAGAAGCCCGTCACGCTCAAGGGCACCGTGGTGAAGTGGGAGATGATCAACCCCCACGGTTGGATCACGCTGGCCGTCCCCGGCTCCGACGGCAAGACCACCGAGTGGATGATCGAGACGTCGAACCCAAACGGTCTGATGAGGCTTGGCTGGAGCAAGCGGTCGCTGAAGTTCGGCGATCAGATCACGGTGGAGGCGTATCGGGCCAAAGACGGGTCGAACACGGCGAACGCGGCAACCGTGACGTTGGCCGACGGCCGCAAGGTGTTCGCCGGGTCATCCGGCACGCCTGCGGGCACGCCCGGGGGCACGCCATGAGCGGCCGCCGCGTACGACGTGCCGGCGTGCTCGCGACGGCGGCGCTGTGCCTGCTGACCGGCGCTGGCACGTCCGGTCCGCTGGCGGCGCAAACCTCGCTGCCGCGATTGCCTGACGGACATCCCGATCTTCAAGGCCTCTGGATGAAGAGCGCCGGCGGGTTCCAGGGACTCTTCATCGGATCGCTCGACGGGACGAACTTCGCCGCGGGCGGGCGTGGAGGAGGCGGCGGGCGCGGCGCCGCCCGCGGTCCCGCGGCGCCGCAGTATCCCTACACGCCGGAGGCGGCTGCCGAGCGAGCCGATCGCGTGCGGCGCGGCTACGAGGATCCCGAGGCGCACTGCCATCTGCCCGGCGTCCCGCGCGCGCTCGATCAGCCGGGCGGGCTCTATCCCGTGCAGATCATCCAGGACGAGAAGTCCGTGGCGCTGCTCCACGAGGCGATGCACGACGTCCGCATCATTCCCACCGACCACAGCCCGCACCCGCGGAACTACTGGGCGTGGGACGGCGATTCACGCGGACGCTGGGAGGGCGACACGCTGATCGTGGACGTGAGCAACTTCAACGGCCGGACGTGGCTCGACATGGCGGCAAACTTCGTGGACGACCACGAACACGTCGTCGAGCGGTTCAGCCTCGTCGATCGCGACACTATTCAGTACGACGCCACCATCACCGACCCGACGGTCTTCGTCCGGCCGGTGCAGATGCGCTTCACGCTGAAGCGGCTGCCTGCGACGCAGCAGATCCTCGAGTACCGCTGTCTCGAAGGCGAGCGGAGCCTGCAGCACTACACGCAGGAAGACGGCGGCAAGAAGCGGAGGGAACAGTGAGGCTCATCGTCGGTCTCGGCGCGGCCGCGCTGCTTGCCGCGGCGGTCGCTGCGCAGGCTCCGGCGGGCGCGAAGCCGTTTACGCCCGCGCGCTTGTGGGACCACAAGACACCGGACTTCCGCGGCATCTGGTAGGTGCGCGACACCGCGTACGTCAACATCGAAGGGCATCCCGCGGAAAAGAACCTCGCCGCCTCGAAGAGCATCGTCGTCGATCCGCCGGACGGGAAAATTCCCTACAAGCCGGACGCGCTCGCCACACGGCAGGAGCACTACAGGACGCGCGCGACTGCCGATCCGTCCGTCAAGTGCTATCAGGCCGGCGTGCCGCGCGCGACGTACCTGGCGACGCCGCTGCAGATTCTGCAGAGTCCGGGGAACTTCGCGATCGTCTACCAGGAGAACCACGCGTTCCGCGTCTTCCATCCCGACACGCGGCCGCACTTCGACAACACCGACTGGTGGATGGGCGACACGCGGTACCGGTGGGACGGAGACGTGCTGGTCGCCGACGTCGTCGCGCAGACCGATGAGGCGTGGCTGGATCAGGCGGGCAACTTCCACAGCACCGACGTCCACATCGTCGAACGCTACCGGATGACCGGAGCGGACACGCTCGAATACGAGGCGCGGATTGAAGACCCCACCGTTTACACGCGGCCGTGGACGCTGCGGACGGTCCTCCATCGTGTGACGCAGCCAGGCGCTCGCATCGTCGAAGACGAATGTCTGGAAGATGCGAACGGCGTCCGACATCACATTTCGCCGAGCGATCCCCGGAACCTGCTGAAGTCCGACTACTCCCGCTGGAAACAGCCACGCCAGGAATAAGCCTCGCGCCTTCCCGCCGCGTTCAGTCGCGCGTATCTCATCGGCAGGAGGAAGTGCTTGGAGCGGAACCAGCCGCCGGCATCGATAATGCGCAGATTGGGCTTCGGATGATCCATGACGTGCCTCCAGCTTCTTCGAGAGCAAGAGGCACGCCGACGCTCACTCGGCCGCGCAGGCGAAGTTGGCGGCGTCGTCCGTGCTGCCGGTCCCTTTCCAGCGCGCGACCTTGCCGAACGGACACAGCGGACGTGTGCGATCGACGGCGCCGTTGGTGCGGTGCGCCGCGACGATCGCGTCGGGCGCCGTGCCGGTCTTCACCCACTGTTCGATCGCGGCCATCTTGTCGAACTGATCCGTCCCGGGCCCGCCGGCGCAGTGTCCCATGCCGGGCACCATGTAGAGCTCGATTGACTTGCCGGCCACCGCGTGCCCCGAGCGCGCGACGACCGCGTTGAAGTAGTTCACGCTGTTCATCGACGCGACCTGCTGGTCTGCCCAGCCGTGATACATGAGCAGCTTGCCGCCGCGATCGAAGAACGGCTTCAGGTTCGTGTCGCCGGAGTTGACGACGTCGCCGACCTTCTTCATCGCGAGCGCGATGTCGGTGTCTGGAGTGAAGCGGCGCCAGTCCCAGTTGGGATCGTCGAACACCAGATATCTGAACGCGTCCTGCACGGTGTCGATCGGCTTCGGCCCGGCGAGAATCGCCCAGCCGAGCTCCGAACCCGGTTGCAGCAGCGCGGGAAACCGCCCCGCGCCGTTCGCGGTGTGCAAGGCCTGCGTATAGAGCGCGCGGACGGTGTCGGCCTGCGGCGGCGTCAGACACGACGGGCCGTCGGCGCCCTTGCAGAGCATCACCTTCGGGTCGAAATGGCAGCGCATCGGGTTCTCGATGACGCCGTCCTTCACGCCGTCGAGCGCGTCGCAGGCCGCGAGCACCGCGTCGTGGATTGCCGGAAACTTCTCGGGCGGGACGGCGCTCTCCGCCGATCGATGGACCATCTGGCTGATCGCGACACGTGCGCCGTGGAGCGCGATCCAGTTCACGGCCGGCGCGCCAGCGACGATGGCGTCGAAGTCGGCGGGGTAGCGCTGCGCTTCGGTGATGCCCTGGCGTCCGCCCTGCGAGCAGCCGTTCCAGAACGACACCGACGGGGCGGCGTGATAGTAGGCATCGATGATCGCCTTGGCCTGCGCCGTCATCTCGTGCACCGCGCGGTACCCAAGATCGATCACTTTCTCGGGATGGCCCAGGGCGAACGCGCCGCTGTTGCCGGTGTGTCCGGTGTCGGTGCTCGCGCCCGCATAGCCGCCGGCGATCGCCTGCGCCAGCGCCGTATAAGAAATGACGCCGGCCCATCCCCCGTTGCCCACCGCCTGGAACTTGCCATTCCAGCCGGAGACGGGAAGCCAGACTTCGATTTTGATGTCCGAATCGCTCGACGGCGCGAGCGTCGCGGCCACGCGGCAGAACGCGGGCGCGCCCGCGTAGAGCGCGGCGCCGCGTCCGCGGCCGGCCGGTGGCGTGAACGCGCCGGCGGCGACGGTCTGCGCGAGCGTGATCGTCGTGTGGGGGAGCGCGAGCGACGCGAGGCGCTCGCACGACGCGGACGACGCTGCGTTCGGACGTGTTTGCGCGGCGGCGGGCAGGGAAGTCATCACCAGCAGCGGCAGCGCGGCGACGAATCCGCTCTTCATGGGGGGCGCTCCTCTCTTGCGAATGGCGCCGGTCAGTATACGCCTCGGCGCCACGAGTATGATGAACGCGAACCGCGCAGGCTCGACATGCACCGCCCGCAGCAACTGGACCATTCGTCGAGAGTATTCGCCACGTGACGGCCCCTGGGTCGGCGGCTCGAGAACATGCCGAGGTGACTCGCGTCCGAGCGCGTCACGCTGGCATGCCGCTCCGGTTGCTGACGCACCCGGTCGTGCGCATCCTCGGCTGCCTCGGCGCCGGGCTGGTGCTCGGCATCCTGTTTCCGCACAACCGGCTGGTGCTGTGGATCGCGCAGAGCGGGACGTGGTTTCCCAAGACCGTCGTGACCTTCGCGACGGCGATCATCTTCATCCTGATGTCCGCGGCGCTCGCGAAGACGCTGCTGACGCACAGCCGCTCGGGACGCTTTCTGCTGATCGTCGTCGGGCTGTACGTCGTCCTCGGGCTGGCGTCGCTCCTGTACGTGTCGGCGTGGATTCCCGCGCTCACGGGCCTCCCGCTCAGCCGCCCCGACCAGCCGCTGCCGGGGCTGGGAGGCTGGCTCCGCGGGATCGTCGCGGCCTTCGGCACGATGTTCACGGAACAGCCGCTCCTGCAGGTGCTGCTCGCCGCCTTCGTCGTCGGTGCGCTCGCCGGGTGCGTGCGCGCGCTGCATCCGATCGCGCGCGGCCTGATCCGCTTCGCCGACTGGACGCTCATGGGCTTCAACGCGCTGCTCTGGTACTACCCGATCATGATCGGCTGTCTGGCCATCTTCATTCCCTCGCGCTTCGGCACGCACGGCATCGCGGTGTACGGCGCGCTGACCCTCAACCTCGCGATCGTCTCCGTCGTGTGGTCGGCGATCATGATCGCCGTCGTCCGGCTGCTGACCAGACGCACCTGGAGCCAGATCTGGAAGTACTTCGCGACCGTCTACGCGACCGGCTTCGGCACCGGCGGATCGTACGAGACGCTGCCGATGAACCTCGTGTCGGCCGAGCGCGATCTGGGCCTGCGTCCCGAGGTCGCCCGCGTGTCGATCGTCCTCGGCACCGTCCTCAACAAGAGCAACGCGACGATGGCGGTGCTGCTGGCGACCGTGTCTACGTGCGCGCTGCTGCACGTGCGCATCAGCATGCTCGAAATCGCGGTGCTCGTCCCGCCGGTCCTGCTGCTCGGACTCGAGTCGCCGGGCATTCCCGGCGGCGCCGGCGTGTTCATGTCGCCGGTCATCGCGTCGCTGCTCGCGGTTCCCGACGCGGGCCTGTTCGTGACGACGTTCGTGACGCTGTATTCCGGCTTGATCCCGATGCTCTCGACGGCGGGGAATACGACGAACGACGGCTTCATCGGCGCGATCGTCAACGACCGGCTGATGGACTGGGAGGTCGGCGACGCGGTGATCGACAACGCTCCGGTCCAACGCGTGCGCGCGTACCCCCTCGTCGTGCGCGCGCTGTCGGCGCCGCTGCTGGCGCTCGGCCTGTGGATGATCGTCGCGCCGCAGGCACGCACCGGGCTGCCGGCGCTGCAGTGGCTGGCGCGAACGGCGTTTCGCGGCGAGGCGCTCCTCGGCGCGTTCGTGCTGCTCGTCGCGCTGACGGGACTCCTTGGCGGCCGGCGGGCCGTCGGGCAGGCCTGAAGAAGCGTGGAGCTGCGGTGCGGACCTTCAGGTCGCGCGCCCGTTTCTTGACACGCGCGGGGCGGGATTGGTAAAAGTGCGAGCGGATCAGGAACGGGTGGTCCGATAATCGGAACACCCGGCCGGCTGCCGTCTCATGCCCGCCAAGGATCAGTCGCGCACCGTGCTGCACGCGCTCGACGTGCTGGAGTGCCTCCACGCCGGCCAGCTGCTCGGCGTCTCGGAGATCGCGCAGCGCCTCGGCCTTCCCAAGACCGTCACTCATCGCCTGCTCACGACGCTCGAGCGCCGGCAGTACGTGAGGAAAGACGCGGCGTCCCGCAAGTACGCGCTCACGCTCAAGCTCTGGCAGGTCGGCTCGCCCGCGCTGCGCGCGGACCTGCCGGGCCTCGCGCACCAGGTGCTCGACGCGCTCGTCGCCGACACCGGCGAAACGGCGTACGTGTCGGTGCTCGAACGACTCGACGTGGTCTGGATCGCGAAGGTCGAGGGGCGCGAGCCGCTGCGCGTCTATGTCGAGGTCGGCGGACGGATGCCGGCCTACTGCACGGCGTCGGGCAAGGCGCTGCTCGCGTTCGCGCCGGCCGAGGTGCTGTCGGATCTGCACTCGGCCCGGCTGTCGAAGCTGACGCGCCGCACGATCACCGAGCGGCGCCAGCTCGCGCGCGAACTGGCGACGATCCGCGCCACGCGCGTCTCGATCAACCACGGCGAGCGGCGCGACGACATCGGCGCCGTCGCGGCGCCGGTGTTCGACGCCATGGGCCGCGTCATCGCGGCCGTCGGCATCTCGGGGCCCCTCACGCGGCTGCAGAAGCGCCGGCTGCCGGCGCTGTCGGCGGAAGTGCAGCGCGCGGCTCTCGATCTGTCGGAGCGCCTCGGGTACGACGGCGCCCTGGCCCCTTCAAGTTCTCATCCGATGACACACAGGAGTGGACGACATGCCTCATAAGTTCCTGGTTCACGAGCCTCACGACAGCGTCGGCGTCGCCGTCGCGGACATCCGCGCCGGCGAGACCGTTGACGGCGTCATCCTGTCCGACAACTCGGTGACGAAGGTCGCCGCCGCGCAGGACGTGCCGCTCGGACACAAGATTGCGCTCGTGCCGCTGGCCGCCGGCGCGACGGTCACGAAGTACAACGTCCCGATCGGCAAGACGACCGCCGCGATCAGGGTCGGCGATCACGTGCACGTCCACAATCTCAAGAGCGCGAGGTGGTGATCATGGAACCGACGATCTGGGGCTACACGCGCGAGAACGGCGCCGTCGGCGTCCGCAATCACGTCCTCATTCTCCCGCTCGACGACCTCTCGAACGCCGCGGCCGAAGGCGTCGCGCGTCTCATTCCCGGAACGCTCGCGCTGCCGCACCCGTACGGACGGCTGCAGTTCGGCGAGGACCTCGACCTGCATTTCCGCACGCTCATCGGCACCGGCTGCAATCCCAACGTTGCCGCCGTCGTCGTCATCGGGATCGAGCCGAACTGGACCAGGCGCGTCTACGAAGGCGTCAAGGCGAGCGGCAAGCCCGTCGCGATGTTCTCGATTGAAGGCGCCGGAGATCTGAAGACGATCGAGCGCGCCTCGCGCGTGGCCAAGGACTTCCTGCAGGCGGCGAGTGAACTCCGCCGCCAGGAGGCGCCGCTCGGCCGCGTGATGATCGGCATGAAGTGCGGCGAATCGGACACCACCACGGGGCTCGCGTCGTGTCCGACGATGGGCGCGGCCGCCGAGCGCATGACCGGCTTCGGCGGCACGGTGCTCTTCGGCGAGACGTCCGAGCTCACGGGCGGCGAAGACATCGTCGCCTCGCGCATGGCGACGCCCGCGCTGCGCGAGCGGTTCATGAAGACGTTCAACGACTACGTCGGCTTCATCGAAGCGACCGGGGCGGACCTGCTCGGGTCGCAGCCGACACAGGGCAACATCGCGGGCGGCCTGACGACGATCGAGGAGAAGGCGCTCGGCAACATCCAGAAGATCGGCAAGTGTTCGGTGGTGGGCGTGCTCGATCCGGCCGCGGCTCCCGCCGGCCCCGGGCTCCATTTCATGGACACGTCGTCGGCGGCAGCCGAGTGCGTCACGCTGATGGCGGCCGCCGGCGCGGCGATTCACCTGTTCGCGACCGGCCAGGGCAACATCATCGGCAACCCCATCGTGCCGGTGATCAAGATCTCGGGCAATCCGAACACCGTCGCGACGATGGGCGAGCACATCGACGTGGACGTCACCGGCATTCTGCGGCGCGAGCAGACGCTGCCGAAAGCCGGCGACGCGCTCATGGACATGATCGTGCGCACGGCCAACGGGCGGCTCACCGCCGCCGAGGCGCTCGGCCATCGCGAGTTCGTGTTGACGAAGCTCTATCGGAGCGCGTGATCAGGCGATGGCCACGATGACAGACATCGACGAGGCGCGCGTTCGGCAGGCCGCGAGTGAGTTGTACGTTCGCGCGCTCAAGCTGATTCCGCCCGACGTGACCGCCGCGATCGAGCGGGCGCTCGAGCGCGAGACGAAGCCGGGCGCCCGCGACATCCTCTCGACGATTCTCAAGAACGTTCGCGTCGCCGAGGAACGCAAGCTGATGGTCTGCCAGGACACCGGCATTCCGATCTACAAGGTCCGCATCGGGGCGGGCGTGCGCGTCGACGGCACCAAAATCGAGGCGGCGATCCGCGCCGGGTGCGCCGACGCGTGCCTGAGCCATCCCTTCCGGTCGAGCATCTGCGATCCCTTGACGCGCGCGAATCGGCCCGACAGCACCGGCGATCGGATTCCGATCGTCGATTTCGCGTTCGCCGCGGACCTCGACTGCCTCGAGATCCGCATGATGCCGAAGGGATCCGGCTCCGAGAACATGACGTGGATGAAGATGCTCGTGCCGGCCGACGGCGTGAAGGGCATCAAGAAGTTCATCCTCGACTGCATCCTTCAGGCGGGAGGGCAGGGCTGCACGCCCTCGCTCATCGGCATCGGCATCGGCGGCACCGCGGAGCTGTCGGTGAAGCTCGCGAAGGAAGCGCTGTTCCGGCCGATCGGACAGCCGCATCCCAACGAGCGCATCGCCGCGCTCGAGCGCGAGCTGCTCGACGCTATCAACCGGAGCGGCATCGGCCCGATGGGCCTCGGCGGCGACACGACGTCGCTCGGCGTTCACATCGAGACCGCCGACACGCACATCACGATGAACCCGGTCGCCGTCAACTCGCAGTGCTGGCGCAGCGAGCGCGCGAGCGTGCGTCTCTACGCAGACGGCCGCGCCGAGTACGGGTACTGACATGGCGCAGGTCACGCTCACAACGCCCGTCACCGAGGCCGACATCCGGCAGCTCCACGTCGGCGACGTGGTCTACATCGACGGCCTCATCTACGGCATCCGCGACGCGACGCAGCGGCGCATCTTCGACGAGGGTGTCGAGCCGCCCGTCGATCTCACGGGAGCGATCTGTCTTCATACCGCGCCGAACGTGAAGAAGGACGGCGATCGGTTCCTGCCGGTCTGCATCGGCACGACGACCAGCACGCGTATGGAGCGGTTCACGCCGCCGCTGATCGAGCGGTACGGCGTGCGCGGCATCATCGGGAAGGGCGGCCTCCTCGAGGGCTCGATGCGCGCGATGCAGCAGTTCGGCGCCTGCTACCTCGCCATCGTCGGCGGCGCGGCGGCGCTCGAGACCACGCAGATCGAGGCCATCGAGGCCGTGCACTGGCTCGACCTCATGCCCGAGTGCATCTGGACGCTGCGCGTGCGCGGGCTCGGCCCGCTGACGGTGGCCATGGACTCGCACGGCGGCAACCTCTACGCGCAGGTGCGCAGCGACGCCGCCCGCCGGATGCAGGACGTCTACAAGGAGCTCGGCCTGACATGAGCCGGCCCGCGATCGACGCGCTGACGACGGACATTCTGATCCTCGGCAGCGGCGGCGCCGGGCTGCTCGCGGCGCTGCACGCGTTCGACGCGGATCCCACGCTCGACATCACGATCGTCGTCAAAGGCCTGTTCGGCAAGAGCGGCTGCACGCGCCTCGTGCAGGGCGGCTACAACGTCGTGTTGAGCGCGGACGACTCGCTCGACCGTCACTTCCTCGACACGATCAAGGCAGGGCAGTATCTCAACGATCAGGAACTTGCCTGGGCGCTAGTGAACAACGCCCCGCGCTGCGTGCACGAGCTCGAGCACAAGTACGGGTGCTTCTTCGATCGCAATCCGGACAACACGATCCACCAGAAGGCCTTCGCGGGACAGTCGTTCGATCGCACCGTTCACAAAGGCGATCTCACCGGCATCGAGATCGTCAACCGTCTCTCGGAACACGTGCGCCAGCGGCGGATTCGCGTCGTCGAAGAGCATCGCGCACTCGATCTGCTGCGCGATCCCGGCCACACCCGGATCGCCGGCGCGCTCGTGCACGACATCCGGCGCGGCGGCTATCTCGCGGTGACTGCGAAAGCCGTCCTGCTCGCCACGGGCGGCGGGCCGACGATGTATGCGATGACGGCGGCGTCGGCCGCCAAGTCGCTCGCCGGCCTCGCGATGGCGTTCCGCGCCGGCGCGGAACTCTGCGACATGGAGATGGTGCAGTTCCATCCGACCGGCTTGCTGGTCGCCGACTCGCTCATGACCGGCACGGTCCTCGAGGAAGGCCTCCGCGGAGCGGGCGGGCATCTGTACAACGGTGCGCGCGAGCGCTTCATGGCGCGGTACGATCCCGATCGCATGGAGCGATCGACGCGCGACGTCGTCGCCCGCAGCAGCTACCTCGAGATCA
>CAZOIK010000168.1:0-3738 GCA_964579765.1 uncultured Bifidobacteriaceae bacterium
CTCGGCGCGAGCTCGGCGTTCCTCAACGGCATGGGACCGATCGCGCAGCGCGACGGCAACAGCGACACGTTCGGCAAGATCCAGTCGAAGAAGACGGTGGATCAGTACATCGCCGACGCCGTCGCGGGCGACACGCCGCTCCGGTCGATCGAGATCGGCACCGAGGACATGGGCACGGCCGTCGGCGCGTGCGACGGCTTCCCGTGCACGTTCTTCAACACGCTGTCGTGGCGCGACGACGTGAGCCCGCTGCCGATCGGCATCAACCCGCGCGTCACGTTCGAGCGGATGTTCGGCGAGACGGGTACGCAAGAACAGCGCATGGCGCGCCTCAAGGAGCGCGAGTCGCTGCTCGACTCGGTGCTCGAGGAGACGGGCTCGCTGCGCCGCACGCTCGGCGCACCCGACCGCGCGATCCTCGACGAGTACCTCGGCAACATCCGCGACGTCGAGCAGCAGCTCGATCGCATGGAAGTGCGGATGGGCAACATCAAGACGAACGCCGAAGCGCCGCTCGGTATGCCCGAGGCGTTCGACGATCACATGACGCTGAGCTACAGCCTGATGCACCTGGCCTTCCAGGGCGACATCAGCCGCGTGTTCACGTTCATGATCGGCCACGAGGCGAGCGACCGCGGCTACGCGCACATCGGCATCCCCGAGACCCACCACAGCATCTCGCACCACGGCAACGACCCGGAGAAGATCGCGAAGTACGCGAAGATCGGCACGTATCAGATCGTCAAGTTCGCGGCGTTCCTCGAGAAGCTGAAGAACACGAAGGACGGCGACGGCACGCTGCTCGATCACGCGATGCTCTACTGGGGCAGCGGCATGAGCAACGGCAACGAGCACGACCGCGCCAACCCGCCCGCGGTCATCGTCGGCGGCGCGCAGGGCCGGCTCAAAGGCAACCGCCACGTCGTCGCGAAGAAGGACGAGCCGACGGCGAACCTGCTGCTCGCGCTCGCGCACGTCGCTGGCGCCGAGATCGACAGCCTCGGGCCGAGCACCGGCCGGCTCGATCTGTAGACGTCGGGTGTAGTGCGGACCTTCGGGTCCGCTTGAGAGGGCAGGCCTGAAGGCCTGCACTACATCGTGTCGGTTTCCGGATCGACGCCGACCGTCGCGTAATACGACGCGACCGTCGCCTGCGCGCCCGGCCGCGTATACACGTCCGGCGCGCGGGATTCGATCACTCCCGCAATCACCTCGGCCACGTCTTCCGCGCTCTGCGACTGGGGAAACGTCCGCGAGTCGGGCCCGCCGTGCACCGCATTCAGCCCGAAGTCGGTGCGCACCACGCCAGGTGAGACCAGGGAGACGGCAATGCCGGGATGCGAGGCCTTCAACTCGTCGCGCAGCGTCGCCGTCAGCGCGTTGAGGAAGTGTTTCGCGCCGCAGTACGCCGAGCGGATGGTCGCGAATGGGATCCGCCCGAGCATCGACGACACGTTGACGATGTGCCCGGAGTTCCTCGCCTTGAAGTGCGGCAGGACTTCCTGCATCCCGTAGAGCGCCGACTTGACGTTCGACCGCACCATCTCGTCGAGGTCGTCGTCGGTGAGTTCCGACGGCGCGCGCGTGATGCCGCGGCCCGCATTGTTGATCCACACGTCGATCCGGCCGAAGCGCTCGATCGCCCGCTCGACGACCCTGCGGACGGCGGCCCGGCCGGTGACGTCCGCCACGACGACCTCAGCGCGGCCGTTGCAGCGCGTGGCGACTCCGTCGAGCGCGTCCCTGCGGCGCGCCACGAGCACCACCGAGTGCCCTCGGCTGGCGAGCAGCTCGCCGGTGGCGGCGCCGATGCCGCTGCTGGCTCCTGTGATGACAACGACACGCTGATCCATTGGTCCCCCTTGACTCCGGTCATCTTATGCCGGCCGCTCTGACGCCTTCGTGTTGATGTAGTGCGGCGCTGTGCGGCCGTGCTGCCTGGAGATGGCACCGCCGTTGCCTCTCGATTCCTTCGCGCTCGTGGCGCATGACGCGACGAACAAGGAGGACAACATGGCTGATCCGAAATCGCTGAGCGATCTGTTCCTGCAGAAGCTGAAGTACGTCTATGACGCCGAGCAGCGTCTCGTCGATACGCTCCCGAAGCTGTCGAAAGAGGCGAGCTCGCCCGGGCTCAAACGCGCGTTCGACGCCCACTTGAAGGAAACAGAAACGCACGTGGATCGCCTCGAGCGGATCTTCGGTATGTGCGAGGCGAGTCCCAACGCCGACACCAACTCCGCGATGAAAGGCATCGTCAGCGCCGGCGGCGACATGATGGATCTCGACAGCGAACCGGCCGTGAAAGACGCCGCGCTCATCGCGGCGGGGCAGACGGCCGAGCACTACGAGATCGCCGAGTACGGGACGCTGTGCGAGTGGGCGCGCGTGCTGAACAAGCCCGAGGCGGTCCAGCTGCTCGAGTTCACGCTCGAGGAAGAGAAGAAGGCCGACCAGGTGCTGACGCAGGTCGCGTCGAGCCTGAACTTCCAGGCCGCGGCCCCGCAGACGCGCTAACGCGCAGGCCTGAAGGCCTGCACTACGTACCGATCTGAGGTAGTGCCGACCTTCAGGTCCGCCGTCCTCTGCGACGAAAACTAAACGTCGAACTGAATGCCCTGAGCGAGCGGCAGCTCGTGCGAGTAGTTCACGGTCACCGTCATCCGGCGCATGTACTGCTTCCACGCGTCGCTGCCGGATTCGCGTCCGCCGCCCGTGTCCTTCTCGCCGCCGAACGCGCCGCCGATCTCGGCGCCGCTGGTGCCCGCGTTCACGTTGACGATGCCGCAGTCGGAGCCGGACGGCGAGCAGAAGCGCTCCGCTTCGCGCATGTCGCCTGTGAGGAGAGCTGAAGACAGGCCCTGCGGCACGCCGTTGTGCATCGCGACCGCGTCGTCGAACGTGCGGTAGCGGAGGAGATAGAGGATCGGCGCGAATGTCTCCTGCTGCACGATCGGGGCGCGGGCGCCGATCTCGACAATGGCCGGCCTGACGTAGCAGCCGCCCGGCGGCACGCCGTCGGTTACGCGTCCACCGCCGTGGACGATTCCGCCGCTCGCGCGCGCGGCCGCGAGCGCCGCGTCCATCGCGTCAGCGGCACGCTCGTCGATGAGCGGTCCAACCAGGACACCTTCGACCGTCGGATCGCCGATGGGCAGGTGCGCGTACACCCCGAGCAGGCGATCGCGCAGCCGGTCGGCAATGGACTCGTGCACGAGCAGCCGGCGGAGGGTCGTGCAGCGCTGGCCGCACGTGCCGACGGCCGCGAACGTAATCGCGCGGACGGCGAGGTCGAGGTCCGCGGACGGCGCGACGATCATCGCGTTGTTGCCGCCGAGCTCGAGCAGCGATCGGCCGAGGCGGTGCGCGACGGCGGTCCCGACCGCCCGGCCCATCCGCACCGATCCAGTCGCCGACACCAGCGGCAGCCGCGGCGACGCGGCCAGCCGCTGGCCGATGTCGGCGCCGCCGACGACGAGATTCGAGATGGCCGGTGGAAAGCCGGTGCCCTCGAGCGCACGCTGCGCGAGCGCGTGGCAGGCGACGGCACAGAGCGGCACCTTCTCCGACGGTTTCCACACGAGTGTGTCGCCGCACACCCACGCGACGGCGGCGTTCCACGCCCAGACGGCGACAGGAAAGTTGAACGCCGTGATCACGCCGACGGGACCGAGCGGGTGCCACTGTTCGGTCAACCGATGCCGCGGCCGCTCGCTCGCGATCGTTTTTCCATGGAGC
>CAZOIK010000169.1:0-17218 GCA_964579765.1 uncultured Bifidobacteriaceae bacterium
AGCTCGAAGCAGCCCTGGCGCCGCTCGATGGCGCCCGTGAACGCGCCCTTCTCGTGGCCGAACAGCTCGCTCTCGAGCAGCGTGTCCGGGATCGCGGCGCAGTTGATCGGCACGTACGGCATGTTGGCGCGCGGGCTCAGCCGGTGAATCGTCTGCGCGACGAGCTCCTTGCCCGTACCCGACTCGCCGCTGATGAGCACCGACGCGCTCGTCGGCGCGGCCTGCTCGATCACCTGATAGATCTTGCGCATCTCGGCGCTCTGGCCGACCATCGACCCGAACGTGCCGTGCTCGCGCAGCTGCTGCCTGAGCGAACGCACCTCGCGCAGCGTCGCATGGCGCTCGATGATCTTGCTGAGGAGAATCTTCAGCCGCTGCAGGTCAACGGGCTTCGTCAGGTAGTCGTACGCGCCCTGCTTGATGGCCTCGACGGCGGTCTCGACCGTCCCTTGAGCGGTGAGGATGACCGTCGTGATCGGGTCACCGAGCTCCTGAATCTTGCGCAGGAGATCGAGGCCGCCCATGCGCGGCATGACCAGATCGGTCAGGACGATGCCAGGATGAAAGGTCTCGATGTGGCCGAGCGCCTGCTCGCCGTCCGCCGCGGTCTCGACATCGAAGCCCCAGCCCCTGACGAGCTGCTGGAGGCCGATGCGCGCGGCGCTGTCGTCCTCGACAATCAGAATCCGTTCGCGCGTGCTCACGGCATCCAATCTAGCGCATTTCTCACGACGATGTGGTGCGGACCTTCAGGTTCGCCGGGCAGGCAGGCCTGAAGGCCTGCACGACCGATCGAGTGAGCGCTGATCTAGTGAGCGCGGCGGGCGAGGGCGTCGGCGATCCGGGCGGCCAGATCGTCGAGATTCATGTTCGACTTCACGAGGTAGCTGTGCGCGCCGGCGTCGGCGGCGCGCCTGATGTCGGCCGGCTGCTCGAGGTTGGTGAGCATGATGACCGGGATGTCGCGCACGTCCGGGTCGCCCTTGAGGGCGTCCAGCACGTCGAAGCCGTGCATCTTCGGCATCATGACGTCCAGGAGCACGAGGTCCGGCTTCTGCGCCCGCGCCTTGGCCAGCGCGTCCTCGCCGTCCACGGCCGCGATGACGTCGTAGCCTTTCTTCCTGAGCGACACCTCACCCGCCTTGCGCAGGATGCGATCGTCCTCGGCGAGCAGGATGCGCGCGGCACTCGTCATGTCGCCTCGCCCTGCAGCAGCTGCGACACGCGATCGCAGAGCTCCTGCAGCGACAGGTTCGACTTGATCCAGTAGTCCACGACGCCGAGCGACGCGGCCTTCTGCCGCTCGAGGTCCTTCGACGAGTTCGACATGATGACGACGCGGATGTCCTTGGTCTTGGGATCGCCGCGCAGCGTCGCGAGCACCGACAGCCCGTCGCGCCGCGGCATCAGCAGATCGAGGAGCAGCAGGTCGGGCACCTGCTCGCGCGCGGCGGTCAGCGCCTCTTCGCCGTCCACCGCGACGCGCACGTCGAAGCCGGCCTGCTTGAGCTTGGTCTCGCAGGCGCGGCGGAGAAACCGGTCGTCTTCGGCCAGCAATATCGTCTTGCTCATGGTGTGTCCCCCGCTGCAATGGGCAGCGTGAAGTGGAAGAGGGTACCACGCCCCACTTCGGATTCGCACGCGATTGTGCCGCCGAGCCGTTCGACGATGAGCCGCACGAGATAGAGGCCCAGGCCGGTGCCCTCCGTGTCGATCGTATGGGCATTGTCCGCGCGGAAGAACTTCTCGAACAGCCGCTTCTGCGACTCGGGCGAGATGCCGATGCCGCTGTCCTGGATCGACCAGCGCAGCGAACGTCCGACGGCGCGGATGTCGATCGCGATGCGCCCGCCCTGCGGCGTGTACTTGATCGCGTTCGACGTCAGGTTGAGGACGACCTGGCGCAGCAGCTGCGCGTCGAGCATCGCCACCGGCAGGTCCGGCTCCGAGTGCACGTCGAGGACGTGCGCCTTGTCGCGCACGAGCGTGGCGACGTCGCCGAGCACGGCGTCGGTCAGCTCGCGCAGCCGCACCGGCTCGAGCGTCACCTGCAGCTTGCCGCTCTCGAGGCGCGAGGCGTCGAGCAGGTCGTTGACCAGCCCGATGAGCCGGTCCGCCGATTCGCGCGCGTCCTCCACGTACGACGCCTTCTCGTCCTCGTCGTCGGTGTCGCGGGCGAGCTCGAGCATCCACTTGATGCCGGACAGCGGCGTCCGCAGCTGGTGCGTCACGAACGACACGAAGTCGTTGCGCATCTTCAGCGTTTCCTGCGTCTGCTGCTCGAGCAGCTTGCGGTCGGTCGTGTCGTGGGCGACGGCGTAGATGAGCTGCTCGTCCACCTTCGGCGTGGCGGTCCAGCTCAACCAGCGGTACGAGCCGTCCTTGCAGCGGTAGCGGTTCTCGAACAGCACGACGGCGTCGCCGCGCGTGAGCCCAGCGACCTTCGCGATCGTGGCCTCTCGATCTTCGTAGTGGACCAGATCGATGAACGGCTGCGCCATCAGCTCGGTGGACGTGTAACCGAGGACGCGGTGCCACGACGCGTTGACGCGCGTGAAGTAGCCGTCGAAGTTCGCAATGCAGAGCAGATCGCCCGACATCGTGAAGAAGCGCTCGAGCTGCTCCTGCGCGCGCGTGCGCCCGACGAACTCCCCGAGCTGCTGGCCGAGCGCCGAGAACATCTTCAGAATCGCCGGATCGGGTTCGAGCACGCGCGACGTGAAGAACTCCACGACGCCGACGACTTCGCCGTCGAGGAGCATCGGGAAGCTGAAGGCGGCGTGCAGGCCTGCGGCGAGCGCCGTTTCGCGGCGCGAGAACTTGGGCTCCTTGACGACGTCCACGATCCACGCCGGCGCGTTCATTTCCCACGTACGGCCGGGGCCGACGCCGCGCCGGAACTCGCCCTCGCGCGTCTCGCGCTCGAACGCGTCCGCGGCGACGCCGTCGGCGCTCCAGAAATCGACGCAGCGGAGCCGGTTCGCCGTCTTGTCCACGAGCCACATCGCGCCGACCTGCCAGTGCACCGAGTCGCCGACGCCGCGCAGCACCCACTGCGCCGCGTGCTCGATCGTGGGCGAGTGCGCGAGCGCCTCGATGACCGCGTACTGCGCGCGCAGATGCCGCTCGGCGCGCTTCTGCTCGGTCATGTCGCGGAAGATGCCGTAGGCGCCGATCAGGCCGTTGGCGCCGGCGAGCGGAACGACGGTGAGCTCGACGTCGACGAGCGATCCGTCCTTGCGCCGGCGCTGCGTGACCGAGCGTGCCGTGTTCCCGCCGATCCCGCGTCGGCTCAGGGCGGCGGCCTCCGTCGAGTGCGCGTCGGGCACGATGAACGCCGCAATCGGCTGTCCCACCAGCTCGGCCTCGTTGTAGCCGAACAGCGTCTCGAACGCCGGGTTGACCATCTGCACGCAGTCGTCGGCGTCCACGACGAGGATCGCCAGCGGGTTGGCGCGAATGAGGCCGCCGAGCGCGGCGTCGTGCTCGCGGACGGTGCCGGCAAGGGCACGGGACATCTGTCTGGCCATGGAGTCGGGGTGACAAGAGAGTACCTGAAAGCGGCACGCGCGGCTACAATGGCGGGGTTTCGTGGAGGCCTCATGAGAGTGCTGGTCGCCGACGACGATCGCATCGCGGCCACGTTGCTGGCGCAGACGCTGCGGCAGTGGGAGTTCGACGTCACGGCGGTGTCGGACGGCGGCGAAGCCCTGCGCTATCTGCTGACGCACGGGACGACCGAGCCGATGCTCGCGATCCTCGACTGGATGATGCCGAACATCGAGGGCTCGGAAGTCTGCCGGCGCGTGCGGCTGGAGCTGCCGCTCGCGAACATGTATCTGATGCTGCTGACCTCGCTCGAGAGCCGGACGCACGTCGTCGCCGGGCTCGACGCCGGCGCCGACGACTATCTGATCAAGCCGTTCGATCCCGACGAGCTGCGCGCGCGCCTCAACGTCGGCGTGCGCCTGCTCACGCTGCAGGAGCGGCTGTCGGAGCGCGTCGCCGAGCTGCAGTCGGCGCTCGCCAACGTCAAACAGCTGCACGGGCTCCTGCCGATTTGCAGCTACTGCAAGCGCATCCGCGGCGACGACCAGTACTGGACGCAGGTCGAGTCCTACATCGCCGAGCGATCCGACGCGCAGTTCAGCCACGGCATCTGCCCGCCGTGCGCCACCGAGCTCGAGAAGGAAATCGAGGCGCACCGGAACAGCCGGCTCGGAGGACGCTGACATGATCGGGGACGCGCCGGCGGTCTTCGATCGCGCGGCCTTCGATCGGCAGACGGGCGGCGACGCGGCGCTCGGCCGCGAGATCGTGCAGATGTTTCTCGAAGACGGCCCGAAGCGCGTCGCGGAGATTCGCGCCGCGCTCGCGCGCGGCGACGCCGCGATGCTCGTCGCGTCGGCGCACGCGCTCAAGGGATCGGCGGCGTATCTGTCGGCGTCGGCCGTCCGCGGCCACGCGGCCGATCTCGAACGTCTCGGCCGCGAGGCCCGTCTCGGCGACGCGGGCGCCGCGCTGGAACGGCTCGACGCCGCCCTCGCCGCGCTCCTGCCGGAGCTGACCGCACTCGACGGCTGACGTACTTCAGGTCCGATTCAGTGTCACCGAGGAGCACTATGCCCATTCGAATCGCGCGCGTTGTGGTGTCTGTCGTCGCGCTCTCGGTCGCCGGCGCCGGAGGCGCGGCCGCCCAGGAGCGCATGGCGATGATTCCGGCCGGCCAGCAGACGGACGCGCAGAAGAAAGCGGTCGAGGACTACAAGGCGCTGCGCGGCGCCGATCTCGCCGGCCCGCCGTGGTCGGTGTTGCTGCGCGTGCCGGATCAGATCGTGCCGGCGCTGCAGATCCGGCTGCACTACTTGAACAAGAGCGTGCTCGGGCCGAAGCTCACCGAGTTTGCGATTCTCACCGCGGCGCGGAAGTGGACGAACAACTGGGAGTGGAACGCGCACGCGCCGGCCGCGGCGCGGGCGGGGCTCGAGCGTGACGTGATTGCCGCCGTGCAGCAGGGCCGCCGGCCAGACCGCATGAGCGAGGACGAGGCGATCGTGTACGACGTCAGCCTCGAGCTGCAGAACAACCAGGGCGTCAGCGACGCCACGTACGCGAGGGCCGTCGCGAAATTCGGCGAGCCGGGCATCGTCGAGCTCGCGTCGATTCAGGGGTACTACGCGTATCTGGCGCTCGTGATGAACGTCGCGCGCGTGACCGTCCCGCCTGGCGTCTCGCCCGCGCTCGAGCGATATCCGAGCGTCGGAAAGTAGTCGCGGGCCTGACGACCCTTTCAGGGTCGCCTATTTCGGCAGGGCGAAGTCGATGAACGTCAGCCCCGACGTCGTCAGCACGTGCTGACGTCCCTCGAGCATGTACGTGACCGCCGCGGATCCCCAGACCGGCGCTCCCGTCGAAAACTTCCACAGCTCCCTGCCGGTGGACGCGTCGAACGCGTAGAAG
Source organism: uncultured Bifidobacteriaceae bacterium (assembly GCA_964579765.1). GTDB lineage: Bacteria > Acidobacteriota > Vicinamibacteria > Vicinamibacterales > CAVVIG01 > DATNBT01. Next base: position 5,461 of record CAZOIK010000169.1, read on the forward strand.
AAGCCGTCGTTGTCGCCGGTGAACACGAGACCTGACGCGGTGGACATGAGCCCGCCGGTGAGATCGAGCGAGACGGTGGACGGATACGATCGATAGCGGTGCTCCCAGCGGCGCGTGCCGGTCGCCGGGTCGATCGCGCGAAGCGCGGCCCATTGATCCGTGCCCTCGACGAGGCGGCGTCCACCGCTCGGCACGCGCACCCCGAGCGCGATCGGCTCGGTGGGCTTGCGTCCTTCCCAGACGGCGCAGGTCTCGTGCGCCGTCACGAAGAACAGCTTGCGGATCGGATCGAACGTCGGCGGCTGGAAATTCGTGCCGCCGTGGTTGTCGGGCAGGCACTTGTCCGGCGTGCCGACGTTGTCGAGCACGATCGGCCGGCCGTTCGCATCGACCTCTCGCGCCCAGTTCGCGCGATCGATGAACGGCCTGGCGACGAGCAGCTTGCCCGTCTCACGATTCAACGTGTAGAAGAAGCCGTTGCGGTTCGCGACCATCACGACCTTCTGCACCCGGCCGCCGACGTTCAGATCGGCCTGCACGGGCACGTGCGCCGAATCCCAGTCGTGCACGTCGTGCGGCGTGAACTGGAAGTACCACCGCAGCCGGCCGGTGTCGGCGTCGATCGCGAGCAGGGAACACGAGTAGAGGTTGTCGCCGGCGCGGTCGTCGCCGTAGTAGTCGGGATTGGGATTGCCCGTGCCGTAGTACAGGAGATTGAGATCCGGGTCGTAGCTGCCCGTGACCCAGACGGCCGCGCCGCCGCGCTTCGCCACATCCGGGTTCGGCCACGTGTCGCTGCCCGGTTCGCCGGGATTCGGAATCGTGTTGAAGCGCCACACGCGCGCGCCGGTCTGCGCGTCGTACGCGTCGAGATAGCCGCGGCTCGAGAAGTCGCCGCCCGCCACGCCGATAATCACTTTGTTCTTCACGACGAGCGGCGCCGCGGTGATGGCGTTGGCTTTCTTCAGGTCGCCGACGGCGACGTCCCAGACGACCGACCCGGTCTTGCGATCGAGCGCGACAAGATGCGCGTCGAGCGTGCCCATGTAGAGGCGGTCGCCGAGCATCGCGAAGCCACGGTTCACCGGGCCACAGCACACGGACCCCGAGAAGTTCGGGGGCAGCGCCCGGCGGTACATCCAGATCGGCCGCCCCGTGCGCGCGTCGAGCGCCCAGGCCTGATTGTTGTTGCCGGTCACGTAGGCCACGCCGTCTGCGACGAGCGGCGAGTTCTCGAGGCCGCGGCCGGGAAAGCCGGGCAGGTCCGTCTGGAAGAGCCACTGCGGCGTGAGCGTCGCGACGTTGGCCGGCGTGATCTGCGTCAGGGGGCTGTGCCGCTGTCCGCTGTAGTCGCCGGAGAACGTCGTCCAGTTCGTGGTCTGCTGCGCGGCCGCGACGACCGACAACGCAAGGACGAATGGAATGGCCCTCATGCTCCTCTCCTATGGGGCGACCGTTCCCGTCTGTCGGGCCCGCCCTACGAAAAGTCGATTAACACTTTCAATGCGCCCTCGCGCCGATCGCGGTACGTCTCGAACGCCTGCTGGATCTCGGCGAAGCGGAAGCGGTGCGTGACGAGCCGCGTCGGATCGATCCGCCCGCGCGCGATCGCGCGCTGCGCGATCGTCACGAACGGCCGCAGGTCGTCGGGCACGCTCGTGTGAATCGTCAGGCTCTTGCGCACCACCGGCTCGAACGCGATCGCGTCCATGCGCGCCGGCGGGATGCCGAAGTACAGCAACCGTCCCTTGTCGCGTGCGAGCGCGACGGCGAGGTTGAACTGCTGTTCTTCGTGGCCGACGGCTTCGACGACGAGATCCGCCATGGCGCCGCGGGTCAGTTCGGCGACGGTGGCGACGGCGTCGCGTCCGCCGCGTTCGCGCGTGAGCACCGCGTCGGTCGCGCCGAACTCGCACGCCCGCGCCACGCGGGGTTCGCGCACGTCGATGCCGATGATCCGCGCGGCGCCGAGGTGCGCGAGGCACGCGTCGAAGAGCAGCCCGATCGGTCCCTGGCCGAGGACGGCGACGGTCAGCCCGACGACGTTCGGGATTGTGCTGAGCGCGGAGAGCACCGTCGCCATCGGCTGCGCGAGGACCGCCGCCTCGTTGCTCAACGCGTCGTCAATCGGGACGAGGCGCGTGTCGTCGAGCCGCAGCCGCTCGGCGCAGCCCATCAGCCCTGGCGGCATCGCGAGCACGCGGTCGCCGGTGCGGAACGACGGGCTCGCGCTCTCAACGACACGCGCGATGATCTCGTGCAGCGACAGCCCCGGCGCGAGCGGATACCCCGGCTGCGCTTCGCTGAAGAAAGGAATGTCCGAGCCGCACAGGCATCCGGTTTCGGCCGCCACGACCACCTGACCGGCGGCCGGACCGGGCGGCCCCGGGATGTCCACGAGCGTCACGTGTCCTCGCGCGGTGATCTGAGCAGCTCTCATTCGGCCGTCCCGTGGCGCTCATTATGCCGCTATACTCTGCGCCAGGAGGTGGCAGATGGGCCGGCGAGTACTCTTCGCGCTCCTGATCGCAACCGCGGCGGCCTCGATGGTCACGGCGCGCGGCGCCACCACGTGGACCCTCGCGCACCTTCCCGACGGCCAGCCCGACTTCCAGGGCTACTGGACCAACGCCACCTACACGCCGCTCGAACGCGATCCCGCGCTCGGCACGAAGGAGTTCTTCACGCCGGAAGAAGCGGCGGCGTACGCGAAGAAGCGCGAGCAGATCGAGAACAGTCAGCCGGAAAGCGACATCCACTACGACAACGTCCTGTGGCAGTCGGAGAACTACTCGAAGGTCGTCGCGCGCAATCGCACGTCGGTCGTCTACGACCCGCCGGACGGCCGCATTCCCGCTCTGACGCCGGCGGCGGCTGCGCGGGCCGCGGCGCGCGCCGCGTTCGTGCGCGCGCACGGGCCGTCCGAGGAGGCCGCGTCGCGCAGCCTCGGCGAGCGCTGCATCTCGTGGGGCAACGAAGGCCCGCCGATGCTCGGCTCGACCTATCAGGCCAACCTGCAGATTCTGCAGACGCGCGGCCGGTTCGTGATCCGCCACGAGATCATGAACGGCGTTCGCATCGTGCCGGTGGACGGCACGCCGCATCTCTCGAGCGGCCTGCGGCTGCTGCACGGCGACTCGCGCGGCCGCTGGGAGGGTGACACGCTCGTCGTGGACACGACGAACTTCACGGACCAGACGCCGTTCCGTGGTCCGCCCGCGACGGCGCGGCAGGACATCTTCACGAGCCGCGATCTGCATGTGACCGAGCGGCTCACGCGCGGCGACGCCGACACGATCGTCTACCGTTTCACGGTTGACGACCCGACGACCTTCGTCCGCTCGTGGTCGGGCGAGATGCTGATGCGCAAGATGGACGGCCCGCTGTTCGAGTACGCGTGCCACGAGGGCAACTACGGCCTCGCCAACATCCTGAGCGCCGCGCGCGTCGAGGAGCGGCGCGCCGCCGGCGACACGCTGCGCTGACTACTTCCCGGATCGCGCGCCCCTCGGCGCGGGGATGTCGTTCGAGGCGACGCGCCGTTTGAACTTCCAGTGCCCGTCTTCGCGCACGAGCTCGTCGTCGTACCGGCCCGCCTGTGCGACGGCCGGCTTGCCGTCCGGGCCGGGCGACACGAACTGCCAGCGCGACCAGGCGGTCGCCGTGTCGCCGTGCACGTCGATGACGAAGTTCGAGAGCAGGTGAAAGTTGTGCGCCGTGTTCGCGCCCGGCATGGCTTTTTCCATGAAGGCCTGGATCTCCGGCCGGCCCTGCACGGTGCCAAAGCCGCCCGTCCAGACGCCGTCTTTCGCGAACAGCTCCGAGTACGCCTTGAAGTCGCGCGCGTCGAGGTTGCGCCCGTAGTTGAGCAGCAGCGTCTGGATGGCCGCCGTGTCTTCGAGGCGCTGGACGCGTGCGGCGAGCGCGTCGTTCGCGCCGGCCTGCTGGGCCTGCACGGGCGCCGGCGCCAGCAGCGCCGCTGCGCAGAGTCCCGCGACGAGCAGTGACGTCGGTCGATACATGCGTGGAATGTTCATGGCGCCGCTCATCTTACAGCCGTCAGGACGCCGTCCGGCGGAAATCGTGCGGGCGCGGCGCCCGTCCACCGAGGAGTGACCAATGGTCCGCGTGTCGAACGTTCTGAGGAGTGTCGCCGTCGCCATCGTCGCGTCGTCGTCCGGTGCCGGCGTGTTGGCCCAGGACCTGGTCGCGCAGAGGACGCTGTCGCTCGGTCTGGCAAAGACGATCGCCGAGGCGGCGCTCGGCGAGTGCCGCGCCAAGGGCTTTCACACGTCGGTCGTCGTCGTCGATCGTGCCGGGCAGACTATCGTGCTGCTGAGGGACGAGCGCGCGAGCGCGCAGACGGCCGAGATGGCGCGCCGGAAAGCGTACACCGCGGTGATGTTTCGCATGGCGACGCTCGACTTTCAGAAGCGCACGGAGGATCCGAAGTACGCTGCGCAGCGCGACGTCGCCGACATCCTCGCGCTCGGCGGCGGCGTGCCGATCAAAGCGGGAGACGAGATCGTCGGCGGCGTCGCCAGCTCGGGCTCGACCCAGGAGCAGGACGACGCCTGCGCCAAGGCCGGCGCCGCGAAACTCTCTCTGAAGTAGTGCAGACCGTCAGGTCTGCCACGCGGTCAGAGGCCCTCGGGAATCAGGCGCCCGAAGTAGATGACGCCGAGCCAGAGGAACAGCGAGGCGAACGCGATCAGTTTCGCCAGCGGCGGCGCGTCTTCGCCCGGGCCGAGCGACTCGACCGCGCGGTTCATGCCGGTCGCGTAAAACGCGCCGAGGTTCACGCCGGCGAGCGCGATGAACAGGAACTTCATCTGGAGCCACGGATTGCTCCTGATGACGTCGTACGGGCTCATCGGCACGTTCGCGCGCGTGCCGGTCACGAACATCAGGCCGGTGACGACGCAGATGAGGAATCCCGTGACGCCCCACGGCAACAGTCTCTGGACGGCCTTCACCGGCAACTGCTTGGCCATGCCGAGCAGCCGCAGGTCGAACATGCCGACGCCGCCGATCAGCAGGATGATCCCGAAGAAGTGGAATGTCTCGCCGAGCGGCCACGCCCACGTGAACCGCTGGATGAACGCCGCGACCGACGGCCACTCGAGCCAGGTGCGAAGGAAGGTTTCCATCAGACGCGAGCCTCCACTGAAGATCGACGGGTGCGCGTGACCAGCGCGCGTGCGAAAAGCAGCAGCAGCGCCACGGCGACCGCGACCGCAGCGGCCGTCTGATAGCGGATGTTGTTTGCGTAGGCGGTCAGCCGGCCGCCGAGCACCGCGAGCCCCCAGAAGAAGAGCATCGCCTTGGCCCAGCGTCGCGCGCTCGCCGATGCGGGCGCGTCATCGGGCGCCGCCGGATTCGCGAATGCGGCGTGCCGCATCTTCGTCAGCGACACGAGCGCGACGGCGATGGCCGCCAGCTTCACGTAGAAGTCCCAGTTCGTCAGCAGCGATCGAATGGCCAGCGTCGTCAAGATGACGCCGGTGACGGCGTTCACCCAGAAGCCGACGATGATCATCGGCATCAGCTTCTTCAGCGGCGTCAGCGGCAGTTCGGGGACGATGCCGAGCACGCGCAGGCCGATCACGCCGCTCAGGCCGACCAGAAACGCCATGCCGAACGTGTGCAGCGCGAGCACCGTCGAGTAGCCGAGCACGCTCGGTGTCTCGCGGATGTACGACGCGAAGCCGCTGTTCTCGATCGATTCCAGGACATCCCACATCGCGACACCTCTCGTTCGGCACGGCGCCGGACGCTGCTTCAGGAGGATTGGTGTGCGATGGGCGTTCGCAAAGACGATGCCGCGAATCCGCCGGATTCCCGGCGCCGGGCGGGGATGCCGCCCGCTGCTGTTGCGACGCCAGCAGCGCGGCGGCGTGTGAGAAGCGCTTATTCGTGACGCCGCTGGACGACTTTCAGCGGCTGATCCAGCTTGAAGGTGAGGACGGTCTCCGGCTCCACGCGGATGTTGCCGCGCGTCAGAGCCTGGGCCAGCGTGCCGCCGCCCGCGCCGGCGCCGGCGCCGATCGCGGCGCCTTTCGCGCCGCCGAAGATCGCGCCGACGACCCCGCCAATCGCCGCGCCGCCGCCGAGGAATTCCGCCGTCCGCTTGTTCTTGCCGAGGCCCGCGCGACCCTTCTGCTCGAGGTCGGCCGTGCTGAGCGCGTACTGCCGTCCGTCGATCGAGACGGAGGCGAGATCGAGCACGAGATCCGACTGGCCGCGGATCTTGCCGCCCTGCGACAGCGACTTGATGACGATCTGCGCGTTCGCGCCGGCCGGAATCACGACCTTGCCCTCGGCGTCGCGCACGTCCTCGGTGACCTCGGCGGCGAACGTCTGCCCATCGGCCGCCGTGCTGCCGTCGATCGTCTCCTGGCTGCGGACCGAGATGTCGGTGCCGGCGGCCAGCTCGTGCGTGTCGGTGGTGACGTCGTCGAGCGTCGGACGTGGACGTTCGGCCGGCGGCCTGGCCGCGGGCCTGGCCGCGGCTTTCGCCGCCGTGCCGGCCATCGTCGGTTTGGCGCCAGGGGCGGCGGGCTCGGCGGCAGCCGCGTCGCCGTAGTCCACGGACCGCACCTGGGTCATCGGAATCGTGCGGGTGACGTTGTCGTCGCCCGTGATCTTGATTTCGTCCGCGGTGCTCGCCAGCACCATGCCGCTGACGCTCGTGCCGTCGCGGAGCTGGACCGTGGCGTGCGGTCCCGTGGTCGGCGTGCTGTTGCAAGCGGCGGACAACGCAAGCGCTAAGACAATTGCTGAGGCAGCTCTCATTCAGCCCTCCTCCAGGCTCGGGGGATCCTCAGCTTACGGCATGTCGCTTTCCTCATGCACCCTGGTCGTCACCGGCCCGCGTGGGCAGTCGGCGTTGAACAGCCGATGTGGGAAGCGGACCCCGTGCGCAAATCCCCACGACCTCGCGTCGGCGAGCGCCTGTGCCGTCTGCCGCGCGGAGACGCCCGAGGGCACGGCCTCGGCGTTTGCGCGCGCCGCCCGGTCCTCGGGACTGCTCCAGACGATCACGCGCCACCTCCCGTCGTCTGACGTGAGGGCGACGGCACGTCATGCCTGATGCTGCCGAAGAGCAGCAGCGAGGTGGCTTCGAGCAGGCCGTCGCGGTTGAACGGCTTCTCCAGGAACGCCTCGCCTTCCCAGAGCGTCCGGCGGTCGTCGAACAGATCGTCGGCGAACCCGGTGATGAAGAGCACCTTCAAGTCCGGGCGCGACCGGCGGCACCGGCGGGCGACTTCGTCACCGGTGAGCTTCGGCATCCTGAAATCGGAGACGAGCAGATCGAGATGTCCGCGCTCGTCAATCGTCTCGCAGAGATGGAGCGGATCGTCGGCCTCGTCCACCACGTAGCCGACACGTTCGAGCGTGCGGCGGACGATCGTGCGGATCGCCGGCTCGTCATCGACCACGAGCACGCGAGGAGCGTCGGGGGAGGCGGATGTGATGGTGGTGGGCTGGGTCGTCATGATGGTCCTCACTAGCGCGTCTGGTGCAGCACGCGCGCGTTGTTGGCTGTCACCGCGCCCATCACGCCGTTGGCGACGAGCATCGTGACGAGCCGACGACCTTGGTGGCGACCGTCGGTCGTGTTGCCGGCGGACGTTTCGAGGCGGCCGCGGCCTCGGCCGTGATGACGATGCCGGTGCCGGCGCCTGCGGCGTCGGCGGCGTGGACGGATCCGGCGAAGAGGCCGAGCATCAGAACGGCGGCGGTCATCGAGCGTGACATCGGGCGGCTCCTTGAAACCCCAGCGCGTCGTGCGCTGATGCCGTCCTGAAGAGCCAGACTGGTGCCGCCTGCGTCGTGCCGCTAAGTGCCTGTGTTTACAGCGACGTGCCTCAGTGATACACCTGTGCGCCGTGCGTACGCACACGTGCGCACGCACAGCCGCCTGAATCTACGATGTGAAAGTCCGGGCAGGCGTGGTCACCGGATACCGGCGGCCTCGAGTCTCCTGTAGTAGGCCCGCCGGCTCAGTCCGAGCAGGCGCGCGGCTTCGGACTTGTTGCCGCCGGCCCGCTGCAGCGCCTGCTGGAGCGCGTCGGGGCTGAGCTCGGCTGGCGCGGGCTGGGGCGCGAGCGCGGCGGTGCGCCGCGGCATCGACCGCGCGCCGCCGCCCACCACCGCGAGCACTTCGCGCTCGCTCAGGATCGGGCCGTCGGTCAGCATGCAGACGCGCTCGATCGTGTTGCGCAGCTCGCGGACGTTGCCGGGCCACGGCGCGTTCTGCAGCACGCGCTCTGCGCCGGGGCTGATCGCGTGGATCGACTTCTTGAACCGCTCCGAGAACTCCTTGACGAACGCGGCGCTGAGATAAGGAATGTCTTCCGGACGATCGCGCAGCGGCGGCAGCGGGATTTCGACGACGTTGAGGCGGTAGAAGAGATCCTGGCGGAAGCGGCCGGCCGCGACTTCGTCGCCGAGCGTGCGGTTGGTCGCGGTGATGACGCGGACGTCCACGCGCTTCGGCTCGGTCGCACCCACGCGCTGCACCTCGCCGTACTCGACGACGCGCAGCAGCTTCGCCTGCATGACAACAGGCAGCTCGCCGATCTCGTCGAGGAAGATCGTCCCGCCGTCCGACAGCTCGAAGAGCCCCGGCTTTGCCTCGGTCGCGCCCGTGAAGGCGCCGCGCATGTGGCCGAAGAGCTCGCTCTCGAAGAGCGTCTCGACAATGGCGGAGCAGTTGGACGTCGTGAACCGGCGATCCTTGCGCCCGCCGAGCTTGTGGAGTGCGCGCGCCACGAGCTCCTTGCCCGTGCCGGTCTCGCCCGTGACGAGCACCGTGCGGACGTGCGGCGCCAGCCGGCGGATCGAGTCGAACAGCTGCTGCATGACGGCGCTGCGGCCGATCATGCCGTTGAACTCGAACCGGCTCGCCATCTCGCTGTCCACGGCGAGCAGCAGCTTGCGGCGCTCGAGGCCGTGTTTGACCGTTGCGAGCAGCTCGCGCAGCCGATCGAAGTCGAGCGGCTTCTGCACGTAGTCGAGCGCGCCGAGCTTGACGGCCTCGATCGCCGAATCGACCGACGCGTGCGCCGTCATCAGGATCACCTGGCACGACGGCACCGCGTCGCGAATGGCCTTGAGCAGCTCGATGCCGCCGACGTCGGGCATCTGCAGATCGACGATGGCCGCGTCGGGACGGAGCGCGGGCAGCTCGGCGAGCATCGGCTGGCCGCCTGCGCGGCCGATCGTCTCGAAGCCCTCGCCGCGCGCGAACCGCTCGACGAGCGCGACCATGCCTGGCTCGTCGTCCACGACGAGCACTGTGGGCTGGCGCTCGACACGCGCGCTCACGGCGCCTCCAGTCCGTCCTGGAGCAGCGCCATCGCGACGACCGCCGCCTTGCGGATTTCGTTCAGATCCGCCTGTTTCGCGTCGCCCGCCGGCACCTCGCTCAGCAGCAGATCGCAGTAGCCGATGATGACGGAGAGATGGTTCCTCACGTTGTGCAGCCGACGTGCCTCAGGCGTCGGCGTGGGTTCGTCCATGGATCACCTTTGCGGAATCACGACAGCCGCTCGGCTTGTCGCTCGAGATAGTGATCGACGAGCGCCAGCATGCGGGTGACGTCGATCGGTTTGGTCACGCATTCCGCCGCGCCCTCGATTTTGAGGCGGCGGGTCAGGCCGGGCGTCGCGTCCGCGGTCACGACGACGACCGGGATACGCCGCGTGGCCGAATGGTGCCACAGCTGCCGGAGCACCTCTTCGCCGGCGACGTCCGGCAGATGCAGGTCGAGCAGAATCAGATCGGGCCGCCGCTCCTGCGCCAGGCGCACGCCGGCGAGGCCGGTGCCGGCATGCACGAGCGCGACGCCCGGCCGATGCTGGAGGATGCGCTCGAGCAGATAGACATTCGAGCGGTTGTCCTCGACGTAAAGGACCGTGCCGCGAGCCCCGGTTCCGATCGACTCGTCCTGCGGGGACGCGGACGCACTCGACGGCGCGGCGACGGGCAGCTCGACCCAGAACGTGCTGCCGTCGTCCACGCGGCTTGCGACGCCGATCGTGCCGCCCATGGCTTCGGCCAGCGCGCGTGAAAGCGGCAGGCCGAGGCCGGTGCCCTCGACGGCGCTCGCGGTGTCGAGGCGCTCGAACGGCTCGAAGATCAACTCGAGCTTGTCTGGCGGAATGCCTGGCCCTGTGTCGCGGACGCTGATCCGAAGGCGGCCGTCCGCCGGTGTCTCGAAGTCGATCGTGACACGTCCGCCGTGCCGGTTGAACTTCACGGCGTTCGCGAGCAGGTTGATCAGGATCTGGTGCAGCCGATGCCGATCGGCGCGGACAATCGGCGCGCCGGCAGGCGGAGCCGGCGTCATCGCGATCGTGACCTCGCGCTGCGCGGCGAGCGGCTCCATCAGCGCGATCGCTTCGCGCGCGACTTCGCCGGAATCGACCGGCTCGGGCGAGAGCGACAGCCGTCCCGACTCGATCCGGACGATGTCGAGCACTTCGTTGATCAGCTCGAGCAGCACGCGTCCGCCCTTGAGGATCTGCTGCGCGCCCTGCGCGTGCTCGGGCGGAAGCGCGCGGTCCATCTCCATCAGCTGCGCGAAGCCCATGATGGCGTTGAGCGGCGTCCGCAGCTCATGGCTCATGCGCGACAGGAAGACGTTCTTCGCCTGCGTCGCCTGTTCGGCCGCCCGCTGCGCCGCCTGCGCGGTGATGAGCTGCAGCTCGGCCTCGACCGCCGTCCCGTGCGCCTTGGCGCGCACGGTCTCGGTGACGTCCTCGACGCGGTGGACGATGTAGCGCAGCGTGCCGCGCTCGACGACCGGCGTGTTGCTCGGGCTCCAGTACCGCTCTTCGAAGCCGCCGCCGTCCGACTCGGGCCGCCGGATGTCGTACTTCTGGATCGCCATCGTGTCCGCGACAACTGTGTCGCGGACCCGTTCGAGCGAGCGCCGCAGGTTACGGGCGCCGTCCGCGGCGGGATCGTCCGGGTTGTCGGGGAACACCTCGAAGATACCCCGGCCGACGACGGCCTCGCGGCGGGTCATCGTGGCCGCGAGATAGGCATCGCTCGCGGCGACGATGGTGAAGTCCGGGATCAGCACGAGATAGAGCGCCGGCGCCGACTCGAACAGGAGTCGAAACTCCGGCGGCTCGATCATGACCCGATCAGCGGCAGCGCTCCGCTCGTGATGAGGCCGACGAACGCAGCGACCAGGTCGGCGCGATGCCGTCCGCGCGCCGCCTCTTGCGTCAGCTCGTCGCAGGCGCGCTCGGCGGTGTTCGCGCGCCGATACGGCCGGTCCGTCGTCATCGCGTCGAAGACGTCCACGATGCCCATGACGTGCGCGAGGAGCGGGATGGCGTCGCCCCGCAGACCGTCCGGATAGCCGCTGCCGTCGAGGCGCTCGTGATGGCTGCGGACGATCGGGCGCACGGCGCGAAGCGACCGCAGCTCGCCGCACAGCCGGTCGCCGATGATCGTGTGCGTCTTCATCAGCGCGTACTCGTCGGCGGTCAGCGGCCCGGTCTTCAGGAGGATCGCGTCGGGGATGCCGATCTTGCCGATGTCGTGCAGAAAGCCGCCGCGCCGCAGCGCGCCGAGATCCGCCTCCGGCAGGCCGAGACGCACGCCGAGGGCGTGCGCGTATTTCGCCAGGCGCTGGCAATGGCCGTCGGTCGTGAGATCGCGCGCTTCGATGGTCATCGCGAGGCTGAGAATCATCGCGTCGGCCGACTCGAGGTCGTCCGTGTAGCGCTTGATGCGC
>CAZOIK010000170.1:0-3453 GCA_964579765.1 uncultured Bifidobacteriaceae bacterium
GTGCCGCGCGCCGTCAGGTGATGCACGACGAGGTCGAGGCGTCCCGCCGCGAACAGCTCGAAGGTGACCCGCCGGGCGACGGCTCGGTTGTCATCGGACATGGCATCCCTCGTGGTCTTTCGCAGTCTACCCCGCGGGGCACGTGTGGCACCCTGCTGCTCACGGCTATCCCAGCCGTCTTGTGTCGGCGCGTACCTGTAGCGCAGGCCCTCAGGCCTGCGTGTCAGGCGGACCTGAAGGTCCGCACGACAACCGTGACGGAGAATGGCGCGTTTTTTGGACACTCGTACTGCGAAGGACGGGGCACATGGCGGACACATTGCTCAACAAGCGGGTGGCGGCGCTCGTCGAGAACGGCTTCGAGCAGGTCGAGCTGACCGAGCCGAAGAAGGCGCTCGAAGACGCGGGTGCGATCGTGGACATCGTCTCGCCGCATTCCGGTTCCGTAAGAGGCTGGCAGCACACCGACTGGGGCGACAAGCTCGACGTGGATCTGCCGCTCGCGGACGCGCGCGCGGACGACTACGACGCGCTGCTGCTGCCCGGCGGCGTGATGAACCCCGACAAGCTGCGCATGAATCCCGACGCGGTGCAGTTCGTGAAGGCGTTCGTGGACGCGGGCAAGCCCATCGCGGCGATCTGTCACGGGCCGTGGACGCTGATCGAAGCCGGCGGTGTCATGGGGCACACCATGACGTCGTGGCCGTCGCTGCAGTCGGACCTGCGCAACGCCGGCGCCACCTGGGTCGATCGCGAATGCGTCGTCGATCGCGGGCTCGTGACGTCGCGCAAGCCGGACGACATCCCGGTGTTCAACGACAACATGATCGCGGAGTTTGCGCGCGAGGGCGGCGACCTGGCGCCCAGCCCGCACGACGCGGCCGCAGTGGGACGGTGACGCCATGTGGGCCCTGTACGTTCTTGCCGTCGTCCTGTTCGTGATCTGGATCGCCGCGGTCGTCACGCACTTCGTGGTCAGCGCCGCGATTCACGTGCTGCTCGGCGCGGCGCTGGTGTTGTTCGTCATCGGGCTCTTCATGGGCCGCCGATCCGCGCACGCGTGAGGCACGTCACGAGTGTCGGCGGCCCTGAACGGTGATACTGTTCAGGCCCATGGGCAGCAGCGACACCGACAACGCCATCAGGGGCAAGGTCGTCGTCATCACGGGCGCGAGCAGCGGGCTCGGCGAAGCGACGGCGCGCCACCTCGCCGCGCATGGCGCCTTCGTGGTGCTTGGCGCGCGGCGCGTCGATCGCCTCACGGCGCTCGCCGGCGATCTGACGCGCGCGGGCGCCTCGGCCATCGCGTGCGCGACGGACGTGACCGATCGCGATCAGGTCAAGCGCCTCGTGGACGCCGCCGTGCAGGCCTACGGCCGCGTGGACGTGATGATCAACAACGCGGGCCTGATGCCGCAGTCGCTGCTCGAGCGCCTGAAGATCGACGAGTGGGACCGGATGGTGGACGTCAACATCAAGGGCGTGCTCTACGGCATCGCCGCGGCGCTGCCGTACATGAAGCAGCAGAAGTCCGGCCACTTCGTCAACGTCTCGTCGGTCGCCGGCCACAAGGTCCGCGCCGGCAGCACGGTGTATTCAGCCACCAAGCACGCCGTGCGCGTCATCTCGGAGGGCCTCCGTCAGGAGGTCAAGCCGTACAACATCCGTACGACGATCATCTCGCCGGGCGCCGTGGACACGGAGCTGCCGGACGCGATTACTGATCCCGACGTCGCCGTCGCAATGCGCAAGTTCTACGACGACATCGCGATCCCCGCCGACTCGTTCGCCCGCGCCGTCATGTTCGCCATGAGCCAGCCCGACGAGGTGGACGTCAACGAGATCCTGTACCGCCCGACCCGCCAGGAGTACTAGAGGCGCAGCGCTCCGCCCGCCGGGGTTCGCGACAGCGCTGCACGGGATCGCACATTGGACGCAGCCGTCCGCGTCCCGGACGGGCCGTCCGGCTCGCGGCGCGCCGTTGCCGGTCTCCTGCACCGCGCTGCCGGTCAGCGTGGCGGTGCTGCCGGTCTGCGAGGAGGCGTTGCCGGTCAGCGAGGAGGTGTTGCCGGTAAGCGGAGTGGCGTTGCCGGTCAGCGAGGGGGTGTTGCCGGCTTGCGGAGCGGCGCTGCCGGCTTGCCGAGCGGCGTTGCCGGACCCCGGTACCGTGCTGCCGGGTTGCGGCACCGCGCTGCCAGGACGTGACGGTCGCTCGAGCTAGGGGAATTTCCTGATTGGGTTCGGCGCGCCAACGAGTAACATAGGCGCTCCTCAAATGCCGAAACGAGCCCGGGCGACTGCTCGTCCAGCCGCGCGTCGAGGTGCCGACGCGCGCCGCGAGCTCGCCGAGATTCGCCGCATCCTCGCGGCTCACCGCGCCGATCTTGCCGAACTCCGCAGAGTGACCGAAGCGAACTTCCGTCGGATTGCTGAGATGCAGGTTGAACTGGACCGCCTGACCACGGTGCTGACGGGGACGTTCTGACGCACGCAGACCGGACGTCGATCGTCCGGCCTGCGTGATGAGGTGCGGAGCTAGACCCAGCCGTAGCCTTCGCCGACGAGGGGCACGGCCCGGAGCCGGACGCCCGTGGCGGCGAAGATGGCGTTGGTGATCGCCGGAATCGCCGGCGGCAGCGCCGGTTCGCCGAGACCCGTCGGGTCGTAGTCGGTCGCCAGGAACTTCACCTCCACCGCGTCCGGCGCCTGCGTCATGCGCGTCGGCTGATAGTTGTTGAAGTTGCGCTGCACGACGCGGCCCTTGTCGATCGTGATCTGCCAGCCCATCATGTGGCTCATCGCCTCGATGAAGGCGCCCTGCACGAGGTTGGTCGCCTCGCTCGGATTGACGACCTGCCGGCCGATGTCGATGGCCACCCACGCCTTCGCGATGTCGATGCGCTTGGCGTCGTTGACCTTGGCTTCGACGACGTAGGCGACGTAGCCGGAGTGGGCGAACTGGAACGCCACGCCTTTGCCGGTGCCTTTCGGCAGGCTGCCGCGGTTGTTCCAGCCGGACATGTCGCGCACGGCTTCGAGGACGCCGCGCGCGCGCGCCGCGTTGAACCCGCCCGGCGCCTCGCCGACCGGATTAGCCAGCATGTCGAGCCGGTACTGCAGCGGATCTTTGCCGGCCGCGACGGCGATCTCGTCGACGAATCCCTGCATCACGAACGACACGCCGTTGGTGCCCGGGGCGCGCAGCGCGCCGGTCGGGATCCCGAACGGCTCGACGTTGGCCGAGTGCACCGAGAAGTTCGCCACGAACCCGCGCGGGAACTCGTTGACCGGAATCACCGAGGCCGTGCTGGCGACGAAGTCGCGGAACGCGACGAGCTTGCCCGACGCGTCCAGACCCGCCTTGAAGTAGTGGTAGCCGCCGGGACGATACTGATCGTGCGAGATGTCGTCCTCGCGCGACCAGAGCAGCTTCACCGGCACGCTCGGCAGCCC
>CAZOIK010000171.1:0-35537 GCA_964579765.1 uncultured Bifidobacteriaceae bacterium
GTCGATGTCGCGCTTGCGGAACCGCCACTGCCGGCCGACGCGGACCGCCGGGATCTTGCCGGCCTTGATCAGCCGGTACACCGTCCGCAGGTTCACCTGGAGGTACTCGAGCACCTCTTCGGTCGTCAGAAACGTCTCGTCCATCATGCGTTGGCTCGCTCAGCGTCGGCGCGCGTCGGCAATACGACGGTGAACATCGCGCCGCCCTCCGGGTGATTCGCCGCGTGGATCTCTCCGCCGTGTTCCTGCACGATGCCGTAGGCGATGGCGAGGCCGAGCCCCGTGCCCTTGCCGACTTCCTTGGTCGTGTAGAACGGCTCGAAGATCCGCGACAGCGCCTCCTCGGGGATTCCCCTGCCCGTGTCCCGCACCGTCGTCACGATGCGGTCGGCATCGCGGGTCGCCGTAATCTCAATCCGTCCCGGGCGTCCGGTTGCCGCGACCGCCTGCTCCGCGTTCATCATGATGTTGAGAAAGACCTGATGAAGCAGCAGCGGATCGCTCTGCACCCGCGGCATTTTGTGGTCATAGTGTCGCACGACTTCAATGTCCGCGGCACGGCAGGCCGCCGATCGTAGTGCAATCACTTTCTGCAGGATCGGGGGCAGCGACACCGCCCGCCGGGCGAGACGGCGGGATCCGGCGAACACCAGCAGGTTGCGGACGATTTTGGCCGCGCGGTCGGCTTCACGGTAAATCGTCTGGACCTCCTTGCGGAGCTGCTTCGGGAAGGCCCCGGTCACCCGCAGCAGTTCCAGGTGCCCGAGGACGCCCTGCAGGGGGTTGTTCAGCTCATGGGCGATGCCGGCGACGAACTGGCCGAGCGCGGCGAGCTTCTCCGACTGCGTGAGCCGCTTGCGCAGTTCTTCGCGCTCGACCTCGAGCTTGGACTGCGGCGTGAGGTCGCGCGCGACGAGCACCATCCCCGTTTTCCGGCGCTCCTGATCGACCAGGTCCGTGGCGGTGAACATGAACGGGCCGTTGAGCGCCGGATCCACCAGCTCGCACATGGCGGGCGCCGTCGGGTCGGATCGCACGTCGGCCTGCTCCTGCCGCGCGACCCACGCGGCGAGCTCCGGGCCCACGCACTCCGAGAGCGTCTGCCCGAGCAGCGCGTCACGCGAGCGGCCCAGCCGGTTCGCGAACGCCTCGTTGACCTGCACGATCTTGCCGAACCGGTCGGCGACGACGACCAGGTGCCAGATCGAGTCGAAGGCGTTCTCGAGCTCGCGCCGCGACCGGATGACGTCGTCGAGCAGCTGCGTCGTCTCGATGGCGTTGGAGAGCTGCCGGCCGAGCTCGTCGGCGCGATCGAGCAGGTCGAGCTCGCCGCCGGCCTCGACGCGCGCGCCCTCGAAGACGATCGTGCCGAGCGCGCGCCGGTAGCCGCGCAGCGGGACGGTGACGGTGGACGTCGCTTCGTGGCCGGGCGAGACGAGCTCCGCCCTCGTCCGTCGCATCGCGATCGCCGCCGGCGCGAGCGCGTCGTCCGTGCTGACGCGGACGCCGCGCGAGACGTGTTCGGGATCCGAAGAGCCCTGGAGCACGAGCTGGCGTCCGCGGCGATCGTGCACCCAGACCGACGTGCGGTCGGCGGCGTAGAGGCGGTTCGCGCCGACGCAGAAGATCTCGAGGCCGGCGCCGAGGTTGAGCGTCGCCGAAATGCTGGCGGAGAATTCGTCGATGAGCTCGCGAAGATCCCGCTGCAGCGTGTCGCGTTCACGCAGTCGCAGCAGCTCGAGCGCCGTCACGAATGCGTCTGACACGGCCAGGCTCTCGGCGCCGAGCACGGTCGCCTCGGGCGCGTCCGTGAACCCGATCGTCGCCAGTCCGAGCCGCGTGTCGCCCTGCGCGAGCGGAAGCAGCAGCGCGATCGCCTTGCCGAGGCGCAGCGCCAGATCGGGCATCTGCCGCGCGAGATCCGTCACGAGGACGGGCGTGCGGCGCGTGAACGCCTGCGTCACGAGCGCGGCTTCGTCAGTGCCCGGCGTCCACGGATCGACGCGCAGTTCGTCGAGGCCGTAGCCCGACGTCGCCTGCAGCGCGCCGCTGCGCGGGTTGTGCTCGAACAGGAGCGAGCACTCGCCGCCGGTGGCGTCGAGCGCGTCGCGATGCAGATGCTGCAGGATCTCCGGCGCGCGCGATCCGCCGGCGAGCAGCGACAGCAGCGACGGCGATGCCGTGCCGGCGCCGGTCACAGACGACAGCGGCCTCGTGAGGCGTGACGAATGGGTCTCCTGCGACATCTATTAATGGAAGCGCGGCGGACAGGCCGACTCCTGCGGATTGTACGCGATTGCACGAGGCCGCGCCACACGCGCCGCGGCGCACGCGCGCGATAGGGGCCGAGCTAACTACATGTGCCCGTATAATTTAGAGATACCCGGCGCCTGCGGATGGGACCAGACGGCCACCCGCGCGCCGGCGGAGTCTAACGTCCTGTAGAACGTCCGGATCGACCGGACAGAAAAGGCCCTGTCGCGCTCCGCATGACGTGGTCGGACGAAGAGCTCGTCACCCGATCGATCGGGGGCGACGCCGAGAGCTTCAATCAGCTGGTGCTGCGATGGGAACGGCCCATCTATGCCCTCGCGTACCGCGTGATCGGCCGCGAAGAGGACGCGCGCGACGTGTGCCAGGAGACGTTTCTGCGCGCGTTCCGCGCGCTGAACGGCTTCCGCGGCCAGGCGAAGTTCTCGTCGTGGCTCTATCGCATCGCGCTCAACCTGTGCCGCGACTGGGTGCGGCGGCAGCGCCGGACGCCCGTCGTGCAGGTGCCGGACGACATCGACGTGATGGAACTCGCGGCGGCGCGCGAGCCGGTCGAGCCGATCGAGGACGTCGTCGCGCGGCACGATCTGACGCGCGCCGTGGAGCGCGCGATGGCGAAGCTGCCCGAGGAGCAGCGAACCGCGATCATCCTGAAGGAGTATCACGGCCTGACGTTCCAGGAGATCGCCGACCTCGCCGGATGTCCGCTCAGCACGGTCAAAACCCGTCTCTATCAGGGGCTCGCGGTGCTGCGCCGCGAGCTCGGCCAGAGTGATCAATGACCACCATTCAGTGCACGTATCCCGATCGCGACGCCGTGCTCGTCGCCTATCTCTACGACGACATCGATCCGGCGGAGCGCGTGGCCTTCGACACGCACGTGATGACGTGCCTGCGCTGCCGGAGCGAGCTCGCCGACCTGCGCGGCGTCCGCGAGACGCTCGGCCGGTGGGCGCCGCCCGAACCGGTGCGCGCGTTCACGAGCCGCGATCGGCGGGCGCCCGACCCGGCGCGTCGCGCGGCCTGGTGGCGCGACATCCCGGTGTGGGCGCAGGTCGCGGCCGCGATGCTCGTGCTCGGCGTGTCGGCCGCGGTGGCGAACCTCGACGTGCGCTACGACCGGAGCGGGCTGACGGTCACCACCGGCTGGTCGAGGCGCGCGCAGCCGCCCGCGGCGCAGACGGCGGCCGCGCCGTGGCGCGGCGATCTGGCCGCGTTGCGCGGTGAGCTCGAGTCGGAGCTGCGTCAGGCGGTGCCGCCGGCCGCCGCGGCGGCGACCGCGGCGACGACGACCAACGACGCGCAGGTCGCTCGGCGCGTGCGCGCGCTGCTCGACGAGAGCGAGCGCCGGCAGCAGAACGAGCTCGCGCTGAGGCTCGCGCAGGCCGAGCGCGACTGGAGCGCGCAGCGGCAGGCCGATCTCAGGACGATCAACCAGAATCTCGGCTACATCCAGACGAACACGTACGGCGAGCTGCTGAAGCAGCGCGAGGGCATGAACTATCTGCTGCGGGTGTCGCAGAAGCGGTAGGCAGGATCACACATCATGAACACACAGCGTTTCGTTGCGTTCGGCGTTGCGGCCTCACTGACGGCGGCGGCGCCTGCCATGGCGCAGACGTCGCCGCGTCCCGACGATCCGAAGCAGACGCACTATCAGATCGGCGTGATGGAGCGCGTCCTCGAGGGCGCCGTCGAGCACGGCGCCGCCCTCATCCGCGATCGGTGGCAGGCCATCGCGCCGGGCGCGCCGGCGCAGATGCTGATTCTCGACAGCCCGCGCGTGCGCGGCTTTCGGCTCGACGGCTACGGCGTGTTCTTCGACGTCGAGGTGCCGTCGCTCAACGGCACGCTGACGTGGACGCTGCGCACGCTCGATCAGAACGATCTCAGCCTGCAGAACGCGTTGAACGTGCTGAAGTCACGGCTCGATCCGTCGGACGTCGATCTCCAGCAGGCGCTCAAGCGCGTGGAACTGCAGGTCGGCACGCCGACACTGGCGACGGCGATTTCGGCCCCGCCGCCGGCGGCCTCGGGTGCGCCGACACTGCCGACGCCACGTCGCGCGGCCGGCGTTCAACCGTCCGCGGCCGAGCGACCCGTGACGGCGGCCTCGCTCGCCGCGGCGCCGGCGCGTGCCGCGGTCGCGCCACAGGCGCCCTCGGCGCAGGATCACTTCCTCGAGAACCCGAACGCGGCGTATCGCGCCGAGGTCGTCCAGGCGCTCTCGGACGCGATGCTCGATTACAGCGGCCCCCTCGCCATCGGTCCCGACGAGTGGCTGACGATTGCCGCGCGCGGCATCCAGGATCGGCCGCGCCTCGGCCCGGCGGACAACGACGTGCAGACGGTGACGATTCGCCTCAAGGGCGCAGACCTGGCCGCCTTCCGCGCCGGGCAGATCTCCCGCGACGACGTGATGAAGCGGATCGAGCAGCGGGTGTTCTAGAATCACGAAGGACACAAAGGGCGTCTCATGGTGCGAAGAAGAGGAACCGTATACGCGGCCATCGCAGGTCTCCTGCTCGCGGTGTCGGCCTGCGGCAAGCCGGTCGATCTCGGCAAGAACCTGCAGGTGCTCGACGTCTCGACCGGCTGGGCCGACGCCGGCCTGACCGACGACGGGCAGAACAAGCTCGTGCCGTTCGTGCAGTTCAAGCTGAAGAACCTCGCCGATCAGTCGCTGCCCGTGCTCCAGGTGAACGCGACGTTCCGTCCGGCCACCGAGGAGAAGGAATGGGGCTCGCGCTTCCAGTCGGTCGCGGGGTCGAGCGGCCTCGCCGCCGGCGCGACGACCGGCGCGCTCACCCTCAAGTCCGATCACGGCGTCACCGGTACCGACCCGCGCGCCGATCTCATCAAGAACAGCCACTTCGTGGACGCGCGCGTGCAGCTCACGGCCAAGTACGGCGCGACGCAGTGGGTGAAGATCGGCGAGTATCCGGTCACGCGGCGGCTCGTCGCCGACTAGCGGTCTCGCACTAGACTAGACCCGTGCTCGGCGGCGCGGACTACCCGTCTCTCGAGCGGCGTCTCGGTCCCTGGGACGCCGCCGCCATCGTCATCTCCAACGTCATCGGCGTCGGCATCTTCATCACGCCGGGCTTCATCGCGACGCTGCTGCCGAACCGTGCGGCGATTCTCGGCGTGTGGACGCTCGGCGGCGTGCTGGCGTTGTTCGGCGCGCTCGCCTACGCGGAGCTCGCCGCGCGCCAGCCGGAAGCGGGCGGCGAGTACGTCTATCTGCGCGAAGCGTTCGGCGGGCTCGCCGCGTTTCTGACCGGCTGGACGTCGTTCGTCGCGGGCTTCAGCGGCGCGATCGCCGCGGGCGGCGTCGGCATCGCGGCGTATCTCGACCGCCTGCTGCCGGGCGTCGGCAACGCGGCGCCGCTCTTCGCCGTGCACGTCGGGCCGCTGTCGATCACGCTCTCGGTGCGCGCGCTCGTCGCGATCGCGATCATCGTGGCGCTCGCCCTCGTGCAGATGCGCGGCCTCGGCCTCGGCCGCGTCCTCCAGAACTCGCTGACGACGCTCAAGGTGGCGGCGCTGCTGCTGTTTGCCGCGATCGGGCTGCTCGTGACGCGCGTGTCGAGCCCCGCGGCGTTCTCGGGCGAGGCCACGGTGCACGCGTCGAGCTGGCTGCTCGCGCTCGTGCCGGTGATGTTCAGCTACTCGGGGTGGAACGCCGCCGTGTACGTCGCCGAAGAGATCAAGAACCCGGTGCGGAACGTGCCGCGCGCGCTGCTCATCGGCACGGTCGCGACCGTCGCGCTTTACCTTGCGCTCAACGCGCTGTACCTGCGCGTCGTGCCGGAGGCGCAGTTTGCCGGCAGCGTCGCCGTCGGCGAAGTGGCGGCCGAGCGGCTCTTCGGATCGGCGGCCGGCGTGCTCTTCGCCGTCGTCGCGGTCGTGATCCTGCTGAGCAGTCTGAGCGCGATGACGACCGCCGGCCCGCGCGTGTACTTCGCCATGGCGCGCGACGGCGCGTTCGTGCCTGCGGCAGCGCGCGTCCATCCGCGCTTCCGCACCCCGGCGACCGCGATCGTCGCGCAGGCCGCGTGGAGCTCGCTGCTCGTTCTCTCGGGCACGTTCGAGCAGCTGCTGACCTACACCGGCTTCGGCGTGATTCTCTTTTCGGCGCTGGCGGTGCTGTCGCTCTTCTTCGTGCGCCGCACCGCCACCGAAGCGGCGGTGTTTCGCGCGTGGGGCTATCCGTGGGCGCCGGCGCTCTTCTGTCTGGTCGGCTTTGCGATCGTGGTGAACACGTTCCTGGATCCGCAGGGCCGCAACGTGGCGTTCGCGGGCGTCGCGGTGATGGCGGCCGGCGTGCCGATCTACTGGTGGGTGAAATCCACCCGCAGGTAGTGCAGACCTTCAGGTCTGCCGGCGCATGCAGGCCTGAAGGCCTGCGCTACTTCTTGAGCGCGCCGAGGTACGTGATCGTCGTCCCTTCCTGAATCATCACGTCGAGCGAGAGCGGCTGCAGGCCCTGGCCGCGGATCTCGAGGCGGTGCGGCCCGGGCTCGAGCGTCAGACGCTGAAACGGATTGTCGAAGTCGTCCACGACGCCGACGTAGTAGCCGTCCACGTAGACGCTCGCGTCCGACGGCTTGACTCTCAGCCGGATCGCGCCCGTGTCCTCGGACCCGTCCGCCGTCACCGGCGCGTAGGTCGGGAACCACCCGTACCACGGGTCGTACGCGCCGTAGTAGCCGCTGTAGTACCCGTCGAAATATCCGCCGAGGAAGTCGCCGCCGAAACCGTAGCCCCACGGATAGAATCCGCCGCCGCCGAGGACGACGGCGGTGCCGCCGGTTGACGTCGGCCCTCGCCGCACGGCGGTGCCGCGCGCGGGGACGGCCCCGCCGCGGCGGCCGTAAGTCGCCGCCACGCCCGTCGCCGCGGTCTGCCGCGGGCCCAAGAAGCCCCCCCAGCTGCCGCCTCCCGAGCTCGACGGTCCCGCGCTCGAGGAGCCACCGCCGGACGACGACGAAGGCGCCGAGACCGGGGCCGCCGTCCCGGCCGACGACGCGCCGGCCGGCGCGCTGTGTTGCGCGAGCGCGGTCGCCGGAACAGCCAGCACGCCTGCGAGCATCGCCGAGAGAAGATGTCGCGTCATATACATTGCCGACAGCAACTCGACTGCCAACGTCGCGCTGCGGAATGCCGGGAGGAGCGCGCCGTTCGCGCGCGTTGTGTCACCGACATAGTGCAGCACGCCGCGCTCGGGTGACCCGTTTTCTTGACACCCTTTCCGGCCGACCGATAGACTCCGAGATTGCCCGCCATGTTGCACAGCACCACCATCCTTGCAGTCCGGCATCGTGACCATTCCGTGATGGCCGGCGACGGACAGGTCACCTTCGGCAACACGGTCGTCAAGCAGGGCGCGAAGAAGATCCGGCGCCTCTACAACGATCGGATCATCGCGGGCTTCGCCGGCTCGGCGGCGGACTCGTTCGCGCTGTTCTCGCGTTTCGAGTCGAAGCTCGAGCAGTACCGCGGCAACCTGGAGCGCTCGGCCGTCGAGCTCGCGAAAGACTGGCGCACGGATCGCATCTTGCGCCGGCTCGAAGCGATGCTCATCGTCCTCGACGCCTCGTCCATGTTCCTGCTGTCGGGCACCGGCGACCTCATCGAGCCCGACGACGGCATCGTCGCCATCGGATCGGGCGGCCCGTACGCGCTTGCCGCGGCAAAGGCGCTGGCGTACAACACCGACCTCGGAGCGCGCGCGATCGCCGAGAAGGCGATGGCCATTGCCGGGCAGATTTGCATCTACACGAACCAGCAGATCGCGGTCGAGGAGCTCTGATGGCGATTTTTCTTCCCGAAGCGACGCAGACCGCGACCGAATCGCTGACGCCGAGGCAGATTGTCGCCGAGCTGGACAAGTACGTCGTCGGCCAGCGCGCGGCCAAGCGCGCGGTCGCGATCGCGCTGCGCAACCGCATGCGGCGGCAGAAGCTGGCGCCGGATCTCGCCGAGGAGATCGCGCCGAAGAACATCCTGATGATCGGCCCGACCGGCGTCGGCAAGACCGAGATCGCGCGCCGCCTCGCCCGGCTCGCGCAGTCGCCGTTCGTGAAAGTCGAAGCGAGCAAGTTCACCGAGGTCGGCTACGTCGGGCGCGACGTCGAGTCGATGGTGCGCGATCTCGTCGAGCTCGGCATCGACATGGTCCGCGAGGAGCGCCTCGAGGAAGTCCGATCGAAGGCCGCGACGAACGCGGAGGACCGGCTGCTCGATCTCCTGCTGCCGCCCACGCGCCCGATTGCGCCCGACGAAGACGCCGGCGCCGTCCGCGAGCAGCAGCAGCGCACGCGCGAGCGCTTCCGCGAGCAGCTCCGCGCCGGCCAGCTCGACTCGCGCGTCGTCGAGGTGGACGCGCGCGACAAGTCGTTCCCCTCGCTCGAGATCATCGCGGGCGGGTCCGTCGAGGAAGTGGACATCAACCTCAAGGACATGCTGCCGGGCCTCTTCCAGGGCAAGACGAAGAAGCGGCGCATGAAGGTGCCCGAGGCGCTCGAGTACCTGACGCAGGAAGAAGAGACGAAGCTGATCGACATGGACAGCGTCGCGCGGACGGCCGTCGAGCGCGTCGAGCAGGCGGGCATCATCTTCATCGACGAGATCGACAAGATCTCGGGGCGCGAGGGCAGCCACGGCCCCGACGTCAGCCGCGAGGGCGTCCAGCGCGACATCCTGCCCATCGTCGAAGGCACGACGGTGAACACCAAGTACGGCATGGTCCGCACGGATCACATCCTGTTCATCGCGGCCGGCGCGTTCCACGTCTCGAAGCCGTCGGACCTGATTCCTGAGCTGCAGGGACGCTTTCCGATCCGCGTGGAGCTCGAGGCGCTCGGCCGCGAGGAGTTCGTGCGCATTCTCACCGAGCCGCGCAGCGCGCTCGTCAAGCAGTACACGGCGCTGATGGACACCGAGGGCATCGAGCTGACGTTCACCGACGGCGCCATCCACCAGATCGCCGACTTCGCGACGCGCGTGAACGAGCGGACCGAGAACATCGGCGCGCGCCGGCTGCACACGGTGATGGAGAAGCTGCTCGACGAGATCTCGTTCGAGGGCCCCGACCTCGTGAACAAGCGCGTGACGATCGACGAGGAGTACGTGACGAAGATGCTCGCCGACATCGTCAAGAACGAAGATCTATCCCGTTACATTCTGTGAAGTCGCAGAACCGGCTTCTCGCGGTTCTCTCCGCGATCTCCGCGTTGGGCGTGTCCGCGATCTCCTGCGGACAGAAGGGCCCGCCGCTGCCGCCCATCGTGCGCACGCCCGCCGCGCCGGTGATCCGCGCCGACCGCCGGGGCGCGACGATCGAGCTCGGGCTCTCGGTGCCCAACGCCAACACCGACGGGTCGCGGCCGGCCAACCTCACGCGCGTGGACATCTTCGCGGTCAACGGCGCCGCCACGCGGCTGACCGATCGCGAGATCATGAAGCGCGGCACGAAAGTCGCCAGCGTGCCCGTGAAGGCGCCGCGCGATCCGAACGACGTTCAAGAAGAGGGCGAATCCGCCGACGAGGCGGAGCCGACCGTCGGCGAGGGGCTCGAGCAGGGCTCGTCGTCGGCAATTGCCGAGCGCGTCACCGCGCCCATTCTGGAGTCGCTCGGCGTGACGCAGAAACGCCGCGCGGCCGAGCCGACGCCGGCCGACGGTCCGCTGCTCGGCCCGCCCGCCGCGACCGCGCTGCGGACGTACGTGGGCGTCGGCATTGACGCGCACGGCCGGCCCGGACAGTTCTCCAAGCGTGTGTCGGTGCCGCTCGAGCTGGCGCCCGCGCCGCCGCCCCCCATCGCCATCTTCGTCGAAGAGAAGAAGATCGTCATCACCTGGAAGCCGGAGCCGGCCTCGCCGATCGCGCGCGACGAGGAAGACCGCGACGCAGACCGCAGCTCGGCCGAACCGCTGCCCTCGACGCCGTTCGGCCCGCTGCAGCCCGCCGTCACGTACAACCTCTACGACGCGACAACCGGGCAGCGGCTGAACGACAAGCCGATCAAGGAGAACGGCTACGAAGACACGCGCATGGACTGGGGCACGAACCGGTGCTACATCGTGCGCGCCGTCGAGATCGTCGCGAGGCTGCCCGTCGAAAGCGAGGCCACCGGCCCGACGTGCATGAAGCTCGTGGACACGTTCCCGCCGGCGGCGCCGAAAGGCCTGAACGCGGTGGCGAGCGCCGGCGCGATCAACCTGATCTGGGAGGCGAACACCGAGGCCGATCTCGCCGGTTATTACGTGCTGCGCGCCTCGGGCGCCGACCGGACGCTCGAGCGCATCACGTCTCAGCCCGTCACGGACGCGTCGTTCTTCGACATGGTGACGCCGGGCTCCACGTTCACCTACGCGGTCGAGGCCGTGGACAAGGCCGGCAACGTCGGCGCGCGGAGCAATCGGGTCACTGAAACCGCGCGGTGAGCTATCATGCTCGCATGAAGATCTTCGTCGACACTGGCAGCATCAAGGACATCCAGGCGATCGCCGACCTCGGCATTCTCGACGGGGTGACGACGAATCCCTCGCTGCTCGCCAAGGAGAGCGGCGACTTCCGCGCGAACCTGAAGAAGATCTGCGACATCGTCAAGGGCCCGGTCAGCGGCGAGGTGACGGCCACGGACTTCGCCGGCATGATGCGCGAGGGGCACGACATCGCGAAGATCGACGCGCACATGGTCGTGAAGGTGCCGCTCACGCGCGACGGCGTCAAGGCCTGCAAGGCGCTCTCGGGCGAGGGCATCAAGGTGAACGTGACCCTCTGCTTCTCGCCGGCGCAGGCGCTGCTCGCCGCGAAGGCCGGTGCGACCTACATCAGTCCCTTCGTCGGACGCCTCGACGACATCTCGACGAGCGGCATGGAGATGGTCCGCGAGATCGTGCAGATCTACGACAACTACAACTTCACCACCGAAGTGCTCGTCGCCAGCGCCCGCCATCCGATGCACGTCGTCGAAGCCGCCAAGATGGGCGCCGACGTCTGCACGTGCCCGCCGAAGGTGATCGAGATGCTGTACAACCACCCGCTCACCGCGATTGGGCTCGAGAACTTCCTGAAAGACTGGGAAAAAGCGCAGGCGGTGAAGGCCTGACGCACGACGACGCGCTCGCGGACCTCGAGCGCCGCGCCGAGCTCGGCGGCGGCGAAGAGCGGCTGCGGCGCCAGCACGCCGCGGGCAAGCTGACCGCCCGCGAACGCGTCGATCTCCTGTTCGACCCCGGCACCTTCGAAGAGCTCGACAAGCTCGTCGCGCACCGCTGCCGCGACTTCGGCATGGCCGACCAGGTGATCCCCGGAGACGGCGTCGTCACCGGCCACGGCCTGATCGACGGCCGTCAGGTGTTCGCCTTCGCGCAGGACTTCACCGTGTTCGGCGGGTCGTTGTCGGAGACCAACGCCGCGAAGGTCGTGAAGATCATGGACCTCGCGATGAAGCTGGGCGCGCCGATCGTCGGCCTGAACGACTCGGGCGGCGCGCGCATCCAGGAAGGCGTCGCGTCGCTCGCGGGCTACGCCGACATCTTCCTGCGCAACACGATTGCGTCGGGCGTCGTGCCGCAGATTTCCGCGATCATGGGACCGTGCGCCGGCGGCGCCGTCTACTCGCCGGCCATCACCGACTTCGTCGTCATGGTCGAGCACACGAGCTACATGTTCGTGACCGGGCCGGACGTCATCAGGACGGTGACGCACGAGGAGGTCACGAAAGAGGAGCTCGGCGGCGCGTCCGCGCACAACGAGAAGAGCGGCGTCGCGCATTTTTCGGCGCCGGACGACCGCGCCTGCCTTGCGCTCGTCCGCGATCTGCTGTCGTTCCTGCCGTCGAACAACCTCGACGATCCGCCGCGCGTCGCGACCGCCGATCCGCCGGATCGCGAGGATCCGGCGCTCGACACGCTGGTGCCGGCCGCGCCGAACCAGCCGTACGACATGCTGGATCTCATCCACACCGTCGCCGACGAGGGCTACTTCCTCGAGGTGCACCAGCACTTCGCGAAGAACCTCATCGTGGGCTTCGCGCGGCTCGACGGCCGGCCCGTGGGCGTCGTCGCGAACCAGCCGGCCGTGCTCGCGGGCACGCTCGACATCGACGCGTCGCTCAAAGGCGCGCGGTTCGTCCGGTTCTGCGACGCGTTCAACATCCCGCTCGTGACGTTCGAGGACGTCCCCGGCTTTCTGCCCGGCACCGTGCAGGAGCTCGGCGGGATCATCAAGCACGGCGCGAAGCTGCTGTTCGCGTTCGCGGAGGCGACGGTGCCGAAGGTGACGGTCATCACGCGCAAGGCGTACGGCGGCGCGTACTGCGTCATGTCGAGCAAGCACCTGCGCACCGACTTCAACTACGCCTGGCCGACGGCGGAACTCGCGGTCATGGGGCCGGAGGGCGCGGTGAACATCCTCTACAAGCGCGAGCTCGAGGCGGCCGACGATGCGGCCGCCGTGCGCGCGGAAAAAATTGCCGAGTTCCGCGAGAAGTTCGCGAATCCGTACGTCGCCGCGTCGCGCGGCTTCGTGGACGAAGTCATTCACCCGCGAGAGACCCGGCGCAAGCTGATTGCCGCGCTGCGGAACCTCGAAACCAAGCGCGACAAGAACCCGCCGAAGAAGCACGGGAACATCCCGCTGTAGGCAATAATTACAGGACGTGCAGTACGAAGTGGACGTCAACGGCCGTGCGCGCCAGGTGACGGTTCACCGGACGGACGGCGTGTTCGAGGTGACGCTCGACGGCCGGACGTGGCGCGTGGACGCGGCGCGGGTCGATGCCGACACGCTGTCGCTCGTCGTCGAATCAGGGCAGGCGGGCGGGGCGTCGTACGACGTGGGCTTCGCGCCCGACGCGGCAACGGGTTTGCTTTCCGTACGCGTCGGCGTCACCGAAGTGCGACTTGTCGTCAACGGACGGCACAGACGCCGCGGCGCCGCGGCGCACGCCGGGGCGGGGCCACAGCGGATCGTCGCGCCCATGCCCGGCAAGATCGTGCGCGTCGGCGTCCAAACGGGAGAGGCCGTGCGCGCGCGTCAGACGGTCGTGGTCGTCGAAGCCATGAAAATGGAGAATGAGCTCAGAGCCGCCCGGGACGGCGTGGTGACGGAGCTGCATGCGCGGGAGGGCGCGTCGGTCGACGCCGGCGCGCTGCTGGTCGTCATCCAGTGACCTGGTTCCAGAACCTGCGATCGCACATCGCCGTCCGCGTCAGCGCGCGCGCGGTGAAGCTGGCCGGCGCGATTCTCGCCGCGGCCGTCGTCGCCTCGCTGACGGTCGATCTCGGCCCGTCGGTACGGGGACTCGCCGAGCGCGGCGCCACGGCGCAGCTCAAGCGCGGCGTGCACTTCGGCCGGCTGTCGATTCATGTCCTTCGCGGGTCGGTCGTCGTGGACGACCTGCGGATCGACGGCGTGCGCCCCTCGGATCGCCCGTTCTTCACCGCGAAGCGGATCGAGCTCGGCCTCGACTGGTCCACGGTGTTCCGCACGCATCCGGAGTTCGTCATCTCGTCGGTCGAGATGACCGACTGGACGATGCTCGTCGAGAAATTCCCCGACGGTCGGAACAACTTCCCGAAGTTCGTCAACACCAACCAGCCCGACCGCGGGCCACGCCGGTTCACGACGACGCTGAAGTACCTGCGGGCGTATCGCGGCCGGTTCACGTACGAGGATCAGGAGGCGCCGTGGAGCATCGACGCGCCGAACCTCGACCTGAACATCACGAACCTGCCCAACTACCACGGCACCGCCGTCTTCAAGGGCGGCACGATCCGGATTCAGGATCATCTGCCGATGTGGGCCGACTTCCGGACGTCGTTCGAGCTCGACGGCCCGCGCGTCCACCTGTCGCGCATCGAGATCCACGCCGACGGCGCCGAGGTCGCCGGCTCGGGCGACACCGACTTCGCGCACTGGCCGAACATGCTCTATCAGGTGAAGGCCCGCGTGCACTTCCCGCGCATGCGCGAGATCTTCTTCACCACCGAGAAGTGGACGCTCGCCGGAGACGGCGACTTCACCGGCACCTTCCGGCTCTACGACGGCGGGCACAACGTCAGCGGCCGGTTCACGAGCGACAACGCGGGCGTCAACGCCTATCGGTTTCCGGCGCTCTACGGCCAGCTCCAGTGGAACGAGCACGGCTTCGACGTGTGGAACGCGGGCTCGAAGTTCTACGGCGGCGACGCGAAGTTTCAGTACTCGATCAAGCCGCTCGGCAAGCCGACGCCGCCGACGCAGCGGTTCGACGTCACGTTCGGGCACACGGATCTGGCCGCGTTCACGGACCTCGAGGCGCTGCAGGGCACGCGCTTCGCCGGAGCCGCCGACGGCCATGTGCACCTCGAGTGGCCGTCGGGCCACTTCTCCGACAAACGCGGCGGGGGACACCTGACCGTCGCGCCGCCGGCCGACGCGGCGCTGATGTCCGACTCGCTGGCGGCCGCCGACGCCGCCGACGCGAACCACGACCGCCACGAGTGGGGGCCGTTTGCGCCGCAGCCGCTGCCGGCGCATCTGCCGATCGCCGGCCAGCTCGGCTTCGCGCTCGATCCCGCCAAGTGGTCGATCGACGGCGGAGTGCTACGGACGCACGGCACCTACGTGCGCTTCGACGGCGGGGCGAACTGGGACCTGCGCGGGCGGTTCAACTTCCACGTGGTCAGCCGCGACTTCCAGGAGAGCCAGCTCGTGCTCGCCGGCATCCTCACGGATTTCGGGTCGAAGACGGGCCCGGTGCCGTTCGGCGGCCGCGGCGAGTTCGACGGGACGATGACCGGGTCGTTCCGGCGGCCGCGCGTCGAGGGCGCGTTCCGCGGCGAGGACCTGTGGGCGTGGGACACGCTGTGGGGGGACGGCAGCGCGCAGATTGCCTTCGAGAACGGCTACATCGACGTGCGCGACGGCGTCGTCCGGCTGAACGGATCGGAAATCCACACGGACGGCCGGTTCTCGACCGAGAACCCGCGCGGCGACGGCGGCGAAGAGATCGACGCGCGGTTCCGCGTCGTGCGGCGCGACGTCGCGTCGCTGCGGCACGCGTTCCAGATCGACGAATATCCGATCAACGGATACTTCTCCGGCGAGATGCACCTGACCGGGCCGTACGCGCGGCCGATCGGGTTCGGGGCGATGACGATCGAGGACGGCAGCGCGTACGGCGTCGGCATGAAGAAGGCGGCGGCGTCGCTGCGCTTCGAGAACAAGGGCATCCGCCTCGACGGCATCGACATCGGCATCGACGCGCCGCGCGGCAGCGTCACCGGCGCGGCGTTCATCGGCTGGGACCACACGTACTCGTTCAACGCCTCCGGCCGCGGCATTCCGATCGACGCCGTCGCGGCGGCGCGCTTCAAGAAGCTGTCGGCGAGCGGCGTCGCGCAGTTCACGGCCGAGGGCAGCGGCACGTTCGACATGCCGCGCAACAACTTCACGTTCCGTGTGGCGAACGTCTCGGTCGGCGGGCAGGCGGTCGGCGAGGTGACGGGCACGCTCGCGCTGCGCGGCAACGAGCTGAGCGGCGACGTCAACGCGGCGTCGCCGACGCTGGCGATCACGGGCGCCGGCCGCATCGCGCTCACGCCGCAGGCCGACTGCGAGCTGTCGTTCAGGTTCCACGACAGCAAGCTCGATCCGTACGTGCGGCTCTTCCTGCCGAACCTGTCGCCCTATACGACAGCCGTCACCAGCGGCTCGGTGCGCGTCGTCGGCGAACTGGCCGACCTGGATCACCTGCTCGTCGATACCACTGTCGATGCGCTCGACATGCGGCTGTTCGACTACGCGCTCCGCAACGACGGCCCGATCCACATCACGCTCGATCAGCGCAGCATCGACGTGCAGAACCTGCAGCTCGTCGGCGACCTGACGAAGCTGAAGATGCTCGGGCGCGTGAACCTGCGCGACGAGCGCATCGCGCTGCAGGCGATCGGCGACGCGAACCTGAGCATCCTGCAGGGGTTCTTCCGCGACGTGCGCGGGTCGGGACGCGCCGAGCTGCGCGCGTCGGTGGACGGGCCGCTGCGATCGCCGGTGTTTTCGGGCAGCGCCGTCGTCAGCAACGGCCGCGTCCGCCATCTGTCGCTGCCGAACGCGCTCGACAACATCAACGGCGCCGTTCGCTTCGATCAGCGCGGCATCACGCTCGACGAGGTGACGGCGACGATGGGCGGCGGCCCCGTGCAGTTCGGCGGCCGGATCGGGCTGCAGGGCTATCTGCCCGGCGAGCTGAACGTGCTGATCATGGGGCAGAACATGCACCTCCGGTATCCGGAGGGGATCGAGTCCACGGTCAACGCCGATCTGACGCTGCGCGGCAACGTGCAGGCGCCGATCATCGCCGGCACCGTCAACGTGCAGAGCGCGGTCTGGACGCGCCGGCTCGAGGCGCCCGGCAGCATTTTCGACCTGGCGGCGCGCGCCGCGGCGTCGAGTCAGGCGGCGGCGACGCCGTCGGAGATCGCGGCGCCCGTGCCGATCCGGTTCGATCTCGACATCAAGGCGCCGAACGCGTTCAGGATGGACACCAATCTCGTCCAGCTCACCGCGTCGGCCGACCTGAACCTGCGCGGCACGTACGACCGGCCGGTGCTGCTCGGGCGCGCGGAAGTGGATCGCGGCGTCGTGAACTTCGAGGGACGCCGCTATCGCGTGACGCGCGGCACGGTGGACTTCAACAACCCGACGAAGATCGAGCCCTTCATCGACCTCGAAGCCGAGACCGACGTGCGCGCGCCCGGCCAGACCTATCGCGTCACCGTCAGCCTCACCGGCACGCCGAGCCGGCTGAGCCCGCCGTCGCTCGAGTCGGATCCGCCGCTGCCGCAGGCCGAAGTCGTGGCGCTGCTGCTGAGCGACGTGCAGCCGGGGCCGCTGTCGCCGGTGGCGCCGGAGCTGCAGCGGCTGCAGAATCCGAACCGCACGGAGGAAGACATCCTGCGCACCCGCGCGACGCAGGCGTTGAGCAGCCCCATCGCGAGCCAGGTCGGGCGCGTCGTCGAGCAGACGTTCGGCGTGGACACGTTCCAGCTGTCGCCGTCGTTCACCGATCCCAACGCGCTGACCTCGCGCCTCAACCCGACGGCGCGCGTGACGATCGGCAAGCGGATTTCCGACCGGGCGTATCTGACGTTCTCGCGGAGCTTGAACTCCACCTACAACGATCAGATCCTTCTGCTGGAATACGACGTGAGCGACCGGTTCTATTGGATTTTCTCGCGCAACGAGGATCAGCAGACCTACGCGCTCGAATTCCGCGTGAGGCACTCATTCTGATTCGCCGCGCCGGCAGTGCTGTCCTGGCCGCCGCGGCCGCGGCGCTGGCCGTGGTGTGCGCGTGGCCCGCGCCGGCGCGCGCCGACGTCGCCGCGTACCTCGGCCGGAACGTCGCGTCGATCCGCCTCGTCATCGACGGCCGGGAGAGCGACGATCCGTCGCTCGTCCGCATTCTCGACATTCGCGTGGGCCAGCCGTTGTCGATGCGCGACGTGCGCGAGACGGAGCTCCACCTCTTTGCCATGGGGCGGTTCGAGGACGTGCGCGTGGACGCCTCGACGGTGGCCGGCGGCGTCGCGGTCCGCTTCGACCTGACGAGCCTGCGTCCGGTGTCCGCGATCGAGTTCGCCGGCGACGTGTCGAAGCCTGGCGTCGATCCGGGACAGCTCCGTCGCGTCGTGACCGATCGCGCCGGGCCCTCGCCCGCGCGCACACGGCTCGACGAGCTGTCGCGGCTGGTCGAGGCGGCGCTTCGCGCGCGCGGCTACCTGCGCGCGCGCGTGACGGGACGCATCGAGCCGAACGGCCCGACGCACACGCGGATGGTGTTCGTGCTGGATGCCGGCGTGCGCGCCGCGGTCGGCACAATCACCGTGTCGGCGCCGGCGGCCGCGCGCGGCGAGTTTCTCTCGCAGCTGCAGCTCGCGGCGGGTGCGCCGTTCGAGCGCGATGTCGTCGCCGCCCGCATCGACAAGTACGTCGCCGGCCGCCGCGCGCAGGGCTACTACGCGGCCAAGGTGACGTGGGACGATCGTCCGTCCGAGGACGATCGCACGGTCGATCTCAGCTTCACCGTGGATCCCGGCCGGCACGTCCGGATCGTCTTCACCGGCGACCCGGTGCCGGGCGACAAGAAAGATCTCGTGCCTGTCGAACGCGAAGGATCGGTGGACGAGGACCTGCTCGAAGACGCCACGGCGCGCATCGAAGACGCGCTCCGCGCGCAGGGCTACAAGGACGCGAGGGCGCCGCACGACCGCATGGACGTGGAGGGCGAGCTCGTCATCACCTTCCACGTCACCCGCGGCCAGCAGTACCGCATCGCGAAGGTCAGCGTCGAGGGCAACACGTCGATCCCGCTCGCCGACCTGCAGCCGGTGCTCGGCCTGCGCGAGGGCCAGCCGTTCTCGCAGGCCGCGCTCGATTCGGAGTCCGCGGCCATCGAGGACGTCTATCGCCGATCGGGGTTCGCCGCGGCCAAGGCCGACGAGAACGTCGTGCCCGAGGCGGCGTCGGGCGGCGAGGTGCCGCTGGACATCACGATCGTCGTCCGCGAAGGCGTCCGGACGCTCGTGAAATCGGTGAGCGTGACGGGGAACACGTCGATTCCGTCGTCCACGCTGCTCGGCGGCCTGCGGCTCGCGCCCGGCCGGCCGTTCGTCGTCGCCAGCCTGGCGGCCGATCGCGACGACATCTTCCTGCGCTACCTGAACGCCGGGTACGAGAACGCGACGGTCGATGCGCGGCCGGAGCTCAACAGCGAACGGACCGAGGCCACGATCACCTACGCCGTGCGCGAGGGGTCACAGATGCTCGTCGATCACGTGCTCATTTCGGGCGTCGAGCACACCGACCAGAGCATCATCGAGAAGCAGCTGAAGATCCATTCGGGAGATCCGCTGAGCCTCGACGCCGTGCGCGACAGCCAGCGGCGGCTGCAGGCGCTCGGGTTGTACCGCAACGTGACGATCACCGAGCTCGGCCGCGGCGGCGGCAACCGCCGCGACCTGCTCGTCAGCGTCGAGGAGGGGCCGAGCACGAGCATCGCGTACGGCGGCGGCTTCGAGTTCGCGCGTCGCGTCGAGGCCGTCGACAACAGCAGCGTCGCGCAGGAGCGCTTCGACTCGGCGCCCCGTGCCTCGTTTCAGATCAGCCGCCGCAATCTCTTCGGCACGAACCGGTCGGCCACGTTCTTCAGCAGCCTGACGCTGCACCCGCAGGGCACGCCCCAGTCGGGGACGACGGAGTACAACGTCGTCGGGACGTTCCGCGAGCCGCAGGTGTTCGACACGGCGGTGGACGGTCTAATCACCCTGACCGCCGAGCAGCAGTTCCGCACCGGCTTCAACTTCCGGCAGCAGAGCGTGACGGCCGAGGCGACGCGCAGACTCGGCAAGGGCTTGAGCGTCATCGGCACGTATCTTCTCCAGAAGACCGAAGTCTTCGACAACCACATCACCGACCCGTCCGAGCAGTCGGCGATCGACCGCGTGTTTCCGCAGGTGCGCCTGTCGTCGTTCTCGGTGTCGGTGCTGCGCGACACGCGCAACGATCAGATCGACCCGACGACCGGTGAGTACTTCAGCGGCTACGGACAGCTCGCCGCCCGCGCGCTCGGCGGCCAGGTCGGGTTCGTGAAGTCGTTCTTCCGCGCATCGATGTTCCGTCTGCTGCCGCATACACGGGTGGTGCTCGCGGGCAACGCGTTCCTCGGGCTGGCCACGGGGTTCCCGTTCGTCGATGCCGCGACGGGCGAGGTCGCGCACGACCTGCCGCAGAGCGAGCGCTTCTACGCCGGCGGCGACACGACGATGAGAGGGTTCGCGCTCGATCAGCTCGGCGTGCGCCACATTCCGCCGCAGCCGAACGACACGATCGACACCAACGGCTTCCCGATCGGCGGCAATTCGGAGGGACTCGTCAACCTCGAGCTCCGCGCCCCGGCCTGGCACGGCGTCGAGGGCCACACGTTCCTCGACACCGGGAACGTCTTCAAGCGGGTCACGCTGTTCGACGTCTCGCAGTTCCGATCGGCCGTCGGATTCGGCGTCCTCTACAAGTCGCCGATCGGCCCGCTGCGGTTCGATCTCGGATTCAAGGTCCATCCGCTGCCGGGCGAGAGCCTCACGGCGTTTTTCATCACGTTCGGGCAGGCCTTCTGACGATCATGATTGCAGAATTGCAGAAGGGCAGAATTGCAGAATTGCAGAAGGGCGGGATTGATTGAGGGCGGGCTGGGCAGGACTGGGCATCGTGCTGGCGATTGCGGCGCCGCTGGCTGCCGAGACGATCGATCGCGTGCTCGCCGTTGCCGCGGGTCAGCTGATCATGGAGAGCGACGTCGTCGGCATGCGTGACCTGGGGTTCGTGACGCCGGATTCGGGGGCCAACGCCGACGCGTCGGTGCTGTCGAAGCTGATCGACCGCGAACTGATGCTGGCCGAGGTGGATCGCTATGCGCCGCCCGAGCCGGAGAGCGCGCAGATCGATCGCGACCTCGCGGCCGTGCGCGCGCGGTTCCCATCCGAGCAGGCGTACGACGCCGTCTTGAACCGCGCGGGGCTGCAGCCCGCGAACGTCCGCGAGATCGTGCGGCAGAACCTTCGGCTCGAGGCATATCTCGCCGAGCGCTTCGTCGTGCAGGACGGCGACCAGCAGCGGCGCCAGGGGATGATCGACGAGTGGGTCGCCGGATTGCGCCGGCGTTCGCCGCCGATGGTTCTTGGAACGCAGCCCTGAATGGTCGGCGACCCTTTCAGGGCCGCCACTCTACCGCCCCGCAACCAGGAACTGCAGCAGCTCGATCACGTTGAATCCGGCGTGGCTGACCATCGGCGCCACGCACGATCGCCGGCGCAGGTACGTCCATCCCCAGTAGAGTCCGAGCGTGCCGGTGGCCACGGCGACGTCGTTGCCCTGCAGCCGGTGACCCAGCCCGAACGCCACGCTCGAGATGATCAGCCCGGCCACGGGACCGCCGAGCCAGACCTCGAACCGGTGCAGGATGAACGCGCGCTGGATCTCTTCGCGCACGCCGCCGGCCACCACGACGACGACGCCGAACAGCAGGAAATCGCGCGGGCCATGGACCAGCCCCTGCAGCGGATTCTGCGGCAGGTTGTGGAGCGACGGCGCCACGGTCCGCACGACGGCGACGACGGCGACGGCCAGGACGAGCGCGCCAATCGTCAGCGGCAGGCCGATCTCGGCTTCGCGCAGCACCGGCCGGGATCCGAGGAGCACCTCGGAGACGCGCTCGCCGTGCGTGCGCAGGAAGAGGACGACGAGCGCGAGCAGCAGCACGGTGTCGATGAGCGAGAGCGCGACCACGTAGTGCAGCGACAGCGCGCCGCTCGGGGTCATGGGGCGAACGCCGAACGCGGCGAGCGTCGCGCCGACGGCGAGCTGCGTCGGATAGTCCGAGCAGAGCAACACTTCGAAAAACGCGACAATGCGGGCCGCGAGGGGTTTGGGTTCCACTTCCACAAGCTTACACAGCCGTCCACATCTTGCGTTCGCCCTAAAAGAGAGCCACAATATCTGGTGGATCGACTGTTGACAAACGGCGAAGTGGAGCGCATATTTGTTCGCCGTAGCGCGACCAGGCGATCAGCAAGAACCCTCCCAGCTTCTTGTGGATCGCCGGGCCTGCCACGAAAGAGCGGGCCTGAGATTCAACGATCTCCCGCCGCGCGCACAATCCACAAAGTTTGACGAGGCATCTTGGGGCAGGAGCTTCGTCGCCGATCCCGGGTAACGCCGGAGTAAGAAAAGGGGGCTGGGTCATATGGAAGATCGCGCTGCCATGAAAGCCGCTGGCGCCGGCCAGCAGACGGTGGAGAGCAGTGGGACGCCGCATGCGCCGCATGTAGACGCCGACAAGCCGCGCGCGAAGAAGACGGCCGCCGCCCCGGGGCTGACGTTCCAACGCTTCTTCACCGAGGCCGGAGTCGATCCGTTCGACGAAGTCGAGTGGGAGCTCCGCTCGGCCGTGATCGGCAGCCAGGGCGGCGAGGTGGTCTTCGAGCAGCGCGACGTCGAGATTCCGAAGGCGTGGTCGCAGCAGGCGACCAACATCGTCGTCTCGAAATATTTCCGCGGCCAGCTCGGCACGCCCGAGCGCGAGCGGAGCGTCAAGCAGCTCATCGGCCGCGTGGTTGACACGATCACGATGTGGGCGCGCACGCACAAGTACTTCGCGAGCGAGGCGGATCTGCAGGCGTTCAGCGACGACCTGAAGCACATCCTCGTGTACCAGAAGGCGGCGTTCAACAGCCCC
Organism: uncultured Bifidobacteriaceae bacterium; assembly: GCA_964579765.1. Classification (GTDB taxonomy): domain Bacteria; phylum Acidobacteriota; class Vicinamibacteria; order Vicinamibacterales; family CAVVIG01; genus DATNBT01. Next base: position 22,562 of record CAZOIK010000171.1, read on the forward strand.
GTGTGGTTCAACTGCGGCTTCGAGAAGCAGCCGCAGTGCTCGGCGTGCTTCATCAACTCGGTGCAGGACACGATGGACTCGATCCTGACGCTGGCGCGCACCGAGGGCATGCTGTTCAAGTTCGGATCGGGCACGGGCACGAACCTCTCGCCGATCCGATCTTCCAAAGAACTACTCGCTGGCGGCGGCACGGCGTCTGGTCCGGTGAGCTTCATGAAGGGCTACGACGCGTTCGCCGGCGTCATCAAGAGCGGCGGCAAGACGCGTCGCGCCGCGAAGATGGTCATCCTCGACGCCGAGCATCCCGACATCGTCGAGTTCATCAACTGCAAGGTGGAGGAAGAGAAGAAGGCCTGGGCGCTCATCGACGCCGGCTACGACGGCAGCTTCACCGGCCCGGCGTACTCGTCGGTCTTCTTCCAGAACTCGAACAACAGCGTCCGCGTCACGGACGAGTTCATGCGCGGCGTGCTCGACGACGGCGTGTGGGAAACCAGGTCGGTCCGGACCAAGGACGTGATGGACCGCTACCAGGCGCGCGATCTGATGCGCCTCATCGCCGAGGGCACGCACATCTGCGGCGATCCGGGCATGCAGTTCGACACGACGATCAACGAGTGGCACACGTGCCCGGAGACCGATCGCATCTACGCGAGCAACCCGTGCTCCGAGTACATGTTCCTCAACGACTCGGCGTGCAACCTCGCGTCGATCAACCTGATGAAGTTCGTCCGGCCCGACGGCGAGTTCGACGTCGTCTCGTACAAGGCCGCGATCCAGACGCTCATCACGGCGCAGGAGATCATCGTTGACAACGCGAGCTATCCGACGCCGATGATCGAGAAGAACAGCCACGCGTACCGGCCGCTCGGCCTCGGCTACGCGAACCTGGGCGCGCTGCTCATGTCGCGCGGCCTGCCGTACGACAGCGACGCCGGCCGCGACTACGCCGCCGCGCTGACGGCGCTGATGACGGGCGAGGCGTACGCGCAGAGCGCGCGCGTCGCGCGCGATCACGGCGGCCCCTTCTCCGGCTACGAGAAGAACCGCGAGCCCTTCCTGCGCGTGATGCGCAAGCACCGCGACGCGATGCGCGACGTCAACGCGAGGAACGTGCCCTCGGATCTGTACCACGCGGCGAAGGGCTCGTGGGACGACGCGGTGGAGCTCGGTGAGCAGCACGGCTATCGCAACGCACAGGCCACGGTGCTCGCGCCGACCGGCACGATCGGCTTCATGATGGACTGCGACACGACGGGCGTCGAGCCGGACATCGCGCTCGTCAAGTACAAGAAGCTCGTCGGCGGCGGCATGATGAAGATCGTCAACCAGACGGTGCCGATGGCGCTCAAGAAGCTCGGCTACACGCCCGAGCAGATCGACGCGATCGTCAAGTACATCGACGAGCAGGAGACGATCGAGGGCGCGCCGGGGCTGAAGGAGTCGCACCTGCCGGTGTTCGACTGCGCGTTCAAGGCCGCGAAGGGCCAGCGGTCCATTCACTACATGGGCCACATCAAGATGATGGGCGCGACGCAGCCGTTCATCTCGGGCGCGATCAGCAAGACGGTCAACGTCCCGAAGGAGGCGACGGTCGCCGACATCCAGGAGGCCTACGTCCAGAGCTGGAAGCTCGGCGCCAAGGCCATCTCGATCTATCGCGACGGCAGCAAGCGGACGCAGCCGCTCAACACGTCGAAGGACAAGACGGCGGCCGAGATCGCGCAGCAGGCCGCGGCGTCGATGGTCACCGGCCCCGTCCGACGGAAGCTGCCCGACGAGCGCCAGGCGATCACGCACAAGTTCGACATCGCCGGCCACGAGGGCTACATCACGGTGGGCCTGTTCGAGGACGGCCAGCCGGGCGAGATCTTCCTCGTCATGGCGAAGGAAGGCTCGACGATCTCGGGCTTCGCCGACGCCTTCGCGCAGGCGATCTCCTACGCGCTCCAGTACGGCGTGCCGCTGCAGGCGCTGGTGGACAAGTTCAGCCACGTCCGCTTCGAGCCGTCGGGCATGACGCGCAACCCGGAGATCCGCTTCGCGAAGTCGATCGTGGACTACATCTTCCGGTGGATGGCGACCAAGTTCCTGTCGCCCGAGGCACAGTTCTACGCGGGGGTGAACGGCCGCGAGCTCGACGACGCCACCGCGGCGCCCGCCGAGCCCACCTCCGCTGCCGCTGCGCCGCAGCCGGTAGCGGCGGCGGGCAAGCCGGGGTCGTACTCGACGATTCAGAACCAGGAAGACGCGCCGCCGTGCTCGACGTGCGGCGCGATCATGATCCGCAGCGGCGCCTGCTACAAGTGCAGCAACTGCGGGAACATGTCCGGCTGCGCTTAGAAACTTAGAAGTCAGAAGTTAGAAGTCAGAACTGGGCCGGGCGCACAACGCCCGGCCTTTTCGTTTTCTGACCTGCACGCAGACACTATATCCGTGGCGCTCGTCGCCTTCCTTCGCGGCGTCAACGTCGGCGGGCACAGGACGTTCCGTCCCGCGGTCCTCGCCGAACAGCTCCGCGAGTTCGGCGTCGTGAACGTCGGTGCCGCCGGGACGTTCATCGTTCGCAGGCCGGGGTCTCGAGCGACATTCAAGGCCGAGCTTCTGCGGAGACTGCCGTTCGACGCCGACGTGGCTCTCTGCGACGCGCGCGAGCTTCTCAGCCTGCACGCGGGCAACCCCTTCGGCCTCGACGCCGCGCCGCCCGGCGTCGTCCGCTTCGTCAGCGTCCTGACGAAGGCGAGCCGCGTCCGTCCCTCCACGCCAATCGCCTTTCCCGAGAGCGGCGAGTGGCTCCTGCAGATCGTCGGCACGCGGGATCGGTTCGTTTTCGGCATGTATCGCCGTCACATGAAGGCGATCGGCTATCTCGGCCGGATCGACAAGATGTTCGGCGTGCCCGCGACGACGCGCAACTGGAACACGATCGCGTCAATCGTGCGGATACTGAAGCCGGCACCGGCGACGCGCGATTAAGTCCTGACATTTCGCAGACCGGTCGCGGGGCGCACCGGCCCGGCAACCCCGTCCGGCTCGATGTACCGCCCGGCCGATCTCCGGCGCCCTGTTGCCGGTGTGCGGCGGCGTCCTGCCGGTGCGCGGAACCCTGTTGCCGGCCGCCGGAACCCTGTTGCCGGTAGCCGGAAGGCTGCTGCCGACCGCCGGGATGCTGCTGCCGGTGCCCGGCGCCGCGTTGCCGGGTCGCGGCGACGCGCTGCCGGGTCGCAGTGACGCGCTGCCGGCCGCCGCGCGGCGCTGCCAGTCTGCGGCGCGGGCCTGCCAGGCTGCGGCGACCGGCATCGAAGGACTGGCGAAACGGAGAGCGCTGGACGGTACGGCACGAAGCTGCACAGCCGTGCCGATAATCTTCGTGTGTCCGGAAAGTACCGCGCCGGGGTGCACCGATAAACCACCCGTGGAGCAGCAACGAAAGCAGATCTGGACGTTCGCGCGCGGCGACGAACGGTTGGTGCTGCAGCGCCAGCAGAACGGCGGCGGCGAGGAGCTCGTGGTGCTCGCCGACGGCGTCGAGACCTCGCGGATTCCCTTCAACGACTCGGACGCGCTCGAGGCCTTTCAGAGCGACATGGAAGAGATGCTGGTGCACACCGGCTGGCTGCTCGCGCGGTTCGATCCCGAGCGGCGCCGGCGCGAGCGCCGGCGCGGCCCTCGCGTGACCTCCGATCGCCGCCGGTGGTGGACCGATCCCGTGCCGTCCCAGCCCGCGCCCATGCGCACCCGCGGCCGCCGCCGCAGCTAGTCGCGACGATTGAACGTCGCACGGCAGGTCTGAAGGCCTGCACTACTGCTGCGGGGTGCCGGTCTTCTTGCCTTTCTTGCCGTGCTTCTTCTTGCCCGACTTCTTCCCCTTGTGTTTCCTCGGCGTCGTCTGCGTGGCCGTGGGCGTTTTGCTCGGGCCCGCCGGCGCCGGGTTGGGCGGAGCCTGCGCCAGGGCGAGCGACGCCGTCAGCGTCGCTGCGGCCATCGTCATCCAGACTACTTTTAACGCTTTCGACATACGCTCTCCTCGCTGCAGGCGGTCGTCATCGAACTCTTCAGAACGTCGTATTGATATAGAGTCTGTAGGATTGTACGGGCTCGAGCCAAGGAGTACAAGGATGAAGCGACTGATTTGTGTGTTCTCGGGATGTCTCATGGTGGCGTCTGCGGCCGCCGCGCAGGGACCGGGCCGCGGGCCGGTCACGACCGCCGCTGCGTTGCAGCGCTCGTACGCCGGACTCAAAAACAACCTCACGCAGTCGGCCGAGAAGATGCCCGGCGCCGACTTCTTCTTCAAACCTACTCCCGCCATCCGCAGCTTCGGCCAGCTCTTCGGCCACGTGGCCGACGCGCAGTTCGGTCAGTGCTCGGGTCTCAAGGGCGCGCCCAACCCGCGCCAGGGGCAGCCGAGCTTCGAGATGCTGACGACGAAGGCGGAAGTCGTCAAGGCGCTCGCCGATTCGTTCGCGTTCTGCGACGACGTGTTCTCGTCGCTGACGGACGCGTCGGCCACCGAGATGGTGTCGAACGGCCGCGGCGGACAGCAGTCGCGCATCGCCGGCCTGACGGGCGTCCTCACGCACGGCAGCGAGATGTACGGCATCGCCACCGTCTACCTGCGCCTCAAGAACCTCGTGCCGCCGTCCACCGAGAACTTCATGCGCGGACGCGGCGCGCGCGGGCGGGGCCGCGAGTAGATCGCTCCCTTCGTGCAGCGCATCGGCCGCCTTCGATTCAACGACGTGCCCGCCCGCGGTCAGGGCCGCGGGGCGGGCACGCTCGTCCTGATCCACGGATTCCCGCTCAACACGACGATGTGGGATCCGCAGCTCGTGCTGGCCGATCGCGGCTGGCGCGTCATCGTCCCCGAGTTGCGAGGGTTCGGCCCGGGCGACACCGCCGCCGGCGACCCGCCGACGACGTCGATCGACGACTACGCGGGCGACATCATCGACCTGCTCGACAAGCTGCATGTGAAGGACGCCGTCGTGTGCGGCCTGTCGATGGGCGGCTATACCGCGTTCGCGATGTTCAGGCATGCGCCGACCTATTTCCGCGCCATGGTCCTCGCCGATACGCGGTCGCAGGGCGATTCGCCGGACGCGGTCGAGAACCGCAAGAGCATGCAGCGGCTGGTGCGCGAGCGGGGGCAGGGCGCCGTGGCCGACGCGTTGATCCCGAAGCTCCTCTGCGACGCGACCCGAGCCGGCAAGCCTGACGTGGTCGAGCATCTGCGCCGCCAGATCACGTCCAATTCGGTCGAGTCGATTGTCGGCGCACTGACGGCGCTGATGACCAGAGCTGATTCGACGCCGATGCTGGCGACCCTCCGCATTCCGGTCCAGATCATCGTCGGCGATCAGGACGCGCTGACGCCGCCGGCGCTCAGCGAGCAGATGCATCGCGACATTCCTGGGTCGCAGCTCGTCGTCATCCCCGGCGCCGGGCACATGTCGAACATGGAGCAGCCGGCCGCCTTCAACGACGCGCTCGGCCGGTTCCTCGACACGCGCGTGTGAGGACGTAAGCGCCTGCGTGCAAGGAAGGAAATCATCAGCGTGGACCTCGGACTCACGGACAGGATCGCCATCGTCACGGGCTCGACGCGCGGGCTCGGCCTTGCGACGGCGAAGGCGCTGCTGGCCGAGGGCTGCAACGTCACCATCTGCGCGCGCGGTGAGGAGGGGATTGCCTCGGCTGTCGCCGAGCTGCGCGCCCTGCCGAACGGCGCCGCGCGGATTCTCGCGCTTCAGGCCGACGTCTCGACCGAGAAGGGCGTCGCCGACGTCGTCATGCGCACCGTGGAGACGTTTGGCGGCCTCGACATCCTCGTCAACAACGTCGGGCTCGGCAAGGGCGCGACGATCACGGACACGCCGGACGCCGCGTGGCAGGAGGCATTCGACCACACGCTGTTTCCGGCCATTCGCACCTCGCGGATGGCGATTCCGCACATGCGCAAGCGCGGCGGCGGGGCGATTGTGATGATCGCGTCGATCTACGGCCGGGAATCTGGCGGACGGATGACGTACAACGCCGTGAAGGCCGCGGAAATCAGCCTGGCGAAGTCGATGGCCCAGCAGTTGGCCGTGGACAACATCCGCGTCAACAGCGTGGCGCCGGGGTCGATTCTGTTTCCAGGGGGCTCGTGGGATCGCCGGCAGAAGGAAGACCCTGCCGGAATTGCGGAGTTCGTGTCGCGGGAGTTGCCGTTCGGGCGGTTTGGCCGCCCCGAAGAGGTCGGGGCGGTCGTCGCGTTCCTCGTCTCGCCTCGCGCGAGCTGGATCAGCGGGGCAAGTGTGCCCGTTGACGGCTGCCAGTCACGCTCCCTGATCTGATCTGCGGGCGCGCCTCGTCGGACCGCGCGCTGTCGTCCGTGCGGGCATGGCGGCCGGTGCTTGCAAGTTGTCTGGGGGCGGTGGAACGGGCGATTCGTACGCGGACCGTAAAACCTTCGGGGTTCTCGTGCTCGCCGGTCTCGATTTCGGCATCCGACGAGTGAAGGAAGAAACCTCTGCGCCGCACTCGCGGCTCGCTTGCTCCCATCTTCAGAATTCTCCTCGCCGATGATTATCGGCCGCTGGATCGAAACGTAACAGTACCCCTGTAGTACGTCAACGAAATTCAAGCCGCGACGACGAAAAAATCCCGATCGCGCGCGCGATCGCGATCACGAAATCCGTCACGCTGCGCTCGTCGCGCTGTCATCGTGTGCATCTGGATCGCTTGCGGCGCGCGGTCCTACGATAGGGCTGTGTCGAATCTGAAAGGAGGATTCATGTCCAAGTGGCTCGTCGCTGTCGCGCTCGTCGCGCTCCCGCTCTCGACGGTCGGCCGTGCGCAGTTCGGCCGCGGAGCGCCGCCCGTCCGTCCCGTCGCGGGCCACGGCGTCAACGTGCCCGGCTGGTGGGCGCGCATCGACAATCCGCAGGCGAGCGGCCGACTCATGCTGACATCCGAGAGCGCCGCCGTGCTTCACGCCCGGACAGGACCTGCGGCGATCTTCTGGGATCCGAGAGAGAGCGCATCGGGCGAGTACACCGTCACGGCGAAGTTCACCGTGCGCCGGATGCCCACGTTCGAGGAGGGCTACGGTCTCTTTATCGGCGGGCAGAATCTTGACAAGGACGACGAGCGCTACACGGCGTTTCTCGCGCGCGAGGACGGCGAGTACGCGATTCGCGAGCGGCGCGGCGCAACGAATTCATCCGGCGCCGCCGCAGTGAACTGGATGACGAGCCCGGCGCTGACGAGACCCGACGCCTCCAATCGCGTCGTCAACGCGCTCGCGATTCACGTCGGGAAAGACGCCGTGACGTTCATGGCCAACGGCACGCAGGTGGCCATGCGTCCGGTCTCCGCCATCGACACGAACGGCATCGTCGGACTGCGCGTCAACAACAATCTCGACGTGCAGATCGAAGGCTTCACAATCGAGAAGGGAAAGTGACGCGTTTCGCCTCTTGATCGCCTCATGGCTCGCTGGTACGATGGCGCGCCATGGCACTTGGCCTGCCGCGCGCCGCCGGTCCCGAGCGAAGTCGAGGGGCCGCTCTCGACCAGGCGCTCGACCGCCTTGCGCCGGGGCTCCCGTCCGGAGAGTTTGCCCGGGCCGACACGCCCGACCACCACGTCACCGCGGTGCGGCGGCTGCCGGCGGTCGCGGCCGAGTACGCCGACTTTCCGCCCGGGATCGACGCGCGGCTGGTCGCGGCGCTGAACGGGCGCGGCGTCTCGCAGCTCTATGTCCACCAGGCCGAGGCGGTGCGCCACGCGCTGGCGGGCCGGAGCGTCGTCATCACCACGCCGACCGCGTCGGGCAAGACGCTCTGCTACAACCTGCCCGTGCTCGACGCGATCCTGCAGGATCCGTCGAGCCGCGCGCTCTACCTGTTTCCGACCAAGGCGCTGGCGCAGGATCAGCTCGCCGAGCTGCACGGTCTGTGCGAGACGATCGATCGCGGCAGCGGCGACGCGATCGGCGTCTTCACGTACGACGGCGACACGCCGCAGGACGCGCGGCGCACCATCCGGTCGCGCGCCCATGTCGTGCTCAGCAATCCCGACATGGTGCACTCGGGCATCCTGCCGCACCATCCGCGCTGGGCCAAGCTCTTCGAAAACCTGAAATTCGTCGTCATCGACGAGCTGCACGCGTATCGCGGCGTGTTCGGCAGCCATCTGTGCAACGTCCTGCGCCGGCTGCGGCGCATCTGCGCGCACTACGGCTCGCACCCGGTGTTCATCTGCTCGTCGGCGACGATTGCGAACCCGCGCGAGCTGGCCGAGCGCCTCACCGGGCAGCCGTTCGAGCTGGTGGAGAAGAGCGGGGCGCCGCGCGGCGAGAAGTTCTTCGTCTTCGTGAACCCGCCGGTCGTCAACCAGCAGCTCGGCATCAGACGGTCGTATCTCGGCGAGACGCGCCGCATCGCGTCGGAATTCCTCAAGCGCCACTTGCAGCTCATCGTGTTCGCGCAGAGCCGCCTTTCCACCGAGATTCTCACGACCTACCTCAAGGACGACTTCGAGGACGTGCCGGGTGGTCCGGAGAAGATCCGCGGCTATCGCGGCGGCTATCTGCCGATGCGGCGGCGAGAGATCGAGAAGGGGCTGCGCGACGGCGTCGTCCGGGCCGTCGTGTCCACCAACGCGCTCGAGCTCGGCATCGACATCGGCGCGCTCGACGTCAGCGTGATGGCCGGCTACCCGGGCACGATTGCCGCCACGTGGCAGCGGGCGGGTCGCGCGGGACGACGCGCCAGCCGGTCTGCCGCCGTCATGGTGGCGAGCAGCGCGCCGCTCGATCAGTTCGTCGTTCGCAATCCCGCCTATTTCTTCGACGCGTCCCCAGAGCGCGCGCTCATCGACCCCGACAACCTGCACATCCTGGTCGATCACGTCAAATGCGCGGCGTTCGAGCTGCCGTTCACCGCGGCTGAAGCGTTCGGCGCTCACGACGTGCAGGAAATCCTCGGCGTGCTGGCGGAGCAGGGCCTCGTGCACCTGTCCGGAGAATCCGGCGACGACCACGCGCGGTGGACGTGGACGAACGAATCGTATCCGGCCGACGCCGTCAGCCTGCGGTCCGTCTCCTCCGACAACTTCGTCGTCGTTGACATCACGCGTGAGAGCCGGGTGATCGGCGAAACAGACTTTTCGAGCGGGCCCTCGACGCTGCATCCGAAGGCCATCTACATCGTCGAGGGCAAGCTGTTCCAGGTGGAGAAGCTCGACGTCGAGGGGCGCAAGGCGTACGTGCGCGAGGTGGACTGCGATTACTACACCGACGCCATCACCTACACGCGCGTCACCAGCCTCGAGACGTTCGCGCAGGAGGGGATGGCCTCGCACGGCGAAGTGCACGTCGTGTCGCGCGTCGTCGGGTTCAAGAAGATCAAGTTCTACACGAACGAGAACGTCGGGTCTGGCGAGCTCGACCTGCCCGAGCAGCAGATGCATACGACGTCGTACTGCCTGACGATTCCCGAGAGCGTGATGGGCCTGCTGCCGTACGCGGCCGACGATCGCCGCGACGGCGTCGTCGCGCTGTCGTTCGCGCTGCGGCAGGTCGCGCAGCTGCTGCTGATGTGCGATCGTCACGACATCGGGATCTCGATCGACAGCGACGATCTGAGCGAGAACCCGGCGCCGGGCGTCACCACGGCGCGGATCTTCGTCTACGACAACTACCCAGGCGGCATCGGTTTCAGCGCGCCGCTCTTCCGCATGCACCGCGAATTGCTCGAGGCGACGCGGACGCTCATCTCGGAGTGCGCGTGCGAGAGCGGATGCCCCGGCTGCGTCGGTCCGGTCGGCAACACCGGGCCGCTCGCCAAGGCGGCGGCGCTCAGGATTCTCGACCTCCTGCTCGCACCGGCCCTCGACTCCGCTCAGGCCGGGGCCCTCGAGGCGAAAACCGCATGAGCACGCTCGCCGATCGCCTGCGCGGCATCGTCAATCCTCACCGCGACTCCGTGGGATCCGGCGTCAGGAGCACAGAACCCGACGTCGTGCCTCGTGCGGCCTCGTCCGATCTCGAGACCCTGCTCGACGGCCGCTGGTACGGCCACTGCTTCATCGTCGAGCGCCGGCTCTCGCCGAACACGCGATACGGGCGCGCCACCATCGGCGAGCTGGCCGCGCGGCTGGAGGCGTCGGCGCACGAAGCGCCGCTCGTGTGCGGCAATGCGGAGGCGCGTCCGCCGTTCGTCTTCTTCGATCTCGAGACGACCGGCTTGAGCGGCGGCGCCGGAACCCAGGCGTTCCTCGTCGGGTGTGCGTGGTTCGACGCCGACGGCAGCTTCACGACGCGGCAGTATCTGCTCGCGCGCTATTCGGACGAGCGGCCGATGCTCACGGCCGTCGCGGGAGAGCTCGGGCGCGCGGGCGCCCTCGTCAGCTTCAACGGCAAGTCGTTCGACGCGCCGGTGCTCGAGACCCGGTATCTGTTCCACCGCCTCGAGTGGCCCGCGGCCAGCCATCCGCATATCGACGTGCTTCATCCGGCGCGCCGGTTCTGGAAGGAAGACGAATGTTCGCTCGCCGTGCTCGAGCAGCAGGTGCTGGGGGCCTGGCGTGACGACGACGTGCCCGGGTTCGAGATTCCGGAGCGGTACTTCCGGTTCGTCAGATCGGGCGACGCGAGCGCGCTCGGGGGAGTGCTCGAGCACAACCGTCGCGACCTCGCGTCGCTCGCGGGGCTGACGTCGCGGTTGCTCGAGATCGTACGCGGCGGGCCCGACTACGCCGAGAACGCGCGCGAGGCGCTGGCGCTCGGCCACGTCTATGCGCGCGCGCGTGCCGACGACCGCGCGCTCGCCGCGTTCGAGCGCGCGGTCACGCTCGCCGCGTCGTCACGCAGCCAGCGCGCGCGCCTCCTCACCGAAGACGCGCTGCACGCGCTCGCCGTCGCCTACCGCCGCGCGCGGCGGTTCGACGACGCGGCGACGTGCTGGACGACGCTCGTCGAATCGGGGTGTTCGCCGGCGGTCGAGCAGGCGGCCGTCGAGGCGCTCGCGATCCACCACGAGCACCGGCGTCGCGACCTCGAATCGGCCAGAGTGTTTGCGCTGCGGAACGTGGCCCGGGCCCGGAAAGGGGCCCGGCACCGTCTGGAGCGGATCGAACGGAAGCTAGTGAGTGGCGGCGGCCGTCTTCTTTGACTTCGACGCCTTCGCGCTCTTGGCAGCGGCCTTGCGCGTGGCCACTGTCTGCGTGCCGAACTTCTTCGTGAACCGCTCGACGCGTCCTTCCGTGTCGATCAGCTTCTGCTTGCCCGTGAAGAACGGGTGGCAGTTGGCGCAGATCTCGAGGTGCAGCTCGGGTTTGGTCGAGCGGGTCTTCCACGTCGCGCCGCAGGCGCAGCGCGCCTCGACGTCGTGGTACTTCGGGTGAATTCCTTCTTTCACAGCGAGCTCCTTGCCCTGACCGGGAAACCCCTATTTTAGCAGGCCTACGGGGACAGCGTCGAATCGCGGTCCCAGCGGTGGGCGCGCAGCGCCTCCATCAGCCGGGGCGGCAGGGCCTCGCCGTCGCTGACGCCGAGATTGCGCTCGACGTGCGCCGGCCGGCGCATGCCGGGAATCACGGTGCTGACCGCCGGGTGCTGAAGGATGAACCGGAGCGCGAGCTCGGGCAGATCCATGCCCGTCGGGACGAGCTGCGCAAGGCGATCGACGCGCGCGAGCGTCTCGGGCAGCGTCTCCGCCGTGAAGTACAGATTCCTGTAGTCGCCGTCGGGCCAGCGCGAGTCTCTCGTCAGCGTGCCGGTGAGGCTGCCTTCGTCGAACGGCACGCGCGCGATGACCGCGATGTCGTGCTCGCGGCAGTACGGGAACAGCTCGTCTTCCGGCGCCTGGTCGAAGACGTTGTAGACCACCTGGACTGCGTCGATCAGCCCCGTGTCGAGCGCGCGGATGACGTTGGCCGGCTCCCACCGGTTGACGCTGATGCCGACCGCGCGCACGAGTCCGGCCCTCCGCAGATCGTCAACGGCCCGCTTCCAGCCGTCGTCGTCTGCCCACGTGTCGCTCCAGACGTGGAACTGCTGCAGGTCGATCGCGTCCACGCCGAGGTTTTCGAGGCTCTTCTCGGTGTACGCGCGGATGTGATCCGGAGGATATGTCTCGTCCACGCGGTACGAGTCGCGCGCCGGCCACCGCATGTTCTTGGGCGGAATCTTGGTGGCGACAGTGATCGTCGCGTCGCGATGCGATTTGAGTGTCTGGCCGAGGAGCTTCTCGCTCCGCCCCTGACCGTACACCCACGCCGTGTCGAAGAAGGTGCAGCCGAGCTCGACGGCGCGGTGCAGCGCGCGCAGCGACTCCGTGTCGTCGGAGCCGGTCCAGCCGCCCATGCCCCACATGCCGTAGCCGACTTCAGACACCTGCCAGCCGGTCCGGCCGAACTGTCGCGTGCGCACGGCGGCGTCAGGCCTTTCCGCTGCTCATGGAGGCGAGGAATTCCTGGTTGGTCTTCGTCTTCCCCATGCGCGACAGCAGGAGCTCCATCGCCTCGACGGGCGACAGCGGCGTCAGCACCTTGCGCAGCACCCAGACGCGATTGAGGTCGTCTTTCGGCAGCAGCAGTTCTTCTTTCCGCGTCCCGCTCTTCTGGATGTCGATCGAGGGAAACACGCGGCGGTCGGTGAGCTTGCGATCGAGGTGGATCTCGAGGTTGCCCGTGCCCTTGAACTCCTCGAAGATCACTTCGTCCATGCGCGAGCCGGTGTCTACGAGCGCGGTCGAGATGATCGTCAGCGACCCGCCGCCCTCGATGTTGCGCGCCGCGCCGAAGAAGCGCTTCGGCCGCTGCAGCGCGTTGCTGTCCACGCCGCCCGAGAGCACCTTGCCCGACGCCGGCACGATCGTGTTGTAGGCGCGCGCCAGGCGCGTAATCGAGTCGAGCAGGATGACGACGTCCTTCCTGTGCTCGACGAGCCGCTTCGCCTTCTCGATCACCATCTCGGCGACCTGCA
>CAZOIK010000172.1:0-4320 GCA_964579765.1 uncultured Bifidobacteriaceae bacterium
CGACACGGCCGATTCGATCCAGGTGCGTTTCTGGCGTCGATGGGCCGAGCGCCGCGGCGCGCGGTTCGTCGATCTGTTCGAGCCGTTCTTCCAGCAGGGCGACGCGGCCGGGACGATTCGCCGCGACTACATTCCCGGCGACGTGCACTTCAGCCGCGACGGCGCGCGTCTCGTCGCGCGGGCGTTTCTGGCCCACTGGCAGCCGGACGTGGAGGGGCGATCGTGAGGCGCGCCCGGGGCGTCGCCGCGGCGGTCGCGATTCAGGCGGTGGCCGCCTCGGCGGTCGCGCTCGTGGCGCTCGATTTGTACGCGCACAAGAAGCTCGACGATCTGGCCGGCCTGAACATCTGGGGCTATCGCGGCGCCGTCGCGCACCAGAAGGGGCCCCGCGAAATCCGCATCGCCGTCGTCGGCGGCACGCGCGCGTTCGGACTCGGCATGCCTGCGTCCTGGACGATTGCCACCGTCCTCCGGCAGCAGGTCATGCTCGTGACCGATCGGCGCGGCGGGGAAGTGCGACAGGTCGTCGCGCTCACGCTCGCGCGACCCGGCGGGCTGCCAGACTCGTACGCCGACGCGATCAGGCGCTACGCGTACCTGCAGCCTGACTACATCTGCATCGACGACGATCTGGGTGTCGGCGGCGCGCCGCTGCCGCAGGAAACCTCCGGCATCTTCGCGCGAACCGGATACTGGCCCGTGCTGCCGCTCGCGATCCGCGAGAAGGGGATGGCGTGGCGATTCGGAAGCGTTCGCGCCGGCTACGTCGCCGACGCGCCGCGGAGGCCGGGCAACGTCATCCGCCGTGGTTCGGGCGCGGTGATGGAAGCGACAGGCGCCCTGCTCTCGCGGGCCGATCGCCTGTTCGCGCCCGCCGCACGGCGGCACGACGACGATCCCGCGCGGTATGCCGAGCAGATGTCGGAGGCCATCACGGCCGCGCTGGCACACGCCAGCGGAGTGGTCGTCGCCGTGAATCCGGCTGAGACGAGCCGCCAGTCGGCGAACCTCGCCGCGTTGCGTCCGCTCATCGACGCGCAACTCGAGACCACGAATCGCCTCCGGTTCATCAGCCTGCAGGGCGAGCCGCTGCTGACCGATCCGGCGCAGCGCCTCGACGACTGGAACTACGGAGGCGACGCCATCGCCGCGGCGGCGAAAGCCATCACACCGTCCGTGCTCGATCTAATCGGCCGGCTCGACCGGGCGCCTTCGGCCACGCGATGAACCGGCGGCTCTGGCTCGCGCTCTGGGCCGGCGCGGCGCTGTCGGTGTTCGTGGCGTATCGCATGGCGCATCTGTCGCTGGTGCTCGGCTCCGTCGAAGGACGCTGGGTCTACGAGTACATTTACGGCTTCAGCTGGCGCTCGATGGCCGTATGCGCGGCGGCGTTCGCGGTCTGTGCGGCGCTGCTCATGATTCCTTCCGACCTCATGCGGCGGCGCGAGTGGTGGCTCCTCGCCCTGTGGCTGTTGGTGGGAACGGCCGTGCAGCTTCGCCTTCGGGCCCTTGCGCCCTACACGATCGCCCGCATGTTCGAGAGCGACGGATCCGACGGCTATTACGGCGCGACGCGGCAATACCCGGCATCCGTGTTGCTGCGGGAGTTCGATCGTCTGCGGCCGACGCTGACCATCCACCCTCGCAGCAACATGCCCGGCAAGCTCGTGCTGGTCTACGCGCTCGAGCGCCTCTCGCCCGCGCCCGCCAGGCTGGCGGAGCTCGTGGTCGTCCTCTCGAGTGTCGGCGGGCTGCTGCTGTATCTGTTCGCGCGGGATCTCACCGGCGACGTGACGACGGCGATGGTGGCGCTGGCGCTGTATCTGTGCGTGCCGGCGAAGCTGTTCTTCCTGCCGATTCTGAACACCGTCACCCCCGTCATTGTCCTCGGGTGTCTGGTGCTCTGGCAGCGCGCGCTCCGCGCGCGGACGACGGCATACGCGGCCGCGCTTGGCGCGGCGCTCTTCGGGCTGACTGCGTTCGAGCCGCTGCCGCTGGTGACCGGACTCGTGTTCGCCGGCCTTGCGTGGACCGCGATCGTCCGGGGCGAGAAGACATGGCCGGCGCTTGGGCGCCAGGTCGCCTCCGCGGCGATCGCGTTCGTGTCGGCCGCCGTTCTGATTGGCCTCTGGATGCATTTCGACAGCCTCGCGGTCTTTCGACATCTGATGCGCGATGCCGTCGAGTTCAACGCGGCGGCCGGACGTCCGTATCACGTGTGGGTCTGGCGCGACCTGCTCGATTTCTCGATCGGCGCGGGCCTCTGCCAGGCCCTGCTGTTCGTTGCGCTGGTCTGGGCGGCTGTGCGGCGCGCGGGCGGCGCCGCCGCGCTGGCGGGCGAACCCGTGGCGATGTTCGCGGTCAGCCTGCTGGCGGCGATTCTCGTCACGGATGTGCTCGGCGTGAATCGCGGCGAGGTGATCCGCCTCTGGATCTTCTTCGCGTGTCTGGTGCAGCTGCCGGCGGCCCATGCCTGCACGCGCCTGCGGAATCGAGCGGCGGCGCTCGTGGTAATCGGGACGTCGCTCGCCGTGGGGACGGTCGGCACGTCGATGATCGCGTTCGGCCAGCCATGATACGAAGCCTGCTGTTCGGGCTCCTGCTCGTCGCGGCGGCCGTGCTGTATGCACGCCATCTGGCGAGCGCGCCGGTCTACCTGTCGCCGGACGAAGCGATCCTCGCGGTCGACGCGCATTCGGTCGCGACGACCGGGCGCGACGTGCACGGCGCGTATCTGCCGCTCTACTTCAAGATTCAGATGCGCGGCGAAGATCGGTCCGGCTGGTTCATGCCGGTGATCTTCTATGCGATGGCGGGCGTGCTGAAGGTGCTGCCGCTGTCGGAGACGAGCGTGCGCCTGCCGTCGGTCGTCGTCGGCCTCACGGACATCCTGCTGATCTTCTTCGTGGCGCGCCGGCTGTTCCGCGGCGATTGGATCGCGCTCGCGGCGGCGGGCATGCTCGCGCTGACGCCAGCCCACTTCATCCTCAGCCGCTACGCGCTCGACTATCTGTATCCCGCGCCGTTCGTCCTCGGGTGGCTGCTGTGCATGCTCGCGTACCTCGACACGGGCCGCGTCCGGACGCTCGGCGCGGCGACGTTACTGCTCGGCATCGGCTTCTACAGCTACATCGCGGCGGTGGTGCTGGCGCCGGTCTACCTGTTGTTCACGGCGGCGCTGCTGTTTCAGGCGCGGAAGCCAGCGAGGGACTACGCGGTCGCGGCGCTCGGGTTTGCGCTGCCGCTGCTGGCGCTGGTGCCATGGCTTGCGGCGCATCCGACGGCGTTCGCGGACACGGCGCATCGCTACGAGCTGTACAACACCGGCCGCATGGACGCGCTCCAAGGCCTGCGATCATTCCTCAGCTACAACAATATCGAAGAGCGCGCCGGCATCTACTGGAGCTTCCTCAACCCGAGCTTTCTCTTCTTCACCGGCGACGCGCAGATGCCGTTTTCGACGCGGGCAGTCGGCGTGTTCCTGCTGCCGACGTCCGTGCTGATGATCGCCGGCGCGTGCGTCGCCATCCGCAGGCCGACGCCCAGGCATCTCCTGGTCCTGCTGGGTTTCTTCGCCGCGCCGCTCGCGGCCGTGCTCGTGCCGGAAAACAGCGAGATCATCCGCGCGGCGGCGATGCTGCCGCTGGGTGTGCTGCTGGCGGCGACGGGCCTCGAAGCGTTCTGGCAGTGGGGACGCGTCGAGCGCGCACGCGTCGTGCTCATGCCGATCGGCGTCTCGGTCCTCGCGCTGACGGTGCTGTACGCCGCATGGAGTCTCGTCGCGCGGCACCATCTGAGCAGTTCGACCCTTCCGCTCGCTGCCGCGGCGGTTGCCGTCTGCCTCGTCGCGTTCGCCTCGGACGCGATCAGCGTCATGAAGATTGCGGCGGTGTGCCTGCTCCTCGCGATGCCGCTCCAGTTCGCGGGCTTCGCGCGCGACTACTTCGGCGACTATCGGCGCCGCGCCAGCAACTGGCTCGGCGGCAACCTGCGGGGAGCCCTCGTCGAGCTGATCGAGCGCGAGAAGAACGACAGGGCGCCGTACATCTACTTCGCGACGCTGCAGTCCACGTCCGGGATGGCCGACACGCGCAACCGGTGGATGGAGACGTACTGGACGTTCTATCTCACGAAGCACGGGCGCCGCGACCTGCTCGCGCGCTCGCGGACGTTCGACGCGTCGCGCGTGAACGCCGTGCCCGCGCGCAGCCTCGTGCTCTCGAACATCGGCGATCCCGCAATCGATCGGCTGGTGGCGGGCGGCGAGCTGAAGCGTGTCGACACGATCATCGACGAAGACGGCACGCGCTTCTACACCAT
>CAZOIK010000173.1:0-12027 GCA_964579765.1 uncultured Bifidobacteriaceae bacterium
CACTCGAACAAGGCGGACGGCAAAATCGACGTCCAGATCAGCCCGCGAGCGTCGGTGTTCGGCCGGTACGGCTGGCGCGATCTCAACACCAACGATGAGGCGCCGATTCCGCTGCCGTCGGGCGGCGGCGGCAACGGCAACATCTACGCGCGGAGCAAGCAACTGGCGACAGGTGCGACGATCACGATGAACGATCGGTCGCTGCTCGAGATTCGCTTCGGCTGGTCGAACACGACCGCAGGCAAGAATCCGCCGTCGCTCGGCACGTTGGGAGCCTTCGACGCCTTCGGCCTCCCCGGCCTGCCGACTGACGCGCGCATCACAGGCGGCCTGCCGTCGGAAGCCATCACCGGCTACTCGGCGCTTGGGCGCCAGGCGACCAATCCGCAATGGCAATACCCGACGCTCTGGAATCCGAAGGCCAATTACTCGTGGCTTGCCGGCCGGCACTCGCTGAAAACGGGATACGAATACCAGCACGTTGCGGTGGAAGTCATGGACGTCAACCCGCTCTACGGCTTGGACTCGTATACAGGACAGTTTTCCCGTCCCGCCGGTGCGGCGTCGAACAACCTCTATAACCTCGCCGACTTCATGCTCGGCCTGCGGTCGCAGTACGCGCTCAGCACGCTCTTTGTCGCGAACGTGCGCCAGGACGTCCACATGGCATACGTGCAGGACGACATCCGTGCGAGCGATCGGCTGACGCTGAATCTCGGCGTGCGGTACGAATACGCGACGCCGTTGTGGGACGCGAACAACCAGCTCACGAATTTCGACCCGGCGACGGCGAGTCTCGTAAAGGCGACCGACGGATCAATCTCCCAGCGCGCGCTGGTCAACCCGGATCGGAACGACTTCGCGCCGCGGCTGGGTTTTGCGTACACGCCGTTCGCGCGCACGGCCGTCCGCGCCGGCTACGGCGTCGGCTACGTCCACTGGGACCGCATCGGCTCGGCGAACCTGCTCGACATCAACGGCCCGCAGGTCATCCGAGCGGTCGTCAACCAGACCGATCCGTCGTCGTCCAGCTTCCTGCCGACGGAGAAAGGATTTCCCGCCGGCCTGACCGAGCCCTCGACGTTCGATCCGCTGAAAGCGCTCATCAGCTACATCCCGAAGGACTACCACTCGAGCCCGGTGCAGAACTGGTATGTTGATGTTCAACGCGAGTTCGGCCGCGGCATGCTCGTCGATGTCGCGTACGTCGGCAACTCCGCCACGGATCTCCTGCTCATCGGCAACCTGAATCAGGCCGCGCCAAACAATGCTGCCGGCACGATCCCGCTACAGGCACGCCGGCCGATTCCGACCTTCGGCGACATCACTGAAGTCTTCAACGGCGGCAGATCTCGATATGACGCGCTGCAGCTGAAATACCAGTGGCGCGTCGGCGCGAGCCTCAACCTGCTCAGCTCGCTGACGCTCTCGAAAGCAAAGGACACCGCGGACCAGTCGCTCGAGAACGTGAACGGCAACTTCCCCGGTCCGCAGGACATCCACAACATCGGCGCCGACTACGGCACGTCGGGATACGACCAGCCGTACAACAGCACGACGAGCCTCGTCTGGACGCTGCCGTTCGGCCGCAACACGGCGTGGGGCGACTGGCAGCTCGCCGCCATCAACACCGTGACCGCCGGCGAGCCGGTCACGTTCACGTACAGTCCGGCCGCGTCGTTCCAGGTCTCTGGCATCACGAACGACTTCTCCGGCGCCAACAACTACCGGCCCAACGTCACGTGCGATCCGATCGCGGCCGCTCCGACGATCAAGGCCTGGTTCAACACGTCGTGCGTCGCGATCCCCACCGAACCGAGCCAGCCGTTCGGCAACGCGGCGCGCAACACCGTTCGCGGCCCGAATTTCTGGACGCTCGACCTCGCAGCGGTCAAGCCGATCACGCTGTCGGGATCCGCGCGCGCCGAGCTGCGCCTCGAGGCGTTCAACCTGCTCAACCGGGCGAACTTCACGGCCCCGAGCGGAAACCGCAGCACGCCCGCATTCGGCACGATCACGTCCACCTACGATCCGCGTCAGCTGCAGCTCGCGCTCAAGGTGCTGTGGTAGCCCGTTGACGCCCAGCCACTCAGGGTCGGATGACGGCGATCGTCACGATCATGGCGAAGAAGAGGAAGGCGAGAGAGATCAGGAAGATCACGTCGTGCACAGACAGCTCGCGCGTCGATTTCGAAGCGTGGGTCGGCGCCGCCATGGTGATGCCCTCCGGGCCGCAGAAGAGCAACACACGTTCCGGCTGGCGCACATGATGAGCCGACGGCGCCAAATGCCTCACTCCGCGCCGGTTGCTTCAGTCGGGATGAAACGGGGACGCGGCGATGTCGTGGACGCGCATCGCCGCAACTTGCAGATCGGAATGACGAGTCACAAATGCGTGCCCGAGCGGGTGTGCCTCAATTCGGCACGTACGCGATTTCCATGCTGCGCATGGCGCCGTACGTGAACGCGGTCGCGTCGCCGAACTCAGACTCGTACGTCTTGAGCGGATTCCGCATCGCCGCATCGTCTGGACCGAGCCCCATGTTCAGGTAGTCGATCATCGTCAGAAAGAGCTTTTGATACATGTCGCGGTGGCGAACGATCTGGCGGCCGGTCATCACGCGACCGTCCGCGGGGACGATGCGCGTATCGGGCTTGGCGAGTGCGGCCAGCCGCTCGAGCGCGCGCACGCGGCCGCCGAGCCACGCGCCGTTGCGATAGTCAACGACGGGCCACGACTCCGCGCTCACGACGCCGCCGGCGACGAGCAGATTCAGAGTGGGGAAATGAACGTACAGATCGCCGTCCGTGTGCGCGGCCGGCAGGTAGCCGTAGTCGATCGTCTGGCCCGCGAACTCCATCGATCCTTCGCCGCGCGTCGTCTTCGTCGGCCACGCCGTCTTCGGCAGTGGCGGCCTGCGGCCCGTGAACGTCACCGACTCGACCGTGTTGCTCAGGTACTGCTTCGTCTTCTCGTGCGCGAAGATGACGCCGCCGGGGCGGCCGACCGCGTCGTTGGCGCCGACCTGTTCGGGATGTCCGTGAGTGTCGATCAGCGTGTCGATTCGGCTCGCGCCGGTCGCACGCTTCACGCTCGCCAGCAGCGCGTCCGCATTCGCGGCGAGGCCGCCGTCGATCATCAGCGCGCCTGCCGGGCCTGACATCGCGATCACGTTGCAGCCGGCGCCCTGAAGGAGCGTGACGCCGCCGAGATCCATCGTCGTGATGCGTGCGTCGTCTCCCGCGGCGTAAACGGGGAGAGCGACGCCGCCGAGCGCAGCGGCGCCCGCGACGATGAATTCCCGCCGCGAGACGCGATGCTCAGTCAATGGTGGGTTTGTAGACCGGATCATGAACGACCGGTTCGCCGAGCGGCCAGATGTCTGGCCAGACGCCCTGCGGCGGGCCGAGGACGGGCCACACCGGGCTCTTGTCGAGCAGCTTCGTCGCCCCGAGCTCGCGCAGCAGCGCCGCTTCCTCTTTGTAGACGGGCGTCTGCAGCGCCATGAACGGCATGAAGCCGCGCGACTGCGTGTAGTCGAGCGCCGTCAGACCGTCCTGATCGACGGCGTTCATCTCGATGCCGTACGAGGCGAGCAGCTTGATCACGTCCTTGTAGCGCTTGCGGACCGCGTAGTGCAGCGCCGAGCCGCCGCGAATCTCCTCCTCGTGGTTGATCAGCGCGACGACGTTGACGTTCGCGCCGGCGTCTTTGAGGATTCTGATCAGCTCCAGCGCCTGCCGCTCGGGTGCGCGGCCGGCGAGCACCGCGTGGATCGGGGTCTGGCGATCCGCCGTCTCGAGCGTGGCGTCGGCGCCATGGGCGAGCAGCAGTTTCACGACCTCGAGGTCGCCGTTGGTGGCCGCGCAGATGAGCGGCGTCGCGCCGCGCGTCTTCAACACACCGCGGACGCGCGCGGGCTTGAAGAACAGCTGCACGTTCGGGTCGGCGCCGCGCTCGAGCAGCGTCTTGACGATCGTGAGACCGCTGGTCGTGTTCGGCGGATCGATGGACGCCCGGCCGCCGTCCGTCCGGCTGCGCAGATCGACCGCCGTGAAGAGCGGCGCTTCGCCGAAGAGATCCCACTGGTTGACGTCGGCGCCGGCCTGAATCAGCTGGCCGGCCAGATCCCAGTTGGCGTTCATGATCGCGAGAAGCAGCGGCGTCACGCCGTCGGGATCGGGCAGGTTGAGGTCCGCGCCGTGTTTCACGAGCACCGACACGCACGATCCACAGTTCTCGCGCGCGGCATAGAGCAGCGGAGTAAGTCCGCCGCTATCGAGCGTCTTCGGACGGCCCTCGGCCGTCACGTGACGCTGATAGTCGCGATCGATCGAGCGGGCGTTGACGTCCGCGCCCTTCTCGATGAGCAGCGCCATCATCTCCGGATGACGGCGCGCCGACGCCCACATCAGCGCGGTCTGCCCGCCCCAGCGCTCGCGGGCGTCGATCGTCGCGCCGTGGTCGAGCAGCAGCGTCGCGGCCGCCACGTTGCCCGTGCGCGCGACCGCCATGAGCGCGGTCTGTCCGTCGGCGCCGGGCGAGTCTACGTTGGCGCCGGCTTCGAGCAGCGTGCCGAGGATATCGGCGTTGCCGATTTCCGCGGCGAGGCTCATCGGCGTGGCGCCGTAGTTGTTGGCGAGCGAGACGTCGGCGCCCGCGCGCACGAGCCGCCGCACTTCGGCGACATCGCTGTTGTAGACGGCCCACTCGAGCGGCGTGCTGCCGTCCACGTCGCGGCGGTTGACGTCGGATTTGCGCGCGGGCTTCTGGGCGCTGACCGTCGCGCCAATCAGCACCAGCAAGAGCACCATGTAGTGCAGGCCTTGAGGCCTGCCCGCCAGGGCGGACCTGAAGGTCCGCACTACACTCGGACTCATACGCGCACCATCACAGTTCCGAGAACGCGCCGGTCGTGTCGGCGAAGTGCTCGATCTCGGAATCCGGAATGCCCGCGCGGTTGAGCATCGACACCAGGATGTTGGCGTGCGGCGTGTCCTGCGGGAAGTGCAGGTGCTGGTTGCCTTTCACGCCGCCGCCGCGGCCGATGAGGGCCTGCGGCAGCGGATCGTTGTTGTGCGCGTCGCTGTTGGCCATGTTGCTGCCGAACAGGATCAGCGAATGATCGAGCACCGAGCCGTCGCCCTCGCGCATGTCGCGCAGGCGCTTGACGAATTTCGCGAAGATGGCGGTGTGGTAGTTCTGAATCAGCCGCAGGTTGGCGACGCGCTCCGGGAATCCGCCCCAGTGTGACGTCGGGTGGAACGCTTCGTGGACGCCCAGGTTCGGGTACGTCCGCATGCTCGCCTCTTCCACCATCTTCAGCGTCGCGACTCGCGTACGGTTCGTCTGCCACGACAGCGCCAGCATCTCGAACTGGACGCCGAGGAGCTCGCCGAAATCCTCCGGCGGGCCGAGCGGGGCGCCGGGCAGATCGAGCGACTGCGCGTTCTCTTCGAGCTTCTGCACACGCCGTTCGACTTCACGCACGGAATCGAGATAGTCGTTCACCCTGGTGCGGTCCGACGCATCCAGCTTGCGGTTCAGGGCCGCGGCCGACTCGCGGACGTAGTCGAGCAGACTGTCGGTGCTGTGCAGGATCTCCTGACGCTCCTGCTTGGTGTCGCCCTGACCGAACATCGCGAAGAACGCCTTGCGGGGGTTGCTCTCCATCGGCAGCGGCTGCTCGGGCGTGCGAAACGAGATCATGCCGCCCGGCTCGCCGCACAACTCGAGCGACGGGAGCGACGTGTCTTTGCCGAGGTGCCGCGCGGCAATCTGATCGACCGTGATGCCGACGCCCGACTGCGGATTGCGCTTCCGCGGGTTCACGCAGTTGAGCCACGTCTCCTCGATGATGCCGTGCGGGCTCGAGCTCTCCCCGCCCTTGTTGCGCAGGCCGCTGACAACGGTCACGTACTCGCGCAGCGGCTCGAGCGGCTGGAGGATGAACGGGAAGTCGAAATCGCGACCGGCCTTCTTCGGCTGCCATTCGTCCTGGAGGGCGCCGTGCGGAAAGTACACGAAGCCCAGACGCGGCGCCGACACCGCGGGCGTCTCGGCGAACGCGGTGCTCGCCGGGATCATCGCGTCGAGCAGCGGCAGCGCGAGCGTCGCGCCGGCTCCCTTGAGGACGGTGCGCCGCGACAGGTGCGTGCGAAACAGAAACATGGCTAGTGTCCTCCAGACCGGATTGACGCCGTCTGCCCGGCCGCCGGCGCGCTGCCGTCGCTCTCGCGCATGCGAAACGGCGCGCTCGTCACGACGCCCATGACGATCGACTTGAAGCGGAAGTTGTCCGCCGCCGCCTGGCGGACGATGCGACGCACGAGAGGCATGTCGCGGTAGTCGAGGCTTCGCCCCAGCGCGTACGCCAGCAGATTTTCGGTGAACGCCTGCACGAACTGATGATCGGGCCGATCGACGATCGCTGCGCGCAGCTCCTCCGGCCCGTCGATCATCGTGCCGTCCGGCAGCTGGCCGGCCGCGTCGATCGCCGTGCGCGTGTCCGGGTCGTCCATGCGGTACTGCCCGACGGCGTTGAAGTTCTCGAGCGTGAACCCCAGGGGATCCATGACGCCGTGGCACGCGAAGCACGTCGGGTTCTTCCGATGCTGCTCGAGCCGCGCCCGCAGCGTCTTCGCCGGCTGGCCGCGCCGGTTCTCGGGCAGCGTCGGCACCTTGAGCGGCGGATCGGCCGGCGGCGTGCCGAGCAGGCGATCCAGAATCCACGCGCCGCGCAGCACGGGAGACGTGCGGTTGGGATAAGCCGTCAGCATCAGGATCGCGCCCTTACCGAGCAGGCCGTCGCGCCGCGTGTCGGCGAGCGTCACGCGCCGGAACTGGCTGCCTTTCACGTTCTCGACGCCGTAGTGCTCCGCGAGCCGCTCGTTGAGGAACGTGTAGTTGGCGGTCAGCAGATCCATCACGCTCTGATCGCTTCTCAGCACGCTGTCGATGAAGAGCTGGAGCTCCTCCTTGAACATGCCGCGCGGATCGTAGAGCCCGCTCGCGTACGGGAACTGCGCGCGGTCGGGCGTGATCTCGTCGAGCTTCGAGAGGTGCAGCCACTGGAACGCGAAGTCGTCGCTCAACGACTTCGCCCGCGGGTCGGCGAGCATGCGGCTCACCTGCGCGGCGAGCACGTCGGGCCTGCTGAGGCGCGACTCGCTCGCCAGCGTCAGCAGCTCGTCGTCGGGGATGCTGCTCCAGAAGAAGAACGACAGGCGCGACGCCAGCTCCAGATCGCTGACCTTGTGAATACCGCCGGTGGTGTCGGCAAATTCGGCGCGATAGAGGAAGTACGGGCTGGCCAGAATCGCGCTCAGTGCGTCGCGGACGCCGTCGTCGAAGGTGCCCGCCGCGCGTCCCGCCGCATAGAACTTCATCAGCGGCGCTAGGTCGTCTTCAGTGACGGGACGCCGGAACGCGTGCCGCGCAAGGTTGGCGACGATCTTCTGCGCACATGCGGCCTCGGCCTGCGCCGACGGTCTGCAGATGAAAATCTTCGCGCGGCTCTTCGACTGGCTCATGCCGGTAATCGAGAGCGGTCCGCGGAGCTGCAGCGCGTGCGCGGCCTGGATGCGCTCCTGGCCGCCCTCGAGCTCGACGCTTCGGATGCGCTCGTCGCTCTCCGCGAAGCTGCGCTGCACGAACGTGATCGCCAGCTTGTGCTGCCCCACGGTCGCATGGAAGCGGATCTTGCGCAGCCGTCCGTTGATCGCCTCGACCGCCGGATCGAGCGTCTGGTCGATCGCCTTCATGTCCGCGGCGCCGCCGATCGTCGTCCGGTAGAACTCCTTGCCGTCGAGCAGCGCGATGACCGTGTTCTCGAATTCCATCCGCGGCACTTCGCGCGCGAGCGCCATGTCACCGATCGTGAGCTCGTAGTCGCCGTCGGCCGGGAAGTTGTGTTCGACGATGAAGCCGCCGCGCGTGCCGAGCGGCATGCCTTCGACATGATGCAGCTGCCGGCCGGTGCCGTCGGCGCCCTTCGGCGGCAGCGAGATCACCATGTTCGCGACGTCGCCGTACGTCGTCGTCTCCGGGATGGCTTTCGGGTTGCCGACGGCTTCGAGCGCGACCGCGCGCGCGGCGTTGATGTACTGATCGACGAAGCTCGGCGACACCTGGAGGGCCTCGGCGTTGTTGTCGAAGTGGCCTTTGATGTTGTCGTCGGGCAGCCACTGCTTCGCGTCGATGTCGAGCGCGAGCAGATCACGGATCGCGTTTTCGTATTCGCGCCGATTGAGGCGGCGCAGCGGCGCACGGCCGGGGCGCGGCGCGACGGCCTTCGCATCGACTGCATGTTCGAGCCAGCCCACGAACGCCGCGGCGTCCTTGGAATCCGGTCGCTTGTTGCCGGCCGGCGGCATGAGTCCGCCGCGCAGTTTGCGGATCACTTTCTCGGCAATCTCGGCGCTCTGGTCCGGAGCGTCCAGGTCGAGGCGCGACAGCGCAAGGCCGCCCGAACGAATCCGGTCGCTGTGGCAGCGCATGCAGTACTCGTTGACGAGCGCGCGCTGCGGAGAGTCTGGCGGTGCGGCGGGGTTCCTGGCGTCGGCGGACGCGGGCGCGGGCGCGGGAGACGACGACTGGGCCCGTCCCGCCGAAAGGCGATCGTGGGCCACCCCGATATATATAAGGATGGCCGCCGCCGCGATTCCCGCTCTCACGCCTCGCGTCATCGCCGTATCCCCAAATCTTACGCGAGTGTAACGGGGGACCCGGGCCGGCGCAAGGCATCCAAGCCCGTCTGCACACGGCGTCAGGGCCGATTGTCCTTGACAAAACAGGCGGCTTTGGCCGATCTTCCCATCGACAGACGATGGGAAGAGACGCCGCGGAACTGCTGCCCGGCACGCTGGACCTGCTGATCCTGAAGACGCTCGTGCGCGGGGCGATGCACGGGTACGGCATCGCCCAACACCTGAAAACGGTGTCGGACGATGTGCTAAGCGTCGGCGAGAGCTCGCTCTATCCGGCGCTGCAGCGGCTGCTGCTGCGCGGGTGGGTCAGGGCCGAGTGGGGCGCCTCGGACAACAACCGGCGCGCGCGTTACTACACGCTGACCGCAGCCGGACGGAAGCAGCTCGCGATCGAACGCGACGAATTCGATCGCATCGTCGTCGCCATCCGCAAGGTCCTCAACGCGACGTAGACCGCACGATGCCGACGATCTTCCGCCGTATCTCGTATCTGCTGCGCCGGCGGCGCCGCGATGCCGACCTGCGCGAGGAGCTCGAGTTTCATCGCGCGATGAAACAGCGCGATCTCGAAGCGGCCGGTCATGCGCCGGCCGATGCCGCGCACGCGACGGCGCGCGCCTTGGGCGGCCAGATGCTGGCACGCGATCAGGTACGCGACGTCTGGATCTGGCCATGGATGCAGGACGCAAGCGGCGACCTTCGGTACGCCGCACGCGCGCTCCGGCGATCGCCGGGGTTCACGCTCGCCGTCGTGCTCACGCTCGCGCTGGGCATTGGCGCGAACACGGCCATCTTCAGCCTGCTGAACGCCGTCCTGCTCCGGACGCTGCCCGTTCGCGATCCACAACAGCTCGTGTTTTTCGGCAGCACGATGGCGTCGGGCAGTACCGGCTTCACGCCGGATGGCGCGACCCAATTGTTTTCGTACCGCTTCTTCCGCGACTTCCGCCGCGAGACCGACGCGTTCTCCGACGTCGCCGCCATCGCCAGCAGGCTGTTCAGGACGAGCGCCCGCGTCGGCAGCAGCGCCGGTCTCGAACGCGTGAACGTGGAGTTCGTGTCCGGCAGCTATTTCGACACGCTCGGCGTTCCCGCAAGCGTCGGCCGCACGCTTGCAGACGCCGACGATCAAATGCCGGGCGGACACCTCGTCGCCGTCGTCAGCTATGCCTGGTGGCAGCGGCGGTTCGGCGCCAGCCCTGTCGCGCTCGGATCGTCGGTGTCCGTCGGCGAGCGCACGTACGTCATTGTCGGCATCGCGCCGCCTGGATTTTCCGGCGTCACCGTCGGCCAGGCGCCCGATCTCTGGATACCCCTGGCCGCGCAGCCGCAGGTCGCACCTGGTTGGAAGGAACTCGATCGGCCCATGTTCCAGACATTGCATCTGATCGCGCGTCTGAAGCCGGACCTCACGCGACAGCAGGCGCAGGCGTCCACGAACCTGCTCTTTCGAAACCTCCTGCGGACGTATCTCGGCGCCGGCGCTTCCGCGCGCACGCTCGACCATGTCGAACACGCGTATGTCGATCTCACGCCGGCCGCGACCGGCCGCTCGTATCTGCGGCCGCAGTTTTCGTCGCCGCTGAAGATTCTCATGGCCGTCGTCGCGCTGGTGTTGCTGATCGCCTGCGCGAATGTCGGCAACCTCCTGCTCGCGCGCGCCAGCGCGGCCCAACGTGAGATGGCGGTCCGCATGGCGCTCGGCGCCGGACGCCTGCGGATCGTGCGTCAGCTTCTCGCCGAAAGCGTGATCCTCGGCGGATTGGGCGCACTGCTCGGGATGGTGCTGGCCTCGACGGCAAGCCGCCTCCTCGTGGCGCTCGTGTCGAGTGGCACGGAACCTCTCTCGCTCGTCACCCCGGTCGACGCGACCGTGCTGACGTTCACAGTCGCGATCACCCTCACCACGGTGGCGCTCTTCGGCCTCGTGCCGGCCCTCTACATCACTGGTCTGAACCTGACGCCCGAGCTCAAAGACGGCGGCGCCGTCACGTCGTCGCGATGACGCCTGCGGCTCTCACGTGGGTTGATCGTCGGCCAGGTCGCGCTGTCGCTGGCTCTCGTGGCGGGCGCTATTCTTTTTCTCCGAAGCCTCACAAATCTGCTCGCGCTCGACACCGGCTTCGACCGGCGGCAGGTCGTGGTCGCGCATGTCGATCCCGGCGTCGCCGGCTACAAGATCGACGCCGGGCTCGACTCGATGATGACGCGCATCGAAGAGCGCGTCGCGGCGACGCCGGGGACCGCCGGCGCGAGCTTCGCGCTGACGGTATTCGACCAGGGCGCGTGGTCGAGCGACGACATCGACGTGCCCGGACGCCGACGCTCGTCCGACGATCCCACGGTGGATTTCAACCTCGTCGGCCCGCAGTACCTGGACGTGATGCGCATGCCGATCCTGGCCGGCCGCTCGCTGTCGCCGAGCGACACCGTCGCATCGCGCCGCGTCGCGGTCGTCCAACGAGACGATGGCACGGCGCTACTTCGGCGAGCGTTTTCCCATCGGACGCACGTTCACCGTCCACGACGATGAGCGGCCCGACTCGACGGATCTCAACGACGTCGAAGTCGTGGGCGTCGTCCGCGACGCCAAGTACGAGCGGCTCCGTGAACCGCGGAGAGCCGCGGCGTTCTTCCCGCGCATGCAGCATCAGCATCAGCACGATTTTCTCTACAACCTCGTCGTCCGCCACGTGGGCACCTCGGCCGTCGCCGTGGCCGCGATTCGAAGGGCCGTCGCCGAGATCGATCCGAATCTCCCCGTTGACGAGGTCACCACGCTCGAGCAGCTGGTGGGTGGCACCGTGGTGAACAGCCGCGCCGTCGCATGGCTGTCGCTGGTCTTCGGCGGTCTGGCGGTCGGGCTCGCGTGCATCGGCATCTACGGGGTCACGGCGTACGGCGTCGCGCGCCGGACGAACGAACTGGGCGTCCGGATGGCGCTCGGCGCGGACAGCGGCGACGTACTCTGGCTGGTGCTCGGCGAGACTCTGCGCACCGGTGTCGCCGGCATCGTCATGGGCGTCGGCTTCGCGGCGGCGGCTGGACGTTTCGTTCGCAGCGTGCTCTTTGGCCTGACGCCGTACGATCCGGCCGCGATCGCGATCGCCGTCGCGACGATGATCGCGATCGCGCTGGCGGCCGGCTACATGCCGGCACGGCGCGCCACGCGCATCGATCCGCTCGCGGCCCTTCGGACGGAATGATGGCGGTTCACCGGTTATTGCGGCTTCTCCGTCGCATCCAGTACGCGATCCATCGTCGCCGCCGCGACGCCGAACTGCGCGAGGAGCTCGACTTCCATCGCGCGATGACACA
>CAZOIK010000174.1:0-7302 GCA_964579765.1 uncultured Bifidobacteriaceae bacterium
AGCGGTCGACGAGTAGCCGCTGCCGCCACTGCATGCCGATGCCGTGAAGGCGAGAATCGTAACGAGGAGCATTCGAAATCGCATGCCGCGGCACTACGCAAGCGCAGTGCCGCGCGGCCGCCGGCCGTTTCCGTCGTGAACGCGCGAGCGGCGGCGCGCTCTGCTTACCGAAGCCGTACGAGCTTACGTTTTCAGTTATCGAGGCGGTACTTCGCGAGATAGTAGGAGAGCGCGCGCTGGCTGATGCCCATCAGCTCCGCTGCGTCTTTCTTTACGCCGGCGGCGCTATCGAGCGCGCGCCGAATCGTCTCGCGCTCGACCCACTCGATGTTCTGGCGCAGCTTGAGCGACGGCAGCGACCCCGGCTGCGGCGTGATGGCGCCGATCACCGAAATCGCGTTCGCCGTAATCGCCGAGCCGGGCGACAGGACGACCGCGCGCTCGATCGTGTTCTCGAGCTCGCGGACGTTGCCGGGCCAGTCGTACTGCTGGAGCCCCGTGAGCACGCCGTCTTCCATCCGCTCGATGCGGCGTCCCGTGCGGTGCGAGTGCTTGCGGACGAAGTGCTCCACCAGCGCGGGGATGTCCTCGCGGCGTTCGCGGAGCGGAGGAATCTGGATCGGGATGACGTTGAGCCGGTAGAACAGATCCTCGGTGAACTTGCCGTCCGCGACCATCTGGCGCAGGTCGCGGTTGGTCGCGACAATCACGCGCAGGTCCACGCGCTCTGTCCGTTCGGCGCCGAGCGGCTCGAACTCGCGCTCCTGCAGCACCCGCAGCAGCTTCGACTGCAGCGTCGGGTTCATGGTGCCGATCTCGTCGAGGAAGATCGTCCCGCCGTCGGCCAGCGCGAACTTGCCCTTCTTGGTCGTCGTCGCGCCGGTGAACGCGCCGCGGACGTGGCCGAAGAGCTCCGACTCGAGCAGCGTCTCTGGAATCGCGGCGCAGTTGACCTTGATGAGCGGCATGTCGCGCTGCGCGCTGCGGTCGTGGATGGCGCGCGCGACGAGTTCCTTGCCCGTGCCCGTCTCGCCGGTGATGAGCACGGTGCTCTTGGTCTGCGCCACGAGCTCGGCGCGGCCGATGACGTCCTGCATCGCTTTGCTTCGCCCGATGATGCCGTAGTGGTCGAACTGCTCGTTCTGTTCGCTCAGCAGATAGCGATGTTCGGTGCGGAGCCGCTGGTGGTCGAGCGCGCGGCGGACGACGACGAGCAGCTCGTCGATCTCGAAGGGCTTCTGCAGGTAGTCGAGCGCGCCGAGCTTCATGGCCTCGATGGCGCTCTCCACCGTCGCGTGCGCCGTCATCATCAGCACCTGCGCGCGCTCGCCTTCCGGCGTCGAGTTGACGTACTCGCGAATCAGATCGAGGCCGCCGAGCTCCGGCATCATGTTGTCCACGATCAGGAGGTCGAACGGGCGCTCGGCGAGCAGGCGCTGCGCGTCGCGCGGGCTCGTCGTGTCCACGACGCGATGGCCCGCGTCGCGCAGGGCGCGGCCGAGCGACTTGAGAATCTTCTCCTCGTCGTCCACGAGGAGGATCGAACCGCGAAGGTCGGTCATGTGGCGGCGGCTGTTGAATTATATGGAAGATCGACGCGAATCTCCGTGCCCACGCCCGGCGTGCTGTCGATGACGATCGATCCGCCGAGGCCTTCGACGATGTTCTTGGCGATCGGCAGCCCGAGGCCCGTGCCGCCGCGCTTGGTCGTGAAGTACGGATCGAAGACGTGCGGCAGGTGCGCCGGATCGATGCCCGGCCCGCGGTCGGCAATGGTGACGATCGCGCGCCCACCCTCCACCCGCGTCCGCAGCACGACTGCCGACTGGGGACTGGAGACTGGAGACTGGAGACTGGCGACTGGAGACTGGAGACTGGAGACTGGGGACTGGATACTGGAGACTGACGATTGCGTGCCGCTGACCGCATGCCGCGCGTTGACGAGCATGTTGACCAGGGCGATGCGCAGCCGTTCCGCGTCGGTCGTGACCGGCAGCGCCGTCGCGTCGAGATCGAGCTCCACGCCGGCGCCCGGCCCGGACGCCCGCGCCGCCGCCGCCGACTCGCGGCAGAGGGCGTTGAGATCGGCCGGTGCGAGCTCGAAGCGGATCGGTCGGGCGAAGTCGAGCACTTCGTTGACGAGCCGGTTGAGCCGCTCGACCTCTTCGTTGATGTCGTGCACCGCCTCGCGCACGGCCGTCTCCTCGAGGTGGTTCTGCCGCAGGGCGTGCAGCGAGCCCTTGATGATCATCAGCGGATTGCGCACTTCGTGCGCGATGACCGTGGACAGCCGCCCGAGAGACAACAGACGCTCGCGCTGGGAGATCTCGCGCTGGAATCGCGCGACCGAGTCGGTGAGCGTGTTGAACGTCGCCGCGAGGAGCTGCGCGTCCTCGTCGCGCCACAGGCGTCCCGCGCCGAGCGTAATCTTGCGCGTCAGATCACCCGTCGCCGCCACCTCGCGCATGACGTCGGTGATGGCCGCCAGCGGACGCGTGATGGTGCGCGCGACGGCGAAGCTCAGCAGCGTCGCCAGCAGGACGGCGACGACCGCGGTGACCGCCAGCCCGGTCTGAATCGCCCGCAGCGAGCGCAGCTGGTCGGCGCGCGACACCAGAATCAACGCCGCCGGCCCCGAGGCCGCGGCGAGCGGACGCGGCAGCACCGCGAACTGCTCGCCGGCAATCGTCGCCGTTGACACGCCGGTCGTCGCGAGCCGCGGGGCCAGCAGCGCGTCGGCGTCGCGCGGCAGCGTCGTCGCCAGAATGCGCCCGCCCGAGCCGAAGGCGATGTCGCTGCCGGTGATCGCCTTCACCTGCGCCGCCAGCGCGTCGTCGAAGAGGAAGCCGGCGCTGAGCGTGCCGAGGATCTGCGGCTGCGTCTGAAAGAGGCTGACCGGCACGGTGACGACCTGCAGCACGCCGTTCGGCTGCGCGAGCAGGCTGACGGTCTCCTTGCCGGCGAGCGCGTTGCTGACGACGGGCTGTCCGGCGAGCAGCCGCGCCGCGGCCGACGCGTCGCCGCTCGTCGCCATGACGCGGCCGTTCGCGTCGGTGACGAGCAGCAGGTTCGCCGAATCGAGCAGCGGCACGTACTTGCGAAGCTCGTTCTCGACCGTCGGCGGGTCGTCGGTGCTGAGCGCCGCCTTGATCGTGGACAGGTCCGCGATGAGCCGGGCGGTAATCGTGTAGGTCTCGGTGCGCGTGGTCCGCACCTGATCGACGATGGCGCCCGTGGCGAGGATCTCGCGCTGCAGCGAGCGTTCCGCTTCGGCGGTCACGCGGCGGTTGACGACGAACAGCGCGACGCCGCACGAGAGAACGGCCAGGAGCGCGCTCGCCAGGAAAATGCGGCCCCGCAGTGATCCGACCAGCGATCGCCACAGCGTCATCGGAGCGTGAAGTCCTCTTCGGCGACGCCGCCGTCGGTCACCGTCACCGGCCGCGGCTCCGAGGCGACGCCTTCGTTCCAGGCGACGACGTCGTAGGTGCCCGGCGGCACGTTGTCGATGCTGTACCGGCCTTCGGCGTCGGTGACGGAGAAGAACGGATGGCTGAACACGAGGATGAACGCGTTCATGTGCGAATGGATGTCGCAGAACACGCGCACGATGCCGGGCCGGTCGAACCGCACGGGCTTGGAGTGCCCCGCCGCGTAGCGCCCGAGGTCGAACGTCCGCGTTTTCGAGAGCGAGAACACGTTGTGGTAGATGTGGTCGCTGTTCGGGAAATCGACAATCGTCCCGGTCGTGATCGCGAGCACGTGCGGCACGAAGCGCTCGCCGCGCTGATCCATGACCGCGTGGCCGGGCTCGACGTTCTCGAACGCGCCGCGCGGCGCGGACGCGAGATAGACGACCGACTTGAGGCGATCGGCGATGTCGAGCACCGGGTCGTCGGCGGCGCCGAGGTCGGCGACGTTCGGCCGGCGCTCGATGGGCGTCACCGGCTTGCGCAGCTCGACGCGTCCGCGAATCGAGCCGTTCCTCGCGCCACTCGCTGGCACGACGACGAGCGCGATGAGCGCGACGATGCACGCCGTGCACGCCCTACAGGGGGTCGCCATCAGAACCAGTACACAATCTGCGCCGTTGGAAACGTCTCGTGCGTGACACGGCCGCCGTCGCGGCTGTCGTGCTGCACGGACAGCTTCAGCAGGAGATTCCGCTGCAGCGAGTAGCCGACACCAGCTTCCACGCGCGTGACGGGCGCGTCCCAGGTCTGCGGGCCGCTGGAGCCGACGACGTCGTTGAAGCCGAGGTGATCGAGACGCGCCGCGACGTACAGGCGCGGGCGGAGTTTGTAGCGGCCTTCGACGTAGGTGGACCACGCTGTGAGCGGCGCGTTGATCACCGGCGCGGCGAGCTCGGGCAGCCTCCAGGCGCTCCAGATGGTCTCGGCGCGCAGCAGGTAGTAGTCGCGTGAGTACTCGACGTCGGCGCCCCACGCGGTCTGCGTGAACGACGCGTCGCGTCCGTCGCCGACCGCGCCGCGCGAGGCGGCGCTCGAGACGAACGGCCCGTGCGCCGCGGAGACGCCGAGCACGAGCCCCGTGACCGGGCGCGCGCTGACGCGCGCGGCGATCTGCGGCCCCGAGTTGTCGTCGGTCAGCCGCGGGTTCGACAGCGTGCCCGTGGTCACCGACACCGCGCCGTCGATGCGAGCCACGCCGTCCACGCGATCGACGCCGGCGTGAAGCTGCACGCCCGTATCCCAGCGGAA
Source organism: uncultured Bifidobacteriaceae bacterium (assembly GCA_964579765.1). Lineage (GTDB taxonomy): Bacteria > Acidobacteriota > Vicinamibacteria > Vicinamibacterales > CAVVIG01 > DATNBT01. Next base: position 4,722 of record CAZOIK010000174.1, read on the forward strand.
CGCGCTGACGAGCGGGACGCCGTTCTCCGGCGTCGGGTTGCCAATCGAGAAGGACGACAGCCAGCCCCGGCCGCGCATCCGCAGCAGCTCGTCGGCGTTCCACGGCAGCGCGTCCGCGCGCAGCGACGTCAGGTACTGGTAGGCGAGCGGGTAACCGACAAGCGGGTTGTCCGACGGGTAGATGCGGCGCGCGAACGCGCCGAAGGTCGGCGGAATGCGCCCCGCCTGGAGGTCGATGTCGCGACCGACCCACGGGCGGACGCGCAGGTAGAACGCGTACGCGCGGAACGTCTCGATGTTCTCGTCGCGGATCTCGCCGAGCAGCGCGACGTGCGCGTTGAGCGTGAAGGACGATGTCAGGTCGGCCTGCAGCAGCCGGAGCGCCGAATGGTCGTAGTCGGTGTAGTTGAAGAAGCCCGTGTCTTCGGGCGCGATCGACGCGGCGGCGTCGCCGGCAATCGTCAGGCGGCCGCCGGCGGCCGTGACGGGTTCAGCGGGCAGCGTCTGCGCGGGCGCGGCCGCGGCGCCCGAGAGTGCCAGCGTCGCCAGGAGCGCCGCTCGCCGCAGCACGGAGGCCATGTGTGGGGTCCGATTATAGTAATAGGTGCAATGGCGTATATTATTTGTGAGCCCTGCGTCGGAACGAAGGACACGGCCTGCGTGGATGTCTGTCCGGTAGACTGCATTCACCCGCGCAAGGACGAGCCCACGTTCGCCACGGCCGAGATGCTCTATATTCATCCCGACGAATGCATCGACTGCGGCGCCTGCGTGCCGGCGTGCCCGGTCGAGGCCATTTTCTCGCTCGACGAGACGCCGTCGAAGTGGACGAGCTTCATCACCAAGAACTCGCAGTACTATCGTGACTGACCGACTGACTGACCGATTGACTGACTGACCGACTGGGGACTGGAGACTGGCGACTACATGGGTCTCATCGACCACCGTTTCGAAGACAACTTCATCACGACGAGCATCGACCGCGTGCTCAACTGGGCGCGCGAGTCGTCCATCTGGCCGATGGGGTTCGGGCTGGCGTGCTGTGCGATCGAGATGATGGCGGCGTCGGCGTCGCGCTACGACATCGCGCGGTTCGGCGCCGAGGTGTTTCGCGCCTCGCCGCGGCAGTCCGACCTGATGATCGTCGCCGGCACGGTGACGAAGAAGATGGCGCCGGTGCTGCGCCGGCTCTACGACCAGATGCCGGAGCCCAAGTGGGTGATCTCGATGGGCAGCTGCAGCAACGCGGGCGGGCCGTTCCCGACCTATAGCGTGCTGCAGGGCGTGGACAAGGTCGTGCCCGTGGACGTGTACGTCTCCGGCTGTCCGCCGCGCCCCGAAGCGCTGCTCTACGGCCTGATGCGCCTGCAGGACAAGATTCGGAAGGAAGGCACCGTGCTGCGCAAGGAACGCGTCATCATGTCGGGCGCAAGCGAGCCGACCGTCATTGGAGAACGGGCGTGAAGACGATCATTCGATTCTTCAAGACGATCTTCCTCGTCGATCTGCTCAAGGGCCTGTGGGTCACGCTGAAGTACACGCCGCAGCCGGCGTTCACGTTCCAGTACCCGGCGGAGCGCCGCGCCACCGCGCCGCGTTTCCGCGGCGTCCTGCGCCTGCAGACCGAACCGGGCACCGGCGCGCAGACCTGCATCGTCTGCGACCAGTGCGCCAAGGCGTGCCCCGACGACCTCATCGCCCTCGGCGGCCACCGCGAGCCGGGCACCAAGATCAAGGTGCTCGACTACTTCGACTTCAACCTCTCGCGCTGCAGCTTCTGCGGCCTCTGCGCCGAGGTTTGTCCGACCAAGCCCATCAAGGCGCTCGTGATGAGCGAAGACTACGAGCTCGGCACCTACGGTCGCGACGCGCAGATCCTCCGCGTGGACCAGATGTACGACGGCGTGCCGATCGAGCAGTACACGCATTGAAATAAATTTCGCTTTTCGAAACACCCCTCCCCGGTACACTATCCGCCACGTAGGGGCGGCCCTTTCAGGGCCGCCAGGGGCCGCCAGGCGCGGTTCTTGTATACGCGCGCGCGTCGTTCTCAGTGGGGGAGGGGCCATGCGTTCCGGGTTCCGCACGTCCGTCGTCCTGATGCTCATCGCCGCGGCGTCGCTGGTGATCCACGCCGACGACACGCCGCCTTCGCAGGCCGCCGACGTGCAGCTGCAGCTCGGCGGCATGCTGTTCGCCGAGGGGCGCTACAACGACTCGCTCGAGGCCTACCGGAACGCCGTCAAGACCACCGACACCTCGCTGCAGCGGAGCGCGCGCGCCGGGCTGATCGTGTCGGCCCTGCGGGTGGCCGAGTTCGACCTGGCCCGCCACGAGGCCGAGACGCTGGTGCGGACGGCGCCCCGCGACGCGAGCGCCCTCGCGCTCTACGGCGACGCGCTCTGGGCCTCGGGGCTGTTCGAGGAGGCGGAGGGGCGCTACCGCGACGCGCTCTCGCTCGATCCGAACCTCGCGCGCGGGCTGCACGGCACGGCGCGATCGCTGCTCGCGCGCAACCAGCTCGACGAGGCGTTGAACCAGGCCCAGGCGGCGCTGCGTCTGGCGCCGCGCGATCTCGAAA
>CAZOIK010000175.1:0-4004 GCA_964579765.1 uncultured Bifidobacteriaceae bacterium
CTTTCATCCCTCGGGTCTGTTTGCGACCTTCGGCATCGCGTACCTCGCGGGGCGTCTGCTCGGCCTCGACGCCGAGGCGATGGCGCGCGCGGCCGGCATCTGCGGCAGCTTCGCGTCGGGCATTCTCGAGTGCTGGGTGGACGGCACGCAGACGAAATTTCTCCACCCCGGATGGTCGGCGCAGAGCGGCATCGCCGGCGCGATGCTCGCGCGGGCGGGGACGACGGGCCCCGCGCAGGTGTTCGAAGGCCGCTGGGGCCTCTTCGCGACGCACCTGCAGGACGAGAGCGCGTCGAAAGACCTGTCGCGACTGACGAAGGAGCTCGGCACGCGCTGGGACAGCCGGAACGCTTCGTTCAAGCCGTTTCCCGCCGCGCACGTGCTGCATCCGTACATCGACGCCATCCTGCGTCTGCGCCGCGCGCGCGGCGTCCGCGCCGAGGACGTCGAGGCGATCGACTGCCCCGTCGCCGCGTTCATCATCCCCATCGTCTGCGAGCCGGCAAGCGAGAAGCTCGCGCCGGCGTCCGATTCTCATGGGCGCGTCAGCCTGCAGTACACGCTGGCCGAGGCGCTCGTCCGCGGATCGCTCGGCAAGCACGCGTACGGGGCCGCCAGCCTCCACGATCCGGCGATCCTCGCGCTCGCCCGCCGCGTCCGTTACCACGCGGATCCGGCGTTTCCCGGGCCGGGCCGCTTCAAGGGCGCGCTGACGGTGACGCTGAAGGACGGACGCACGCTGACGGAAATCGAGGAATACAACCGCGGATCGGCCGAAAATCCGATGACCGACGCCGACCTCCGGGCCAAGTTCGACGAGAACTCCGAACGGTTTCTTGATGCCGCCGCCCGCGAGCGCGTGGCCACGGCGATCGACCGGCTCGAGACGCTCGCCGACGCGCGAACGCTGGTCGATTTCATCGCGAACGCATAATATTGCGCGATGGCCTTCGCCTCTCTGCTCGATGAAGCGCTCGAAGCCTGGGCGTACACGCGCGCCGGCGTGATTGCCGAGCTCAAGAACCTGCCCGACGTGTCGCTTGCGTTCCGGCCGACGCCGACCAGCCGCTCGGCGGCGGAGATCGCGGTGCACATCGCCGAGTCGGGCTTGATGATGTCCGGCGAGTTGAGCCGTCCCGACGGCAACTTCCAGCGCAAGTCGTTTCCGCAGTTCATGAAGGAATACGCGCGCGGGGTGAAGCCGACGACGAACAAGAAGCAGCTCGTGCAGCTGCTGACGAAGACGCACGAGGACGGCGAGAAGAAGCTGCAGAAGGCCGGCGAGCTGCACATGCTGCAGCTCATCACGCGCTTCGACGGCGAGCGCGGATCGCGTCTCGCGTGGATGAATCACGCGGTCTCGCACGAGGAATATCACCGCGGACAGATCGCGCTCTACGCACGTCTGGTCGGACGGGTGCCCGCGCTGACGCAGGTGATCTACGGGAAGAGCAAATAGGCGGCCCTGAAAGGGCCGCCCGACGAGTCGATGGGGTTTTACCGGCAACCGCAGAACGTCTGGCTGCGCAGGGCGATGTTCCAGATTCACCTCTGGACCGGCATCGCCGTCGGCCTCTATGTCGTTGTCGTCTGCCTGACGGGCAGCGTCCTCGTGTTCCGCCGTCAGCTGATGCTGATCTACGCGAACCGGCCGACGGTCAGCGCGCACCGGCGGGATCAGCCGCAGCTGACCGACGCCCAGCTCACGGCCACGGCCACGCGCGCGTTTCCAGGGTTCACCGTCGAAAACATCTGGCACGGACGCCGCGACACGTCGCCCGTGGACATCTGGATGCACCGGGACGGCACGCAGATCGCGCATCTGTTCGACCCCTACAACGGGGCCGATCTCGGCGAGACGCGTCCGCGCGGAGTACGCGTCATCGACTGGACGGTGAAGCTGCACGACGATCTGCTCGGCGGGATGACCGGGCGTCTCGTCAACGGCATCGGCGCGATTGCGCTGACGCTGCTCTGCTTCACCGGCGCGATCATCTGGTGGCAGGGCGCGGCGAAGTGGCGGCGCGGTCTCGGCGTGCAGTGGCGTGCCGGCTGGCAGCGCGTCAACTGGGATCTGCACAGCGCGATCGGCTTCTGGGCGTTCGCCATCGTGCTGCTCTGGGCGATCAGCGGGATCTATCTCGTCTTCCCTCAGCCGTTCAGCGCGCTCGTGGACTATCTCGAACCGGGCAACCCGCTGAGCCTCGTGCCGCGGCGCGGCGACATCGCGCTCGAGTGGCTCGCCAAATTGCACTTCGGACGTTTCGCCGGGGCCAAGGTCCGCTGGACGTGGGCCGTGCTCGGCGTCATTCCACCCGCACTCTTCATAACCGGCGCGGTCATGTGGTGGAACCGCGTACTCAAACCGTGGCGTAGTGGCCGGCGGCAGCCGGCCGGAAAAAGGGACTCATTCCATGAACAACCAGCTGATCGGATTCGTCGGCGTCGGGAGGATGGGCGGGCACATGGCATCGCGTTTGTTGGACGCGGGCTTCGCGCTCTGCGTCTTCGACACGAACGCGGAAGTCACTAAGCCGCTCGCGGCGCGCGGCGCCGCCATTGCCGCGTCGGCCAGGGAAGTCGCCGACACGGCGCGCATCGTTCTCCTCAGCCTGCCGACGCCGCCGATCGTGCAGAGCGTCGTGTCGGCGTCGATCGTCAACGGTACCGCAGTCAAGATCGTGTGCGATCTGTCCACATCGGGCCCTGCCGTCGCCACCACGATCTCGAAGGCGCTCGCCGAGAAAGGTATCGCGACGTTCGACACGCCGGTGAGCGGCGGCATGAAAGGCGCGAAGGAAGGCACGCTCGCCGTGATGGTCTCGGGACCCAAGGCGCACTACGCCGAGGTGGAGCCGGTGCTGAAGAATTTCGGCAAGCTGTTCTACGTCGGCGAGAAGCCGGGCCTCGCGCAGACGGCGAAGCTCGCCAACAACCTGCTCGCGGCGGCGGCGATCGTCGTCTCGTCGGAAGCGATGGCGATGGGCGTCAAGGCCGGGCTCGATCCGAAGATCCTGCTCGACATCATCAACGCCGGGAGCGGCCGCAACAGCGCCACGCAGGACAAGTTTCCGCGCTCGATCCTGCCCGGCACGTTCGACTTCGGCTTCGCGACGGGGCTGTCCTACAAGGACGTGCGGCTGTGCGTGGACGAGGCGGAAGCGCTCGGCGTGCCGATGGTCGTCGGCGCCGCCGTGCGGCAGATGCTCGCCGTCACGCAGGCGAAGTTCGGCGCCAACTCGGACTTCACGTGCATCGCGAAAGTGCTGGAGGAATGGTCGGGCGTGGAAATTCGATCGCGTTCATAACTCGCGCTCATAACAGTCCGGCCGAAGCCGGACACTACAGGGGTAGCTCTCATGGATAAAGCGACGTTCGAAAAGGGTCTCGAGATTCGGAAGTCAGTCCTCGGCGCGGATTTCGTCGAGAAGTCGTTCGCCTCGGCCGACGATTTCAACCGTCCCTATCAGGAGTTCGTCACCGAGTACTGCTGGGGCGCGTGCTGGGGCCGCGAGGGGCTGTCGAAGAAGACGCGCAGCATGCTGAACCTCGCGATGATCAGCGCGCTCAACCGTCCGCACGAGCTCAAGATGCACGTCAAGGGCGCGCTCACCAACGGCGTCACGCGCGACGAGATCCGCGAGATCTTCTTCGCGGTCGCGGTCTACTGCGGCGTGCCGGCCGGCGTGGACGCGTTCCGCGTCGCGCGCGAGGTCTTCGCCGAAGTGGACAAGAAGTAGAATCACGCCGGACGCTGCGAGGAACAGTCATGACAAGACTCCTGCTTTGGTCGGCACTTGCCGCGGTCGTCGTCGTGCCGGTCGTGGCTCAGCAGGGGGGTCGTAGCGTCCGGCTTCAGCCGGACGGCACGGGCAGCAAATATCGGGCGCCGCGAACGCCCTGGGGCGATCCGGATCTGCAGGGGATGTGGCCGAGCACCGACATGGTCGGCGTCCCGCTGCAGCGGGGCTCGAGCTTCGGCACGCGCAACGTGCTGACCGAGG
>CAZOIK010000176.1:0-14239 GCA_964579765.1 uncultured Bifidobacteriaceae bacterium
GATCAGCCGCCGGCGGCCGGTACGTCCGGCGAGACGGCCGCGCCGGACGCGCCGGCCGAGCCCGGGCCGCCGCAGACCAACGAGGTATAATTCGGGCCTATGAGCGCGAAAATCCACGGTCTTTTGGCTGCGGCCCTTGGCGCAGCCCTCGTGGCCACTCCCGCGGCGCAGGGGCCGCGGCCTGCCGCGCCCACTCAGGCGCCGGCTCCGCCAGCCCCGGCGGGCCAGACGCCGCCCAGCCCCACCTTCCGCGTCCGCGTCGATCTCGTGACGAACGACATCGTCGTGCGCGACCAGAAGGGCAACTTCGTGCCCGACCTGCGGCCCGAAGACATCGACGTCTACGAAGACGGCGTGAAGCAGGAGATCGCGTCGATGACGGTCGTCACCGGCGGCCGCGTGTACAACCCGATGACGGCGCCGGTTGCCGCGGCGCCCGAGGGCATCATCCTGCCGAAGAAGCGAACGGTGTCCGACGTCTCGGGACGCATCTTCCTGTTCTTCGTGGACGACCAGCACCTGCAGTTCGGCAACACGTCGCGCGTGCGGCAGCTCTTTCAGAAGATCTCCAAGGAGCTCGTGCACGACGGCGATCTGTTCGGCATCGTCTCGAGCGGGCCCTCGTCGATTCAGGTGGACATGACCTACGACAAGCGGCAGCTCGACGAAGCCATCAGCAAGATGACGGGCAACGAGCTGAAGCCGACGGAGATCATCCAGCAGGGCAGCGGGCCCGGCGGCCCGTCCGAAATCCGCTATCGCGCGCGCGTCGCGTTCGACACGATGCTCGACGGCCTGAAGAACCTCGAGCAGGTGCACAACCGGCGCAAGGCGCTCGTGTGGGTCAGCGACGGCTACGACTTCGCGCCGTTCCAGGACGCGCGGCTCGGCACGATGGACCCGAACTCGCCGTTCGAACAGAACAACACCGCGCAGGCGCGCAACCAGCTCCTGCAGCAGAACAACACCACCGGCCAGCAGTTCGACCCCAACTCCGATCCCGACGTCATCCAGCAGCGGCAGGACGAGGAATTCGCGGACGCGGATCTGTCGCGCGAGCTGTATGAAGTCACGCAGGCCGCCAACCGCGCCAACACGACGATCTACACGATCGACCCGCGCGGCCTGGTCGGCCCGCTGCCCGATCTCGACGAGAACGTCGATCCGCAGCAGTGGGCGGAATTCGTGCGCAAGAGCCAGGACACGCTGCGCACGCTCGCGGAGGAAACGGGCGGCATCGCCGTCGTGAACACGAACGACTTCACGAAGGCGCTGAAGAAAGTGGACGCCGACACGAGCGACTACTACGTGATCGGCTACTACTCGAGCAATCCGGACATCCTGAAACGCCGCCGCAGCGTGGACATCCGTCTGAAGCGGCCGGGGCTGACCGTCAATTTCAGGAAAGAGTACGTGCTGAAGCCCGTGTCGTCGAAGCCGGCGCCGCCGCCCACCTCGACGGCCCCGAAAATCCCGACTACGAAGCAGTAGCTTTTTCGAGCTTCGTTTCGCCGCGCCGCGCTTTGGCGGGCCGCTTCTCGGCGGCGGCCCGATCGAGCGCGGCGTTCCATGTACGCTCGACCGCTTCCGCCAGATACGTCTCGTCGATGTCGGCGCCGATGAAGCCCACGCCGTGCTTCGCGCAGGCCACCGCCGTGCTGCCGAGGCCCGTGAACGGATCCATCACCGTCTCGATGCGCGAGAGCCCGTGCAGCTTCAGACACTGCTCGGCGAGCCGCGACGGGAACGTCGCCGGATGCGGGCGGTCGCGGTCGCGGCGCTGGATCGTCTCGTAGGGGATGAACCACGTGTTGCCGCGGCAGCGGACGCCGTCGGCCGCCGCGCTCCAGCGCGCGATGTTCGACGGATCCTGATAGGGCACGCCGAGCGCCAGCCGATCGAGCGTCGTCGTCCCGGTCGGGGTGAAGTGGAAGACGAACTCGTGGCAGTCGTTGAGGAAGCGATCGCTGTTGATCGGCTTGTAGTGGCCGACGGCGAGGTCGCGATCGAGGCCGGCGTTCTTGCCGGCGAGGTCGCGCTCGATGGCGATCGACTTGACCCAGTGAATGACGTTCTGGAGCCGCAGGTGCGCGCGCGCCGCCTGCGCGACGTCGAGCGCGGTCCAGGGATCGCTCGGCTTCGCGCCGACGTTCAGAAACAGCGAGCCGTCGGGCCGCAGCACCCGCGCCGCCGCCGCGACCCACGTGGACGTCCATTCGAGATAGTCGGACTGGGGCAGCGTGTCCTGGTAGCGGTTGTAGCGGATGCCGAGGTTGTACGGCGGCGACGTCACGATGACATCGACACTTTGTGGCGGCAGGTGACGGAAAACGTCAACGCAGTCTGACAAATAAAAGACGCAGTTATTCCGGGGGCCCGCTTTGGCGAACGGTTTGAGAATGACCGGCATCGCCCATATCTTTCGGCCCGGGGCCGCCTGGGCGTTAACGGGCGTGGGCTATGACGCTTTGCGCGTGGTGTTGAAGGGCAGCGCGGGCGGACGCTTCGCTTCGACCGCAATCGTATGGTTGCGGCGATGGGTGTGGCTGCCGCACGAGTGGCCCTTCTCTTCGACATAGCTGACTTCGCGGCTGGTCGCCACTTCGCGGTACTTGCCGATCACGCAGCCGCAGGCGAGCGTGCTGAAGCCGAGCAGTCGAACCAGACTCATCATACGCTCCTCTATCTCAGCAATTCTCGTACCCAGCGCGTTCGACGTGCGCGCGCGCTGTTTCCTTCCAGATTCTTCGGCATCGCGCTCGCGTTCGGTCGTCAACGGTGTAAAACTTCTTCGACGACTTGGATAATTCTTCGGTTGTTTGGATTGCGGTACGATCCGCTCCAGTGATCACGCGCACGATTGTCGCCGCGGGGCTCGCGTCGATCGCCGTCGCTGCGACGACGATCGGGACGCCGCCCGCCTCTGAGGACCCCGCCGCCCTGCTGCGTCGGCCCGACGTCAGAGCCGCGCTCGACGCCGCGGTCGCCAACGAACCGCAGGTCCTGGCCGAGCAGATTCGCCTCTGCGAGATTCCCGCGCCGCCCTATCACGAGCGCGCTCGCGCCGCGGCGGTCCAAGCCGCGTTCAGGCACGCGGGACTGGCCGATGTGCGCGTCGACCGGGTTGGAAACGTGCTCGGCAGCCGCACCGGTGTTGCGGGCCGGCCACACGTCGTCATCGCGGCGCACCTGGATACCGTTTTTCCGGAAGGCACGGACGTCCACGTCACACGGAAGGGCAATCGCTTGCAGGGTCCCGGCATCGGCGATGACTGCCGGGGGCTGGCCGTGTTGCTCACGATTGCACGGACGCTGGCGCGGCGCCCGCTCATGCTGCGTGGGACAGTCACGTTCGTGGCGGACGTCGGCGAAGAAGGGCTCGGCAACCTGCGCGGCATGCGCGAGCTGTTCGGCGTGACGATGAAAGGGCAGGTCGATGCGTTCGTGTCGATCGACGGCGCCGGCCTCTTCCTCACCACCGGCGGCGTGGGCAGCCGCCGCTACCGCGTGACGTTCTCGGGCCCGGGCGGCCACAGCTACGCCGCGTTCGGCACGCCGAATCCCATCCAGGCGATGGGCCGCGCCATCGCGAAGATCGCGCAGCTTCACGTGCCGAGTCAGCCGAAGACGACGTTCTCGGTCGGCCGCGTGGGCGGCGGGACCTCCGTGAACGCCATCCCGAGCGAGTGCTGGATGGAAGTCGATCTGCGATCGGAGAGCGCCGCCGATCTCGACGCGTTGACGGCGAGCTTCGACGAGGCGATCGACGCGGGCGTGCGCGAGGAGAACGCGCGCTGGACGTCGGCCGAGCGCGTCACGGTCAGGAAGGATCTGGTCGGCAACCGTCCCGTGGGCCGCACGCCAGAGGACTCCGCGATCGTTCAGACGGCGCGCCGCGCGTCACGTGCGCTCGGGCTGGCGATTCCGGAGAACCAGAGCTCGACCGACGCCAACATCCCGATGCAGCTGCACATTCCGGCGGTGACGATTGGCGCGGGCGGCACCGGCGCCGGGCAGCACACCGTGCACGAGACCTTCGACGCGACCGACGCCGCGCACGGCACGCAGTACGCGCTGCTGCTTACGCTGGCCCTCGCCCGCTGACTTTCATCTCCTCGAAGCGCCGCAGATCCGCCGCGCGCTGCCGGCCCGCGGATCGCCGCGCCAGCACGACGCGCAGCACGAACAGCAGGTGCACCGTGCCGACGACGCCGAGCTCGAGCGGCACGGGCTCGGCGAGGAGCGCCGGCACGATGTTGAGCACGGCCGCGATGACGAAGTGCGCAACGAAGAGCGGATCGGTACCGGTGCCTTTCAGCGGACGGCCGAACGCCATCGCGGCATGCTCCCAGCCGCCGGCGTCTTCGTGAAACACCTGGATATACCGGCCGACGCGCTCGACGCCGACATGCAGGCTGAAGACCGCCTCGAAGGTCACGGCCAGCACCAACAACGGCAGAAACGTCGCCACGGGCAGCGTCGCGAGCGCGGCCGTCGCCATCGTCAGCGCGCCCCATGCGACGACGCCGACGAGAAACATCCAGACTTTCGCGGTGCCGCGTTGCGCGATCGTCTGCCGGAGCGCGCGGTATTCGTCTTGCTGTTGAGGTGTCACGGTCGAGCCGTCGGCGGGTATTGTGGCACAGCCCGACTTATGCCGATAAAAGGCTTGTACTCTAAGAATTGTCTGCTAAGATGTGCGCACGGATGATTGCTCGTCGTTATCTGCTGATCGGGTCGCTCGTCGCGTCGGTCGTGCTGGGTTCGGGTGCCGCGCACGCCGAGGGCACGAGCGCGAAGAAGGCGAAACCTCGGGCGAAGGCCACGACGACCTCGACGGCGAGCAAGCCGGCGCCGCGCCGGCTGTACTCGGCCGAGCGGGCGCGGTCGAGGCGCGCGACGCTGGCGCGCGCGCGCGCCGTTGCCGCCGCGCGCGAAATCGCGACGACGCGCCTGCCGCGCTACAAGCTCGACGCCACCGGCGACCTCGTCCCCGACCTGCGCGCCGCGGCCGCCATCATCTACGACCCCGACACCAACCAGGTGCTCTGGGAGGAGAACTCGCAGGACCAGCGCTCGATCGCGAGCATCACGAAGATGATGACCGCGGTCGTGTTCATGGAGAGCAACCCCGACTTGAACCAGGAGGTCGTCGTCACGCGGCCCGACACGTTCCAGGCATCGACGACGCACCTGCGGACGAACGATCACGTGACCACCGACGACCTGCTGCACCTGCTGCTCATCGCGTCGGACAACGCCGCGGCGCGCGCGCTCGCGCGCATCTCGCCGTACGGCTCCGAAGGCTTCGTCGTGCGGATGAACGAGAAGGCGGCCGACCTCGGCCTCACGGCCACGCACTACGCGGACCCGTCCGGGCTGCTCTCCGACAACGTCTCGTCGGCGTACGACATGGCGCGGCTCATCACCTACGTCTCGGGCGACGATCGGATTGCGTCGGTGATGCGCACGCCGGAGTACTCGATCCGCATCGGCCGGCGCGACGTCACGTTCCACAGCACGAACCACCTGCTCGGCCGTCCCGACGTCGATGTCCTCGCGGGCAAGACCGGCTTCATCTCGAAGGCGGGCTACTGCCTCGCGACGCTGCTGCGGCTGCCCTCGAGCAATCATGAGGTCGCCGTCGTCGTCCTCGGCGCGCGGTCCAACGCGGCGCGGTTCCTCGAGACGCAGAATCTCTTCGAGTGGCTGTCGAGCAAGGCCTCGACGATGTTCGCCACGAAGACCCCCGTCACCATCCCCGACCAGCAGTAGTTCGGCGTCCGCCTTTAGGCGGACCTTCAGGTGCGCCCGCGCGCCAGTGGCTGCGGCGGCCGGTGTCGATCGCAGCGAGCCGTCACGCCGCGGCCGGATGTCGATGGCGCCAACTGCCGGTCGCAGGTCCTCAGCGCGGCGCGCTCCGTGAACGCGATCCGCGGTGACGGCATGACGCCAGGCGGTGCATGCCGCGACGTGGATGCCGGCGATGTCCGCTCTTGCGCGCCGCGGGAGCGGCAGCGTACGGACCGGAGACCGGCATGTTCCGGCGCGGCGTGTCCGGGTCGCAGCGAGCGATGCCGGCCGGCGCAGCCTTTGTGCGGCCATTGGGACCGGGCGGATTATGAATACCCGCGCTGCATGGCGGCCGCGTCGAGCGGCAGCGTGGCGATGGTGTCTACAGCGACGAGCACGGGCCGCGAGGCCGTGCGTCCGTCGTAGGCCTTGAGGTAGCGATGGCAGGCGTCGCAGCCGTACACGCGGTAGCGGCCGTCGCGCGTCGCGAACGACGTGATCCGGCCGCGATCGTCGTTGCCGCAGAAGGGGCAGGTCAGCGCGGCAAACGGCCACTGCGCGGCGCAGCGGCCGCAAATCAGCAGCCGCTCGGCGCTCGGCGTGATGACGGCGAAGTCGGGCTCCCAGCCGCAGAAGGGACAGAGCCGGTGGTCGGAGGTGAGCGTCGTCCGCTGGCGGAGCACTTCGGCGCAGCGCGCGAGAAAGGGCCGCAACGCGAGCACCAGCACGTGATCGAGGCTCGCCGGCAGGCCATCGGGCCGCGGACCGCCGGCGCCCGAGGTCGCCGCGTACCACTGCTCGACGATCGGCTCGAGCGCGTTGCCTTCGCGCCCCAGCGCGACGATGGCCTGGTGATCGGCGGGCTCGATGGCGTCGAAGCGAAGCAGGATGTCGGCGGTCTTGCGGAACGTCAGGCGGAAATCCGTCCAGTCGAGCGGGATGTCGCCGAAGCGCACCAGGGCGCGTCCCGCCTTCTCCTGCGTGGCAATCCACTCGTCGTCGGCCGAGATCCACGGCAGCGGCACGCGCGACTGGACGCGGCGCTGCATGTCCACGAGCGCGAGCTGCATGTCCACGGCCGAGGCGAGATCCGGCTGCGCGGCCTTGAGGTGTTTGAGCTCGACGACTTCGCGTGGTTCGGCTCGCGGCGGGCGGGGCGGTCGCTCGGACACTTGTGCGATTGTATATCCCGATGCCTTCCGTGCTCATTGTCGGCTCCGAGGCGGTGCCGTTCGCGAAAACCGGCGGGCTCGCCGATGTCTTGGGCGCGCTGCCGCCCGCGCTCGCGCGCCGCGGCTGGACCGCGACGCTCGTCATGCCGCGCTACCGCGGCGTCACGGCCGGGACGCTGGCGGCGCGCTTTCCCGTCAGCGTCGGCGGCTACACGCGCGAGGTCGGGTTCTACGACGCGCCGCTCGGCGACGGCGCGCACGCGATCCTCGTCGAGTGTCCCGACTTGTACGATCGCGACGCGCTGTACGGATCGCCCGGCGAGGACTATCCGGACAGCCCGCGGCGGTTCGGCCTGCTGGCGCGCGCCGCGCTCGAGTGGGCCGCGCAAAGCGGCGTGCGGCCGTCGGTCGTGCACGCGCACGACTGGCAGGCGGGCCTCGTCCCGGTGTACTTGAAGAAGCTGTACGCCGCGCATTCCGTGCTCGGCGGCGTGCCGGCGATCTTCACGATTCACAACCTCGCGTATCAGGGGCTCTTCGCGTCCGACTGGCTGCCGCGGCTCGATCTGGGATGGGACGAACTGGCCATCGACCGCCTCGAGTTCTGGGGACGCATCAGCTTTCTCAAAGCCGGCGTCGTTGACGCGCGCGTGATTACGACGGTGAGCCGCACGTACGCACGGGAGATTCAGACGCCCGAACTGGGCTTCGGCTTCGACGGCATCCTGCGCGAGCGGCGCGACGATCTGGTCGGCATCCTGAACGGCATCGACACGACGACGTGGGACCCCGCGCGCGACGCGTTTCTGCCGGCCCCCTTCGACGCCGATCATCTGGAGGGCAAGGCGGACGCGAAACGCGCCGTGCTCACGCGCTACGACCTGCCCGTCGATGCCGACGCGATGCGGCGTCCGCTCGTCGGCATGATCTCGCGGATGGTGGATCAGAAAGGACTCGATCTCGTCGAGTCGGTCGCCTCCGATCTCGCCGCGCTCGACGCGACGTTCGTCGTGCTCGGCACCGGCGACGCGCGCTATCAGAACATGTGGATCGATCTCGCCGTCCGCCACCTGGATCGGATCGGCGTGAGAGTCGGCTTCGACGAGTCGCTCGCGCACCTCGTCGAGGCCGGCGCGGACATCTTTCTGATGCCGTCGAAGTTCGAGCCCTGCGGCCTGAACCAGATGTACAGTCTGCGCTACGGCACCGTGCCGCTCGTCCGTGCCGTTGGCGGCCTGGCGGACACCGTCCGCGACTACACGCCCGGCGACGCGCGGGCGACCGGCTTCGTGTTCACGGAGTACACCGGACGCGCGCTGCTCTCGACGCTCGGCCGCGCGCTCGACGTGTTTTCAGATGCCGCCGCCTGGCGGGCGCTCCAGGTCGAAGGCATGCGCCAGGACAACTCATGGGACCATTCCGCGCGGGAGTACGTCACAATATATGATCGTGCGATCACGCAGGCGTCAGGGCAGAGGGCATAGCGCGCGGGGCAGACTCTGACTGAGGACTGAGGACTGGGACTGGAGACTGGGGACTGGAGACTGGAGACTGAGATGGCCGCTGAGAACGTGCAGACGTTTACGGATTCAAACTTCGAAGAGACGGTGATGAAGGCGGGGCAGCCCGTGCTCGTCGATTTCTGGGCGGAGTGGTGCGGTCCGTGCAAACGCCTCGGGCCCACGATCGACGCGCTCGCGGCCGAGTACAACGGCAAGGTCACCGTCGGCAAGCTGAACGTGGACGAGAACCCGAACACGGCGTTCAAGTTCCAGATCCGCGGCATTCCCGCGATGCTGATCTTCAAGGGCGGGCAGGTCGTCGAGTCGGTGGTCGGGCTGACGCCGAAGGAAGAACTCAAGAAAGTCCTCGACCGGCACGTCTAATGGCAGACGCCGCGCGCAACGTCGTGATCATCGGGTCGGGCCCCGCGGGCCTGACCGCCGCGCTGTACACCGCCCGCGCCAATCTGCAGCCGCTGCTCATCGAAGGCCTCGAAGCCGGGGGCCAGCTGATGATGACGACGCTCGTGGAGAACTTCCCCGGGCATCGCGACGGCATCATGGGCCCGGAGCTGATGGCCGAAATGCGCGCCCAGGCCGAGCGCTTCGGCTCGGAGATCATCCAGGGCCACGTCACCGCCGTCGATCTGAGCCGGCGGCCGTTCACAATCACGACCGACGACACGACCTTCCGGGCGAAGACGCTCGTCATCGCGACCGGCGCGTCGGCGCGCCTGCTGGGTCTGCCGTCGGAGCGAACGCTGATGGGCCACGGCGTCTCGACCTGCGCGACGTGCGACGGCTTCTTCTTCCGCGGGCACGAGATCGCGGTCGTCGGCGGCGGCGATTCGGCGATGGAAGAAGCGATCTTCCTGACGCGATTCGCGACCAAGGTCACCGTGGTGCACCGCCGCGAGGAGCTGCGCGCGTCGAAGATCATGCAGGACAAGGCGCGCGCCAACGCGAAGATCGACTGGCTGCTCGGCTACGAGATCGACGAGATCAGGGACACCGGCAAGGGCGAAGTGACGAGCATGGTCGTGCGCGATCGCAAAGGCGGACAGCGCGAAGTGCCGGTGACCGGCGTGTTCGTGGCCATCGGCCACACGCCGAACACGTCGCTCTTCCGCGGCCAGCTCGAGATGGACGCGAACGGCTATCTCGTCACCCGCGACGGCGCGAAAACGAGCGTGCCCGGCGTCTTCGCCTGCGGCGACGTCCAGGATCACGTGTATCGGCAGGCGATCACCGCCGCCGGCACCGGCTGCATGGCGGCGCTCGACGCCGAGCGCTATCTCGAGGGACTGCCGGAAGAGAACGAAGCCACCAACACCGGCGACGAGCGCAGCCCCGTCACCCTGTAGTGCAGACCTTCAGGTCTGCCGACATGCAGGCCTGAAGGCCTGCACTACTGCTCGATCCACCCGCCGCCCAGCACCGCGTCCTCGTCGTAGAAGACGGCGGCCTGGCCGGGCGTAATCGCGATCTGCGGCGCGTCGAACACGACCTCGGCGCGCGCGTCGGCGAGCGCGCGCACGGTGGCTGGCGCCGCCGCATGCCGATGCCGAATCTGCACGCGCGCGCACCGGGCCGGCCGGCGCCGTGTCAATCCAGTTCACGCCCGACGCCGTGAACGTCGTCCGCTCGAGCGACGCTTTGGGGCCGACGACGACTTCGCGCGCGCCGGCCTTGAGCGCGAGCACGTACATCGGCGCGCCGCCGCGCGCGCCCGCGGACGTGGACAGGCCGAGCCCCTTGCGCTGACCGACCGTGAACCGATGAACGCCGTCGTGCCGGCCGAGCACGCGGCCGGCCTCGTCCACGATGTCGCCGGCGCGGGCGATCTCTGGCGCGCGCGTCGTCAGAAAATTCGCGTAGTCGTGATCGGGGATGAAGCAGATCTCCTGGCTGTCGGGCTTGGCGGCCACCGGCAGCCGCCGCTCGTGCGCGTACGCGCGGACCGCGTCCTTCGGGCGATCGCCGACGGGGAAGATCGCGCGTGCGAGCTGCGCCTGCGTGAGCGAGAACAGGAAATACGACTGGTCCTTCGCCGCGTCCACGCCGCGCGTCAGCCGGAACGTGCCGTTCTCGGTCCGCTCGACGCGCGCGTAGTGGCCCGTCGCGACCGCGTCGGCGCCGAATCCGCGCGCGCGCGCGAGCAGCTCGGTGAATTTCAGGTCGCTGTTGCAGTGCGCGCAGGGGAGCGGCGTCCGTCCCTCGGCGTACTCGCCGACGAAATTGCGGACGACGTGCTCGTGGAACTGGCGCTCGAAGTTCAGGATGTAGTGCGGGATGTTGATCGACGCCGCCACCTGCCGCGCGTCGTACAGATCGTCGAGCGAGCAGCAGCTGCCGAACGCGTGCTCGCCGCTCTGATCGTAGAGCTGCATCGACAGACCGATGACGTCGTGGCCCTGCTCGGCAAGCAGCGCCGCCGCCACCGACGAATCCACGCCGCCGGACATCGCAACGACGATGCGCATGCTCTTGTCGATGTCAAAGGAGAGAGCTCTTCTGTACTGAAGTGGCTTCGTGGTTTCTCTTTGTCAATCCTCGCAGCTTCTCGACCAGCCGCGGCAGGATCTCGACCACGCGATCGACTTCGGCCTGGGTGGAGAAGAGGCCGAGGCTGAAGCGCAGCGAGTTCTGCGTGCGGTGCGGCGGAAAGCCCATCGCGCGCAGGACGTGCGAGGGCTCGAGCGTTCCCGACGAGCATGCGGATCCGGTCGAGACGGCCACGCCCTCGAGGTCCAGCGCGATCAGCAGGCTCTCGGCTTCGACCCGGTCGAAGCTGATGTTCGTCGTGTTCGGCACGCGGCTCATGCGGGCGCCGTTGACGGCCGTCCCGGTCACCGTCCGGAGGATGCCGTCCTCGAGGCGATCGCGCAGCGCGCCGACGCGGATCGCCTCCGCGTCGATCTTCTCCGCCGCCAGCGCCGCCGCGACGCCCATGCCGACGATGGCCGCGACGTTTTCGGTGCCCGCCCGTCGGCCGCGCTCGTGCTTGCCGCCGGTCTGGACGGGCTGAAGCCGCGTGCCGCGCTTGATCCAGAGCGCGCCCGCGCCCTTGGGCCCGTTGAACTTGTGCGCCGACAGCGACAGGAGATCGACGCCGAGCGCCCGCACGTTCACCGGAATTTTGCCGACCGACTGCACCGCGTCCGTATGCATCACAGCGCCGTGCGCGTGCGCGATCGCCGCGCACTCGGCGACGGGTTGAATCGTGCCGATCTCGTTGTTGGCGTGCATCACCGAGACGAGCGCCGTGTCGTCCGTGATCGCCTCGCGCAGCCGCTCCGGCGAGACGATCCCCGACTGATCGACGGGCAGCAGCGTCGTCGTCCAGCCGCGGCGGGCGAGGGCCTTGAACGTGTTGAGCACGGCTTCGTGCTCGATGGCCGTCGCGATGAGATGCCGGCGCTTCGACGGTTCGAGCGCCTCGGCGGCGCCGCGAATCGCGAAGTTGTCCGACTCGGTGCCGCCGGCGGTGAAGACGAGCTCGGACGGATCGGCGCCGATGAGCGCCGCCACGGACGAGCGCGCGGTGTCCATGGCCGCCTTGGCCTGCTGGCCGAAGAAATGCACGCTCGACGCGTTGCCGAAGAGGTCGCGCGTCGCGGCCGCCACGGCATCTGCGACCGCCGGGGCGAGCGGCGTCGTCGCGTTGTAGTCAAAATAGATACGCATCGATCCTTTGATTCTAACACTCACGCTAAACCTCAGCATTAAAAGGACTAGACAACTGTTCGGCCTGCCCCTATACTGGCCATCCGAACCTCCGATACACGCATTAAGGACACGTCATGTGGAAACGTGATGAAGCCGTCCGCCCGCCGGGCGGACAACCCGTAGCCCCACCGCCGCCACCGGCGCCGAACACCGCGCCATCATCCGGTCCTCGAACTGAAGCGGGCCATCTCATGGAGAAGGACATCGTGAACATCGGCAAGTCCGTCGTGATCAAGGGCGAGCTGAATGGCAGCGAGGACCTGACGATCGAAGGTCACGTCGAAGGGACGATTCAGCTGCGCGATCACGTGCTGACCATCGGCCCCAACGGCAAGATCAAGGCGCAGGTGTTCGCCAAGTCGGTCATCGTGCTCGGCGAGGTCCACGGCAACGTGACGGCCTCCGAAAAAGTTGACATCCGCGACAACGGGTCCGTTGAAGGCGACCTCATCTCGCCGCGCGTGGCGATTGCCGAGGGCGCGCACTTCAAGGGCGCCGTGGACATGCAGCGCAAGGGCGCGGCACCCCAGCAGGCCAAACCCGCCGCGCCGGCACCGGCGCCTGCCGCGCCGCAGGCTCCGCAGCCGGGCGCTCCCCAGGCTCAGCGCGTCGGCGCCTAGACGTTGGGACTGCTCGACCGCATCTCGCCGCGCAAACTTGAATCCTCGCCGGTGGTCATGCAGACGCCGGCCGAGGTCGATCCCCTCGTCTCGACCAAAGCGCTGCGCAAATTCCTGAGCTGCCTCAAGTCGCGCGAGCTGCCGGTGCTGATCGACCTCGGGCCGGTCGTCGGCAGCAACGTCGCGTACTTCGGCGAGCAGCTCGGCTGCAAGATCTTCGTGAGCGATCTCTTCGCCGACCTCGATCGGTTCGTCCGCGAAGACCGCGTCGAGGCGTTCGGCGATTTCCTGGCGTCGAAGTTCACGCAGGAGAGCGCGTCGGTGGACGGCGTGCTCTGCTGGGACTTCATCGACTACCTCGATCGCCCGGCCGCGCAGAAGCTGGCCGATCAGCTGACGCGCGTGCTGCGGCCCGACGGCGCGCTCCTCGGCTTCTTCGGCACCGCGCCGCAGAACGGCGACACGTACTACAACAAGTTCATCGTGAGCGACGAAGGCAGCCTGCGCTCGCGCGCCTATCCGGCGCTGCGCCGGCGGCAGACGAGCCTCCTCAACCGCGACATCATCAAGCTGTTCGCCGGGCTGCGCGTCTCCGATTCGTTCCTCCTCAAGAACACCCAGCGCGAGATCCTGTTCCGCAAGCCCGTTCCTCCGACCGCGACGGCATGATCGCGTTCGACCTCACTGACGAACACCGCCTGCTCGAGCAGACGGTGCGCGAGTGGGCCGCCCGCGACGTCGCACCGCACATCCGGGAGCACGATCGCCGGCACTATTTCGATCGCGACCGCATCGTCGCGGGCCTGAAGGGCCTCGGCCTGCTCGGCGTCTCGGTGCCGCAGGAGTACGGCGGCGCCGGCATGGACTACATCGCGCTCGGGCTCGCCTGCGAGGAGCTCGAATACGTGGACACGTCGCTGCGCGTCGTCATGTCGGTGCACGTCGGCCTCAACTGCCTGACGCTGCTGGCGTGGGGGACCGACGATCAGAAGCGGCGATACCTCGTGCCGCAGGCGACCGGCGAGAAGCTCGCCGGCTACGGCCTGACCGAGCCTGGCGCCGGCAGCGACGCGCGCGCCATCCAGACGACCGCGGTGAAGAGAGGCGATCGCTACGTCCTGACCGGCGAGAAGACGTGGATCTCGCTGGCGGAGGTCGCCGACCACTTCCTCGTCTTCGCCTGGACGGACGCGCAGAAGAAGCAGCAGCGCGATCCCTCCGGCATCAGCGCGTTCGTCGTCGAGCGGACGTTCAAGGGGTTTTCGAGCGGGCCGCTGAAGGAGAAGTGGGGAATTCTTGCGGGCAATACCGGATATTTCGTCATGGACGGCGTGGAAGTTCCCGAGGAGAATTTGGTCGGCCGTCCCGGCGAGGGCTTCAAGATCGCGATGTTCGCGCTGGATCAGGGCCGGTATACCGTGGC
>CAZOIK010000177.1:0-3934 GCA_964579765.1 uncultured Bifidobacteriaceae bacterium
CGTGGACAACCAGCTCAGGCCGGGCGCCGACGCCTCGCGCGCGGACGCCGAGCGCGCCGCGGCGCAGACGCGGCTCATCCAGGCGCGGCAGCGCGTCGCGGTGACGCAGGCGATGTTGCTGCGCGTCCTCGGCGCGACGACCGGCACGATAGCCGTCGCGGGCGACCGGCTGATGACGACGCCGCCGGCCGGCGACGTCCCGGCGGCGGCGGCCGCGACGCATCCGCTGGCGAAAGTCCATCAGGCCGCCGTCGATCAGGCGCGCGCGGAGGAGTCGGTCCTGGCGCGTACGGATTATCCGCGCGTCTATCTCGAGTCGAGCGTGTTCGCGCGCGGCAGCGGCGCGAACGCGAACGGCGTCCTCGACGGCGGCGTGGACGGCCTCGGGCTGCAGCGCGCCAACTGGGCGGCCGGCGTCCAGGTGGTGTTCCCGAACGTCTTCGACTTCTCGACCATGCGCGCGCGAAAGGCCGCCGCGGCCGCGACGACGCGGTCGGAGGCGGCGCTCTACGACGAGGCCGTGCTCGCCGTGACGAACCAGCAGCAGACGGCGGCGGTGCTGCTGCAGTCGGCGCGCGAGATCGCCGCCAACACGCCCGTCGAGCTCGCCGCCGCGCGGCAAAGCGAGACGCAGGCGCGCGCCCGCTACAACGCCGGCCTGGCGAGCATCGTCGAAGTCGCCGACGCGCAGAGCCTGCTCGCGCAGGCCGAGGCGCAGGATCAACTCGCGCGCGTGGACGTCTGGCGCGCGCTCGTCGCGTCGGCCGCGGCGCGCGGCGACCTGACGCCGCTCGTCACGCTGGCGCGGCAACCGTAGGGAGCAGGGCACATGTGGCTCATTCGAACGGCGCTCAGACGCCCCGTCGCGACGCTCGTCGCCGCGATTGGCGTGGCCCTCTGCTCGGTGCTCGCCGTCACGCGCATGCGCGTGGACATCTTCCCGAACCTGAACTTCCCGGTGATCTACGTCGCGCAGCCGTACGGCGGCATGAGCCCGGCGCAGATGGAGGGCTATCTCGTCTACTACTACGAGTACCACTTCCTCTACATCAACGGCATCGAGAGCGTCGAGGACAAGTCGATTCAGGGCAACGGGCTCCTGAAGCTGACGTTCTATCCCGACACCGACATGAGCCAGGCGCTGGCGCAGACGATCTCGTACGTGAACCGCGCGCGCGCGTTCATGCCGCCGGGCACCGTCTCGCCGTTCGTGATCCGCTTCGACGCGGGCACCGTGCCCGTCGGCTACGTCGTGTTCT
Source organism: uncultured Bifidobacteriaceae bacterium (assembly GCA_964579765.1). Taxonomy (GTDB): domain Bacteria; phylum Acidobacteriota; class Vicinamibacteria; order Vicinamibacterales; family CAVVIG01; genus DATNBT01. The sequence goes on from CAZOIK010000177.1 coordinate 1,260, forward strand.
CGAGCGACACGCGGACGGTCGGTGAGATTCAGGATCTCGCGCTCAACCGCGTCCGGCCCGCGTTCGCGACGCTGCCGGGGCTGACCTCGCCGCCGCCCTTCGGCGGCAACCAGCGCACGATGGTCGTGACGGTGAGTCCCGATCGGCTGCGCGCGTACAACATGTCGCCCGACGAAGTGGCGCAGGCCATCAACAACGGCAACGTCCTGCAGCCGGCGGGCAACGTACGCACGGGGTCGCTGCTGCGCATCGCCGAGAGCAACTCGGTCACGCCGAACATCCAGGCGTTGAGCGACCTGCCGATCCGCACCGGCTCGGGGCCGACGGTCTACCTGCACGACGTCGGCAGCATCCAGGACACGAGCGACATCCCGACCGGCTACGCGCTGGTGAACGGACGACGCTCGGTCTACATTCCGGTCACGAAGCGTCCCGACGCCTCCACGACGACCGTCGTCAAGGAGGTTCGTCAGAACCTGCCGTACTTCCAGTCGCTCGTGCCCGACGACATCAAGGTTACCTACGAGCTCGATCAGTCGCCGTACGTGACGAACGCGCTCGCGGCGGTCGTCCGAGAAGGCCTGCTCGGCGCCCTGCTCACGGGCCTCATCGTCCTGCTGTTTCTCGGCGACTGGCGCAGCTCGTTCATCGTCCTGACGACGATTCCGTTCGCGCTGCTGACCTCGGTCGTCGCGTTGTGGCTGACCGGGCAGACGATCAACGTGATGACGCTCGGCGGTCTCGCGCTCGCCGTCGGCATCCTCGTGGACGAGGGCGTCGTCGAGATCGAGAACATCGACCACACGCTGCAGCGGCAGCCGGATCTGTCGCCGGCGCGCGCCGTCCTCGTCGCGACGCAGCGCACCGTCGTCGCGCGGTTCCTGTCGATGCTCGCGGTCGTGGCCGTGTTCGTGCCGTCGTTCCTGATGAACGGCGTCGCGCAGAACCTGTTCGTGCCGCTGTCGCTCGCCGTCGCGTTCGCGATGATCGCGTCGTTCCTGCTGTCGAGCTCGCTGCTGCCGGTGTTCTTCCTCTGGATCCACCGCCATGTCGATCGCGGAAAGGCGGCGCTCGTCGCGGGCCGCTGGGACTTCGATCGCGTGCGCGACGGCTGGGCGGCGTTTCTGGACCGGCTGAGCGCGGTCCGCTGGCTGGTGATCGGCGGATACGTGGCGGGCGCCGCCGTGATTCTGTTCCTCGTCGGGCCGCGCCTCAGCCAGGAACTCTTTCCGACGGTCGGCGCCACGCAGTTCCGCCTGCGCTTCGACGCGCCCATCGGCACGCGCGCCGAAGAGACCGAGGTGCTGACGACGCGCGTGCTCGACCGGATCCGGCAGGTCGCGGGATCGCAGAACGTGCTCATCACGCTCGGGTACGTGGGGACGCAGGGCGCGAGCTATCCGATCAACACGGTCTTCCTCTGGTCGTCCGGCCCGCACGAAGCGATCATGAACGTCGCGCTGCGTCCCGACGCGCATCTCGACGTCGCGACGCTCGAAGCGACGCTCCGCGACGTCCTGCCGGAGGAGTTTCCCGGCTGCGCCTTCTCGTTCGAGCCCGGCGATCTGGTGAACCAGATCATGAACTTCGGCGCGCCGACGCCCGTCGAGCTCGCCGTCATCGGGCCCGATCTGAACGCGAGCCGCGCATACTCCGATCGCCTGCGCGCCGAGCTGGCGAAGATTCCCGATCTGCGCGACTTGAAGTACGAGCTGCCGCTCGACTATCCGAGCGTCGAGGTGAAGATCGATCGCCGGCTCGCCGGCCAGCTCGGCGTGACGGCGAACCAGGTCGCGCGCTCGCTCTCCGAAGCGACGTACTCGAGCCGGTTCACGACGCCGAACTACTGGGCCGATCCCAACTCGGGCATCGCGTACCAGGTGCAGGTCCAGTATCCGCAGCCGAACATCACGTCGCTTCAGGACGTCCAGAACATCCCCGTGATGCCGGGGCGGGCGCAGCATCCGCTGATTGGCGACCTCGCGAAAGTGGAGGACGGCACGGTGATGGGGGAGTACGACCGGCGCAACGGGTTCCGGATGCTGACGCTGTCGGCCAACGTCGCCGGCAACGATCTCGGCGGCGTCTCGCGGAACATCGACGCCGCGATCCAGCGCGTCGGCACGCCGCCGCGCGGCACGAGCGTGCAGGTGCGCGGCCAGATCGCGCCGATGCACGACACGTTCACGAACCTGAGCATCGGCCTCGCGCTGGCCGTGCTCGTCATCTTCCTGCTGCTGGCCGCGAACTACGAGTCGCTGCGGCTCGCGGCGGTCGTGCTCGCGATCGCGCCGGCCACGATCGCCGGCGTCATCGTGTTCCTGCTGCTCACGCGCACGAGCCTCAACATCGAGTCCTACATGGGCGCGATCATGGCGGTGGGCGTCGGCACGGCGAACGCGATTCTGCTCGTCACCTTCGCCGAGGAGCACCGCCGCACGGGCGCCTCGTCGCTTGCCGCCGGCATCGAAGGCGTGAAAGAGCGCATGCGGCCGATCCTGATGACGAGCACCGCGATGATTGCCGGCATGATCCCGATGGCGCTGGCGGCCGAAGTGACGGCGCCGCTCGGCCGCGCGGTCATCGGCGGGCTGATCGCCGCGACGCTCGCGAATCTCACGGTGCTGCCGTTCCTGTTCGCCGTCGTCCAGCGGCGCGCGTCCACCGGCTCGCCG
>CAZOIK010000178.1:0-6133 GCA_964579765.1 uncultured Bifidobacteriaceae bacterium
CCGTCACCACGCGCCCGCAGTCGGGCCGCGCCATCGTCCACGCGTCGTAATTCGTCCGTAAGGCGGCCCGCCCTACTGGCGGTCAGCCGCGCGCTGCGGCTCGAGCTTCGCCTCGATGCGCAGCAGATCCGCATGTAGCTCCAGCAGATGCTCCTGCATCTGCGCTGTGGCCGCATTGCTCTTGTACGCCATCAGGATCAGCTTGACCGAGACGAGAAACACCGCGGCCTCGAGCAGCACACCGTGGCCGAACCCCTTGATGAAGAGCGCCGCGACGAAGAGCACGCTCGTGATGGCGATGGTGATCCGCGATCCGATGTCGAGATGTCGGAGAATCGGCATACGCCCGACGATCAGGCAACGGCGGTGCCACGTCGCCCGGAACCGGCCGGGGCAAGCCGCCGCGCGCGGTGACGGAGGCTGGGGACTAAATGCCCGTGTACCAGGCCCACCCGTTGGCGAGGTCCCCCTTCGTCCCGCCGTCGTCGAACTCGTTGATCACAACGAGCTTCCGCAGGTACTTGAGGCCCTTGTAGCCGAGCTGCCGCTCGACACGCAGCCGAAGAGGCGCGCCGTGCGGGACGGACAGATCGCTGCCGTTCATCCCGTACGCAAGGATGGTCTGCGGATGGAAGGCGTCGAGCAAATCGATGCTGTTGGCGAAGTCGTCGAGCGACTGGACCAGCACATAGCGCGCCGCCGGCAGAATGCCGGCCGCGTCGAGCACGACGCCGAGCGGCACGCCGGTCCACTTCGCGATCGCCGACCAGCCTTCTTCACAGGTATGACGCGTGATCTGCGTCCGCGACGGCAGGCGCTTCAAATCGGCGAGCGAGAACGTCTGCGGCCGGGCGACCAGGCCTTCGACCGACAACTTCCAGGTGTCCACGTTCGCGTGAAAGTTCGTCGTGCCGATCGCCGGGAACGACGTGATGTCGCTCTCGCGGTATTCCTTCACGAGCGCCCGCTGCGGCAGCAGCGCGCGATGCGCCGCATACGTCAGGTCGTCGCCCATGCGGAGCAGGTTGCCGTAGGTCGGCGGCAGTTGCTTCGGACCGCGCGCCAGCACGATGCCGCCGATCGAGGCCAGTCCCGTGACGATGGCGGCGCGACGCGTGATGAGCCTGCGCTTCATCTCAGTCTCCAAACGTCATGGCGCGCATCTGCCGGCGGAATCCGGCTCTGGCGACCATCGCGACGTGGATGACGACGAACAGCGCCAGGACGACGAACACGGCGAAGTGAATCGTCCGGGCCGACTGGTGTCCGCCGAACACGGTGAGGAGCATCGGCCACGCGGCTGTCACCGCGGGCGACATCGTGAGGCCCGTGAGGACGATTACCGGCGCGGCCACGAACACGACAAACCCGTACACGACACCCTGCAGCGCGCTGTACCTGCGTCCGGCGGCCGCGGTGCGCGGCCAGAACTGGCGTCGAAAGTGACCGTTGAACGCACCGGTCAGCACGTACAGCACGCCGGGGATGACGAGGCACCACGCCGCGAGGAAGTGCAGGCTGCGCCCCCAGCCGTTCTGGTTGAAGATGTCGTACGTGCGGCTGGCGCTCACCGGCGCCGCCCGGTCTTCAAAAAACCGCACCGGCTCGTCGAAGCCGCCGTGACGGTAGTTGCGACTGATGGGAAGCTCGACGAGCGCGGGCGTGAGGTCGTTGCCGGCGTCGCCCCAATAGAGCCGCGGGTGCGCCATCAGGATCACAACGCCGGTCACGGCGAGCGTCGCCACGCTGGCGGCCGCGATCCAGTGCGAGACGCGAACCCACGCGGCGTGAGCCTGCACGAGCCGGATACTAGCACGCCCGCCCTCCTGATATCGTGATAGGCCATGCGCGCAGTCGTCCTGACCGGCACCACGCTCTCCGCCCGCAGCGACTACCCCACGCCGACGCCGCGTGACGGCGAGGTTCTCGTCCGCGTGCTCACCGCTGGGGTGTGCGAAACGGATCTGCAGCTCGTGCGCGGCTACATGGGATTCTCCGGCGTGCTCGGCCACGAGTTCGTCGGCGTGGCTGAATCGGGGCCGTTCCAGGGACGCCGCGTCGTCGGCGAGATCAACTGCAGCTGCTGGATGTGCCCGACGTGCACGGCTGGCCGGCCGTCGCACTGCCCCAACCGCACCGTGCTCGGCATCCTCAAGCACGACGGCGCGTTTGCCGACTGCATCGCCGTGCCGCAGCGCAATCTGCACCTCGTCCCCGACGCGCTGCCGACCGACGTCGCCGTGTTCACCGAACCGGTCGCCGCGGCGTTCCAGATTCCCGCGCAGCTCGACATCCGGCGCGACGATCACGTCGTCGTCCTCGGCGACGGCCGGCTCGGCAACCTGTGCGCGCAAGTGCTCGCGCGGTTGTCAGACCACGTCACCGTGGTCGGCAAGCATCCCGAGAAGCTGGCGCTGCTGAGTAGTCCGCCGAAAGGCGCACCCGACATCCGCACCATGCATCTTGCCGCCGTCGAGCCAGACCACGCGGCCGACGTCGTCGTTGACTGCACCGGATCGCCGACGGGCCTGCCGACCGCGCTGTCGCTCGTGCGGCCGCGAGGCACCGTCGTTCTGAAGACCACGGTCGCCGGCGAGCAGACGATGGCGTGGGCGCCGGTCGTGATCGACGAGGTGACGATTGTCGGGTCGCGCTGCGGGCCGTTCGACCGCGCGCTCGCGGCGCTCGACGCCGGCGAGGTCCAGGTGCTGCCGTTGATCTCGGCGCGCTATGGACTTGCCGCCGGGCTGGCGGCGATCGAGCACGCGCGCACGAAGTCGTCGCTCAAGGTCCTGATCGACGTAGAATCGGTGGCGTGATGCAGACACGCCGCATCGGGTCGCTTACGGTTTCCGTGGTCGGCCTCGGCTGCAACAACTTCGGCATGACGATCGACGACGCCAGGAGCGCGGACGTCGTGCACGCGGCGCTCGACGCCGGCATCACGTTCTTCGACACCGCCGACATGTACGGCGGCACCGACAGCGAGCGGTTCCTCGGACGGGCGCTCGGCCGCCGGCGCAACGACGCCGTCATCGCCACCAAGTTCGGCCTGCGCGTGAACGACGATTTCCCCGGCGGCGCGAAACCCGAGTACGTCGCGCGCGCGTGTGAGGCGAGCCTGAAGCGCCTCAACGTCGATCGCATCGACCTCTATCAGCTCCACAAGCCGGACCCGTCGGTGTCGATCGGCGACACGCTCGCGGCGATGAACGAGCTCGTCACGGCGGGCAAGGTGCGCGAGATCGGCTGCTCAAACTTCTCGGTCGAGCAGCTGCACGAGGCGCACGCCGCGGTCAAGGCAGGCGCCGCGAAGTTCGTGAGCGTGCAGAACGAATACAGCCTGCTCCACCGCGTGCCCGAACAGGGCATCCTGGCCGAATGCGCGCGGCTCGAGCTCGCGTTTCTCCCCTACTTCCCGCTCGCGAGTGGACTGCTCACCGGCAAGTACGTCAAGGGCGTGGCGCCGCCGAAGGGCACGCGCATGCAGATGTCGTGGGCGGCGAGCGGCATGACCGACACGCGCATGAACGCCGTCGAGAAGCTGCGCGCGATCGCCGAGCAGAACGGCCGCACGCTGCTGGAGTTGGCGTTCTCGTGGCTGCTGAGGAACGCGAGCGTCGCGTCGGTCATCGCCGGCGCCACGAAGCCGGAGCAGATCCTCGCGAACGCAGGCGCCGCCGACTGGACGATTCCGGCCGACGTGCTCGCTGACATTGACCGCGCGGCCCCCGTCGTGTAGCGCGGGCGCGGCGCGGCTACGATCCGCAGGCGCCGAGCGACTGCAGCGACGTCAGGTTCAGCATGGCGTCGCTCTCGTTCTTGTATAGAAGTCCTCGCGCTTCGACTTTCTGCCCCTGATGCGTCTCGGGGTTGAACGGCGTGACGCTGACGAGCTGGAAGGTCTGCGCGCCGAGCGCCTTGTTCTGCGCCGTCTTCAGCGCCGCCGCGGTCGGCTCTTCGTCGCGCGTGATGACCGGATCGCTCGTGCGCGTCAGCGTCCACGCGCGGTTCGCCGGCGTCAGGCAGCCGACCACCTGCACCAGCGAGAAGTTCGCGACGACGCTGGCCTGGCCCTTCCGCACCAGGTCGATGATGCCGAGGCCGTCGGTGTCGGTCCGCAGCTCCTTCTGCCCGGCCGGGAATCCGTTTTGCTGCAGCAGGTAGGCGACGATGTCCACCTTTGCGTCGTCGGTGACATCGGCCGCGCCGTTGGGGGGCATCGTCTCGCGGATCTTGTCAAACAGCGTCGCGAGGCTGCCGTTCTCCCAGTGCGCGATGAAGTCGTCGCCCTTCAGCGCCGGCCCGCGATCGCCCGTCAGGTCGAGCTTGTGGCAGCCGCCGCAGCGGCCGGCCAGGAAATTCTGCTTGCCGCGATCGGCCTGCGCGGCCGTGAAGACGCCGTCCCACGTGGTCTTCTTGGCGACCTTGATGCCCTCGAGCGCGCGGGCGTCAGCCTTGAGCTCGGCGTCGCCCGTGGGCATGCCGCTCACTGACATGATGTACGCGAGGATGTCCGCCTTGACCGGGTCGTCCACGATGGCCGGGCCGTCCTGCGGCATGTTGTCGCGGATGTAGGTGTACAGCGTGCCGAGGTTGTCGTTCTCGAACTTCGACCAGAACGCCGTCCCTTTGAGCGCCGGGCCGCGCTGCGAGCCCGCCAGCTCGATGTTGTGGCAGCGGGCGCAGAACTGCTCGAACGGCGCCTTGCCGCGAGCCGCCTGCGCCGACGTGAACACGCCGTCCCAGACTTTCTTCTCGCCCGGCGCCTGCTGCGCGGACGCGACGGCTGCACCGGCGAGCAGGACCGCCGCGGCGACGACGAACGTAGTGGCTTTGGACATCTTCATATGTAGTGCGGACCTTCAGGTCCGCGATGCGGCGGGCCTGAAAGGCCGCCCTGCCTGCGTTCGATCACTACTTGCGTTCGATCACGATCGACTCGAGCTGTTCGGGCGTGCGCGGCAATTCGCTCGCGCCGCTCGGAAACTTGTTTGCCTGCAGCAGATACGACACGACGTCCACGTACGCGCCCGTCCCGAGGCTGCCCGGCTTGTCCTTCGGCATCGACTGCCGCACGCGATCGAACAGGTCTTTGACGCTGCGGCCGTTCCACGACGTCATGAACGCGTCGAGCGCGAGCGGCGGAATCTCCTGCACCGGATCGCCGCCGAGATCGGGACCGTGGCACGGCTCGCACGTCCGGCCATACTGCCGTTCGCCGCGGCTGGCTTGCGCGTCGGTGTAGACGCCGTCCCAGACCGATTTCTTCTGCGGCTCCTGCGCTCTGACCACGGCTGCCACAAGAGCTAACGCAGAGATCGCTCCCAGCGTTCTCTGCGTTGATCGTCCGTTACTGCTGGTTCGACGCACCGGGTGCCGGACCGCCGGCCATCAGCGATCGCAGCAGGTCGGCCATCGCCGGGCTCGGCCCGGCGCCACGCCCGCGACCGCCGCGTCCGCGGCCACCGCCGCCGACGCCCATCGCGATGTCGAGCGGCGTACGCCCCTGCTTGTTCTTCATGTCGAGCTTCGCGCCGTGCTCGGCCAGGAAGCGGACGACTTTCGGCGCGCCGCGCTGTACCGCCGCGTGGACGGCGGTGGTGCCGCTCGCGTTGAACGCGTTGACGTCTACGCCGCGATCCAGACACAGCTTGATCGCTTCAATCGAGCTGTCCTCGGTGACCGGAATCGCAATCGCGTAGGCGCCGACCGTGGCGCCGCCGGCGGCGGCGATGGTCAGCACGGTCGTCCGATCCTTCAGCGTCAGCTTGGGATCGGCGCCGGCATCGAGCAGCATGTGCATCAGCTGCAGGTCGTTGCTCTTGGCCGCGCGCGCGAGCGCCGTGGTGCCTTCGCCGAGGGTGGCGTCGCCGGTCGGCGTGTGGTGCCGGCCGATGATCGGCCGCTTCAGCCGCGCGTTGACGTTCGCGCCGTGCGCGATGAGCAGCTTCACGATGTCCGCCGAGTCGAGCTTGTCCACCAGCTTGGGCGACGGACGGCTGAGCATCGGCGGCATCGTGTGCATGTCGACGGCCGAATAGAGCGCCGCCGTGCCGGTGCTGTCCGCGACGTTCGGATCCGCGCCCTTCTCGATCAGGACCGCCGCCGTGTCGAAATGCGCGTTGGTGAT
>CAZOIK010000179.1:0-18156 GCA_964579765.1 uncultured Bifidobacteriaceae bacterium
TCCCGCCGTGACCAGTTCGACGTCCAGCGCCGCCAGCGTTCGCGCGGCGGCCGCCGCGCCGGCCTCGGTCAGCACGCGCAGCCAGAGCCCGAAGCGTTCGGCGTCGAGCGTCTCGTCAGCCGACGGCGTGCGCGCGCGCCAGACGTCCACGTCGAGCACGCGGCCGATTTGTTCCGGCGTCGCGAGCGCGATGAGATCGCCGGCGTCCTCCAGTCCGCACGCGTCGATCGCGCGGTGGAGGACGTCGGACGGAAGGCGGGGCACGGCGGCCGCCAGATCGGGCACGGCGAGGAGACGGTCGCGTAACGATCGCAGATCCGCCATGAGGAGGCGAATCCTAGCCGCCTCTCGCCGGAAAAAACAGTCTTGAACGGCGTCGGGGCGTGACCGACAATATGAGTGGGAACGCGCGCGGGTACTGGTGTCGGATCGTCGATCGGTCGATAGATCGACAGCCCCCCGAACATCTGCCATGCGCACACGCTCCGTCGCGTTTCTCCTCTTTGGCGCGTTTCTGGGTTCGACCGTTCACGCGCAGTCTCCATCGCCGTCCCTGTCGTCTGGCCGCCCTGCGTCGTGGCGCTATGCGTCCGAGCAGGAATGGATCGTCAGCGACGTCGTGTCCACGCTGGCGCGGCTGTGCAGCCGCATGCGATCGACGCCGCTCGGCGACGTGCGCGTGTCCGTCGCGCAGGCGGGGCCGTCGCTGAGAGCCGTCGTCGCCGCAGCGGACGGGACGACGAGCATCGACGTTCGCGATCACATCTGGGCGCCGGCAAACTACGTCCCGCTCGCGAAGCAGTGGGCCGGCCGGCGGCTGCCGCGCGCGCCGCAGACATCTGCGTCTGGCGCGTTGAGCGCGCTCACGACGCCGACCGTCCGGACGCTCGAAGCGGCCAACCTCGATCTCGCGCGCCGGCTGTCGGCGCCGTCGCCCGATCGCGGCGACTACGACGACGCGGCGCTGCTCGCCGGCGTCATGGCGCTGCGCGAGGCGCCGGGGCCGTTCTCCGACGTGCGCCATCTGCTCTCGACGATGACCGCGTATCTCGCCATGGCCGATGCGGGCGGCGCGCCGGCGACCAAGAGCGGCCGCGTCGCGGCGGTGATTGCGCTGGCCCTCGTCGATCGTCAGCGCGATGCGCTCGATCAGCTCGAGGCGTGGGAGAAGCAGTCGCCGTCCGTGCTCGAGGAGACGTGGATTCGCGCGCTGACGCTGCGCGTCACGGGCGACTGGCGACAGCTGCAACGCCCGCAGTCGGCGACGCTCCTCGAGCGCGTCGAGTACGTCCGCGCGCTCGAAATGCGCCTCGGCCCGAGCGCCGTGCTCGATTTCCTCGACGCCAGCCACCCGGAGGACGTCGTGGACTGGGCGCGCATCGGCCTGTTTCGCACGAGCGTCGAGTCGGGCGGGCGCTTCAACGACGAGGCGATCGGCGGCGAACTCGGCGACGCCGTCGCCGTCTGGTCGAAGATTTCCGGGCAGAGCGGCACGCAGAAGGAACTCGTGACCGCTGTCCTCGAGCACTTGAACGACGACGCGCCGGCGTCCGGGCCGGACGCGGCGCCGATCGACTGGCCGACGTGGGCGGCCTCCATGCAGCGCCATCTGGTGGCGGACGTCGCCGCCGCCGTGGAACACGAGAGCAACCGCCTTGGCGCGAGGGACGCGGCCCGCGAGGTCGCGTCGAATGCGGAGCAGGCCTTCGGCCGGCTGACGATGTTTCCGCTGGCGAAGCTGCACTATGCGCTCGACGATCTCCAGCACGTCGAGGCCATGCGCGACGTGGTCGGCCTGATGCAGCGGCGGCCCGAGTTGCTGACCTCCGCCCTGTGGATCACGGCGCTCGCGCCGCGCAACGGCCGCGCGCCGACCAACGTCGTGCCGCAGTCCACGTGGTTCACGAGCCTCGAGCCGGCCGGCACCGCGTACGACGCCGACAACCGTGTCTACACGTACTGGAAGACCAACCATCTGACGCTGCCGGCGCTGCAGGCCGTCCGCAGCGTCGCGCCCTTTTCGCGCTATCTGATCGAAGAGGAGATGCGCTGGCGCTACTTCCCGCCGCTCGTGCCGGCGCTCGACACCTATCAGCGCGCCGCGAGCCTTATCGCCGATTTCGACGCGGGTGTGCTGGCCGATCTCGCGACGAGCGCGAAAGGGGACCCGGCGGCGTACGAGTCGATTGCGGCGCGGCTGTGCAGGCTGCAGGCGAGCGCGTGCGACCTGTATGCGAAATTCCTGGCCGCGCACGATCGTGGCGCCGAGGCCGCGCGCGTGTTCGAGCAATGGATCGCGGGCACCCGCGATCAGGTCGCCGTCGCCAACGGCGTCAACTGGCTCGTCACGTACGACTACGAGCACGGCGACACGGCGCGGGCGATCGCGCTCGCCGACAAGGCCGCGGAGGTGTATTCGTATCGAGGGCTGAAGACCAAGGCGCGGCTGCTCGAGCGCATGGGCAACTATCGCGACGCGGAGTCGGTGCTGAAGAAGGCCAGCGAGCGCTACAACAGGACGGACGACTTGACGGCGTTCTACGCCCGGTGGAGCAAGACGACGGACGATGCGGGCGTGAAGACGGCGACGGACGCCCTGGTTGCGAACGTCTTCCCGAATGGCTTGTCGGCGATCGACGTCACGACGCTCTCCGGCGCTCCGGCCGACGGCAACCGACTCACGACCGTGGGCGAGCGTGGTGAGCAGGCCGGCTTCGCGGTCGGCGACGTGATCGTCGGCATCGACGGCATCCGCGTGCGCAACTACGACCAGCTCTATCTCGCGTGGCACATGAGCGCGTCGCCCGACATCGCGTTCGTCGTGTGGAAAGGCGCCAAGTACGTCACCGTGCGCGCGCCGATCCGCGAGTCGTGGGACGACTGGTACGTCAACACCGTGACGCGTGCCGCCGCCCGCCGTACGGAGGCAGTGCGGAGCGAGCAGCGGTTGACGAAGGCGTACGAAGACGTGCGGTTCAAGGTCTCGCGCCTTCGCTGGGAGCGCGGCAACGACACGCCGGCGACGTACGATCACGCCGGCCCGGTGGTCGTCGTCTTTCTCGGCGACGGCATGCTGCAGACGTCGGCCGCCGGTCCCGTCGAAGCGCACCATCGCGGCGAGGTGAAGTATGTGGACGCCGGCATCGACGTCACCGCCGGGACGCTCGTCTCCGGCGACCGTCTCGAGGCGGTGATCGTCGAGCTCAAGACCACCGGATCGGCCCGCGGCCTGCAGCCAGCGGCGCTCCCGGCGGCGTTCCCGCGCGCGGGCGCCGCGCAGGTGCTCGACAACGACCGCGTCGCCGTCTGGGACGCCGCGTACCCGTCCGGCGAGCAACAGCCTTCGCTCTTGCACGCGCACAACGCCATTCGCGTCTGGATCGAGGGCACGACGCTCGAGCGCGCGGTGCCCGAACAGCCCGTGCAGCGGCTGCCGCGCCAAGAGGGCACGTGGGAACTGATTCCCGCCGGCATGGCTGCCTCCGAGCGCGCGATCGATCATTCGGGCCGCGCCATTACCGTCGAGCTGAAGTAGCGCGGCCTGACTGCGTCGGGCTGGACTTGCGTTTGCAGCTTTGAGGCTCGATGCCTCGTGAACGCCTGCCGCTCACACCCGCGCGCGCCGTCGTGTACGGCCTGTCCGCCGGAGTGGCCGCGAGCGCGCTGATGAGCCTGCTCGCGCGCCTGCCGGACATCGCCGCGGCGCCTGCGCGCAGTCGAGATGCCGGCCCGCCGCGCAACCACGGCGAGCTCGACGTCGCCACGCCCATGACGCCCGCGAGCGTGCTGGCGCAGTCCGCGGGACCGCACCCGGAGGGCGCCGCCGGACTGTTCGCGGCAAAGCTCGCCTCGGGCCTCTTTGGCCGCGATCTGTCCAGGTACACGCGCCTGTGGGGCAGCGTCGTACACATCGCCTACGGCAGCCTGGTCGGCCTCATCTACGCGATCGCGCAGACGAACGTCCGTCGCCGCCCCGCGCTCGCGGGCACGGTATACGGCCTGCTCGTGTGGTCGATCGGACCCGCGACGCTCGGGCCGGCGATGAAGCTGATGCCGCCGCCCGCGAAAGCGCCGCCCGCGCACGTGGCGGGCGACCTGGCCGCGCACGTCAGCTACGGCCTGGTCGTCGCGACGCTCTTCGATCGGCTGATCCGGCGGTCACCGGCGCGCGTATGAAATTCATGTTCGCCACGGGCATCGAGTGCAGCTATCCCGTTGCGGTCGGAAGCGACGGACGCCGCACGCGCATCGACGAGCTCGAGCTGACGTTTCATTACGTGCACTGGCGCGAGGATCTCGCGCTGGTGCGCCGTCTCGGCCTGCGCTACCTCCGCTATGGACCGCCGTGGTATCGCGTGCACCTCGGACCGGATGTCTACGACTGGGAGATGGTGGACCAGGTGTTCGCGGAGATTCGGCGGCTGGGCATCGTCCCAATCGTCGATCTCTGCCACTTCGGTGTCCCCGACTGGATCGGCGATTTCCAGAATCCCGACTGGCCGGAGTGGTTCCGCCAGTATGCCGCCGCGTTCGCGGAGCGGTTTCCGTGGGTGCGGTTCTACACGCCAATCAACGAGATCTACGCCTGCGCCAAGCTCTCCACGCTCGTCGGCTTGTGGAACGAGCGGGCGAGCGGCGATCATCGCGCGTTCGTCACCGCGATGACGCATCTGTGCCGGGCAAACTTGCTGGCCGTCGGCGACATCCTGCGGATCAGGCCGGACGCGATCTTCGTGCAGAGCGAGAGCGCCGAGTACTACCACCTCGGTGGAAGCGATCCGGCGAGCGTGCAGACGGCCGAGTGGGAGAACGCCCAGCGGTTCCTGAGCTTCGATCTGCTGTTCTCGCATCCGCCGGACCCCGTCGTGCAGACGTATCTGTTCGACAACGGGATGACCCGCGACGAGTACGCGTGGTTCATGTCGCACGGCCTCGACGGCCGCATCGTGATGGGGAACGACTACTACGATCGCAACGAGCAGGTCGTCGGCAAGCACGGCGCGCGTCCGTCGGGCGAGGTGTTCGGCTGGTCGGTCATCGCGCGACAGTATTTCGATCGCTATCGCCGCCCGGTGATGCACACCGAGACGAACACGTTCGACGCGGTGGACGCGCCGCGCTGGCTCTGGAAAGAGTTCTACAACGTGCGGTACGTCCGCGAGCAGGGTATCCCGGTCATCGGCTTCACGTGGTACTCGCTGCTCGATCAGGTGGACTGGGACTCGGCGCTGGCCCGGGAGCGCGGGGTGGTCAACGCCTGCGGGCTGTTCGATCTGCAGCGGCGCCCGCGGGCGGTCGCGCTCGCGTACCAGGAACTGTTGCGCGAGTTCGCCGACGAGCCGCTGCTGCCCCCGCACGTCGTCCCCGGCGCCCACGCGGAGCTCTTGGCGCCGCGCGACGAGCCGTCGCCCGTACCGGTGTCCTGAGGTCGCGGCGTTACAATCAGGCGCTATGGAACGGGGCGTTCGTCGCTACGCCGAGTGGGGCTATCTCATCCTCAGACTCGGCGTGGCGTTCCTGTTTGTCTTCCACGCGCCGCAGAAATGGCTGGGCTGGTATGGCGGGCCGCGATGGCCGCTCCTCTCGCTGCGCAGCCTGGCCAGCCTGATCGAAGCCGTCGCGAGTCCCCTGATCGCGGTGGGACTCTGGACGTCGTGGGCGGCCGCGGCGGCGGCGATCGAGATGGCAGGCGCCTACCTCGTCGTCCACATCCACATCCTGTCGCATCCCGGCTGGCCGATCGAGAACCGCGGCGAGCTCGCCGTGCTGTACTTTTTCGTCTTCGTCTACATGATCGCGCGCGGCGGGGGGCGCTACAGCCTCGACGGCTGGCGGCGTCGGCGCGCGTCTCACGCGGCACCGGCGGCGACGGCCTCCGACCGGCCCCGCGACGCGGGCGAACCCGTCGTCTGATCGCGGCGCGCCGCCATCGCGCGACGACGACGTTGTTGTCGGGAATTCAAGCGTCCTTACAAGTGTGTCCGGTCCGCACTTGCCCTCTAACACGTCGAAACACGCGAAGACAGGCGAGCGATCAGGCCTGAGCTTCGATGACGACTCGGTTTGCGTCTTGCTGATTCATACGCATGCCGGTGGGGAACGTCGCGTCGCACTGCCCCTATTGCGCGCTGCAGTGCGGCGTCACGCTCGCGTCCGGGCCGTCGGGACTGGCGCTCGCCGGCAACGCGGCCTTCCCGGTCAACCGCGGCGCGCTCTGCGTCAAGGGCTGGTCGGCGCTCGAGCCGCTCGGGCATCCCGAACGCCTGCGCACGCCGCTGGTGCGCGACGACAGTGGACGTCTCGAGCCGGCAAGCTGGAGCGACGCACTCGACGTCGTCGCGCAGCGGTTCAGCCAGATCCAGGCGCGGCACGGGGCTGACGCGGTCGGCGTGTTCGGCGGCGGCACGCTGACCAACGAGAAGGCCTACCTGCTCGGCAAGTTCGCGCGTCTCGCGCTCGGCACGTCGAACATCGACTACAACGGCCGCTTCTGCACGTCGTCGGCCGCGGCCGCGGCGACGATGGGGCTTGGCGTCGATCGCGGGCTGCCGTTCCCGCTCGAGGACATCCCGCACGCGTCGGTGATCCTGCTCGCCGGCGCCAACGCGGCCGAGACGATGCCGCCGCTGATGCAGTACTTCGACGCGCAGATCGCGCGCGGCGGCCGGCTCATCGTCGTGGATCCGCGACGAACGCCGACGGCCGCGAGCGCCACACGTCATCTCGCGATCCGTCCGGGTACCGATGCCGCGCTGGCCAACGGCATCCTGCACGTGCTCGTGCGCGACGACCTCATCGACGCCGCGTTCATTCGCGATCGGACGGACGGCTTCGAGTCGCTCCGCCGGCTGAGCGCCGTCTACTCGCCGCAGCGCGTCGAAGCGCTGACGGACATTCCGAAAGAGATGGTCGTCGAGACGGCGCGAAGCCTCGGTACGGCCGCGCATCCGATGATTCTCACCGCACGCGGGCCGGAACAGCAGGCGCAGGGCGTCAACAACACGCTCGCCTACATCAACATCGCGCTCGCGCTCGGCGCCGTCGGCCGTCCGCACAGCGGCTACGGCTGCCTGACGGGCCAGAGCAACGGCCAGGGCGGCCGCGAGCACGGGCAGAAAGCGGATCAACTGCCTGGCTACAAGCAGATCGACGACGAGGTTGCGCGCGCGTATCTCGCCGACGTGTGGGGACTGCCGGTCTCGGCGCTGCCGTTCGCGGGCAAGTCGGCGTTCGAGCTGCTCGCCTCGATCGGGCGATCGCGCGGCCTGCGCGGGCTGTTCGTCATGGGCTCCAACATCGCCGTTTCGGCGCCGAACGTCCGCTTGATCCGCGAACGGCTGCGGACGCTCGAGTGTCTCGTCGTGTCCGACTTCTTCCTCTCTGAAACGGCCGAGTTCGCGCATGTCGTGCTGCCGTCGGCCCAGTGGGCAGAGGAGGACGGCACGCTGACGAACCTCGAGGGGCGCGTGCTGAGACGCCGGCGCGCGGTCGATCCGCCCGAAGGCGTCCGCACCGACGTGGAGATCCTCTGCGCGCTGGGCCGCCGGCTCGGACGCCGGCGCGAGTTCGCGTACGAGAGCACCGAGGCCATCTTCGACGAGCTGCGCCGCGCCACGCGCGGCGGACCGGCGGACTACTCAGGCATCAGCTACGCGCGCATCGAGGCGTCGGACGGCGTGTTCTGGCCATGTCCGTCGCTCGACCATCCGGGCACGCCGCGGCTGTTCGCCGACGGATTTCCCACCGACACCGGCCGCGCGCACTTCCACGCCGTCTCGCACCGGTCGGCCGTCGAAGCGCCGAACCGTGAATATCCGCTGCTGCTCACGACCGGCCGCGTTCTCGCGCAGTACCAATCGGGCACGCAGACGCGCCGCACGCGCGCCCTGCAGGATTTGGCGGCCGCGCCCATGGCCGAGATGCATCCGTCCACGGCGTCGTCGCTCGGCCTCTCGGCCGGCGATGCCGTGCGGCTGACGACGCGCCGCGGGAGGGCGGTGTTCACGCTGAAGACGACCACGACGATTCGCGAAGACACCGTGTTCGTGCCGTTCCACTGGGGCGGCGAGCAGTCGGCCAACATCCTCACGAGCAGCGCGCTCGATCCGACGAGCAAGATGCCCGAGCTCAAGGTCTGCGCGGTGCGCGCCGAGCCGGACGGCGAATGACCGATTCCTACGCATTTGTTCCAGGCGCGTTTCAGGCGACAACTCTGTCGCGTCGGATTCTCGACTGACCGCATGTAAGCACCGACGCGCGGGCTGGCAGAGCCCCGCGGCCGTGGCGAAGCGTGGACAGCGTCTTGCTGTTCTGACAGGGCATCGCCATGTCGCTGCCTCTCTTCACGCGCGCCACCGAAGACGGCACACGGTTCGTCCTGACGCCGACAACGCGCGCGGCGTCCGCGTTCGCGCCGCACGCGGCGCCGTCTCGCATCCCGTTGCGCCAGCCTGCGCCCGGCGAGCAGTACCGTTTTCACGTGGACATGGGGAAGTGCATCGGCTGCAAGTGCTGCGTCGTCGCCTGCAACGAGCAGAACGGGAATCCGGCGGCGATCAACTGGCGGCGCGTCAGCGAGATCGAAGGCGGCTGGTATCCGCAGGCGCAGCGGTCGTACATGTCGATCGGCTGTCATCACTGTCTCGAGCCGACGTGCCTGCAGGGCTGTCCGGTGGACGCGTACAGAAAGGACGCGGCGACGGGCATCGTGCTGCACAGCGCCGACGCGTGCATCGGCTGCCAGTACTGCACGTGGAACTGTTCGTACGGCGTCCCGCAGTACAACCCCGAACGCGGCGTCGTCGGCAAGTGCGACATGTGCCACAGCCGGCTCGAGCTGGGGCAGTCGCCGGCGTGCGTGTCGGCGTGCCCGAGCGGCGCGATTCAAATCGAGATCGTGGACGTCGCGTCGTGGCGCGCCACCGCCGCCGGGGCAGCACCGGCGGTCGCGACCGGCCATCCGTCGGGCGATCAGAGCGTGTCCACGACTCGCGTGACGCTGCCGGCGAACCTGGCGCCGAACGCAAAGCCCGTCGATCTGGTGCACGTGCGTCCGGCTGATCCGCACTGGCCGCTCGTCGTGATGCTGGTGCTCACGCAGCTCTCGGTGGGGACGTTCGCGGCGATCTGGGTGCTGCAGCTCTTCGGCGCGTTCGCGCGGCTCGGCGTCGCGGCGCTGACGTCGCTCGCCGTCGCCGTCCTTGCGCTCGCGGCCTCGACGCTGCACCTTGGCCGCCCTGTCTATGCGTATCGTGCGCTGAAGATGTGGCGGCGGTCGTGGCTCAGCCGCGAAGTCCTCCTGTTCACCGCGTTTTCGATCGTCGCCTCGCTCTATGCCGTCGCGTTGTGGCTCGCGCTGCCCCTTGGCGCCGTCCTCGGTGGCATCACACTGGCGCTGGGGTTCGGCGGCGTGACGGCGAGCGCGTGCATCTACCGGGTCGCGTCACGGCCGGCCTGGAACACACGGCTGACGCTCGCGCAGTTCAACCTCACGGCGCTCACGCTCGGGCCGATCTTCTCGGCGGCGGCCGGCGCGGGCTCTCCGCGGCTGCTGGCGGTCGCGACGGCGGTTGCGGCCGGCCTGCAGTTCGTCGTGCTCGCGACGAAGTTCTTCACGCTGAGCGGCAGCGACGCCGTCGAGCTCAGAGCCTCGTCAACGCTTCTGGCGACGACGTTCAGGCGCCATCTGATCGCACGCGGCGTGCTGCTCGCTGCGGGCGCGATCGCCCTGCCGCTGTTCACGTCGCAGCCGATCGCACTCTGGCTCGCGTTCTCGCTCGCGCTGACGGGCGAGGCGCTCGGACGCTACCTGTTCTTCGTCAGCGCGGTGCCGACGCATCTCGCCGCGCCGTATCTCGGGAGCGAGGCGGCATGACCGTCCGGCGCCTGCTCGGCCTCGACACGCTGGCGGACCGCTATGCGTACGCCCACGACGCAATGGACGGCTACACGTCGGCGCAGCGCGTCGCCGATCGCTGGGTCGCGACGACGTGCGGCTATTGCTCGGTCGGATGCGGGATGTTCATTGGGGTGCGAGACGGCAAGGCGGTGGCCGTCCGCGGCAATCCGGGTCATCCCGTCAATGCCGGCGCGCTGTGCCCGAAGGGCCTGTCGGAGCACGAGACGATTCACGCCGACACGCGCGCGCGGCATCCGCTCGTACGGCCATCGCGGAGCGCGCCGCTCGAACGCACGAGCTGGACGAACGCGATCGAGACGATGGCTGCGCGGTTCTGTGAGGTGCAGAGGCGCCACGGACCGAACGCCGTGGGCATCGTGAGCACCGGGCAGCTGGTGACGGAAGAGTTCTACACGCTGGGCAAGCTCGCCCAGCTCGGCCTCGGCACGCGCAACTACGACGGCAACACGACGCTGTGCATGGCGACGGCCGTGGCCGGCTACAAGCGGTCGTTCGGGAGCGACGGCCCGCCCGGCGCATACGAAGACCTCGAGCGCGCCGACGTCATCCTGCTCATCGGCGCCAACATCGCCGACAACCACCCGATTCTCTGGCAGCGGATCGAAGCGAACCGCGCGAAGACGCTCGTCGTCGTCGATCCGCGCGTGACCAAGACGGCGATGCTCGCCGATGTGCACCTGGCGCTGAAACCGCGCTCGGATCTCGCGCTCGTCAACGGGATCGTCCACATCCTGATCGAAAGCGATCTGATCGACCACGCGTACATCGACGCGCATACGGACGGGTTCGAAGCGCTGTACGAATCGGTGCGCGAGTACCGGCCGGAGCGCGTCGCCGAGATCACGGGCCTCGGCGTGGACGCGATCTACCGCGTCGCGTCGCTCTACGGCAACGCCCGCGCCGCGTTCATCGGCTGGACGATGGGCGTGAACCACAGCTCGAAGGGCACCGAGACGGTGAACGCCATCAACAACCTTGCGCTCATCACCGGCCACGTCGGTCGCGCGGGCGCCGCGCCGTTCTCGATCACCGGCCAGTGCAATGCGATGGGCACGCGCGAGGCCGGCTTCACGTCGTCGTTGCCTGGGTACCGCCGGTTCGAGGACGAGGTCGATCGCCGCGATCTCGCCGCGATCTGGAATCTGCCGGTCGAGCGCATTCCGGACGCGCGCGGCCTGGCGTACCCCGACATCGTCGAGGCCGTCCTCGAGAAGAAGATTCGCGCGCTCTGGATCATCGGCACCAACCCGATCGTCTCGTTTCCGAATCTCGGCGTCCTCACGCAGGCACTCGAGTCGCTCGACTTTCTCGTCGTCCAGGACGGGTTCCACCCGACGCCGACGAGCGCGCTCGCCGATCTCGTGTTGCCCTCCGCGATCTGGGGCGAGAAGGAAGGGACATACACGAACTCGGAGCGGCGCGTCGGCAAGGTGAATCGCGCCGTCGATCCGCCGGCCGAGGCACGCGCGGACTTCGACATCTTTCTCGCGCTCGCGGCCGCGCTCGGCTGCCGTGACGAACTCTTCCCCGGCTGGACGACGCCGCGCGACGCGTTCGAGGAGTGGACGCGCGTGTCGGCGGGCCGGCTCTGCGACTACTCCGGAATGACGTGGGAGGCGATCGACGCGAGCGGCGGCATTCAGTGGCCGTACCGGGAGGGCGACGGCGATCCGACGGCCACGCGGCGGCTCTACACAGACGGCCGCTTCCAGACGCCCGACGGCAGGGCGCGGCTGATCCCGACGGAGTGGGAGCCGTTCCCCGAACAGCCGACGCCCGCGTATCCGTTCGTCCTCAACACCGGCCGGACGGTCGAGCACTGGCACACGCGCACGAAGACCGGGCGCGTGCCGATCCTCGACTGGCTGTCGCCGCGTCCGTGGCTCGAGATGAACCCGCGCGACGGCCGCGCGCTCGGCCTCAAGCCCTCGCAGCGCGTGGACGTCGTCTCGCAACGCGGCGCCATCAGGAACCTCGAGCTGCGCCTGACCGAGACGATTGGGCCCGGACAGGTCTTCGTGCCGTTCCACTGGGCCGAGGCAAACGCCAATCAGGCGACGCAGAGCGTCTGCGATCCGATCTCGCGGGAACCCAACTACAAACAGTGCGCCGTGCGCGTGGAGCAGTCGCGATGAAGAAGGCGATGACGACGGCGATGAAGAAGCTCGTGGTCGTGGGCAACGGCATGGCGGGGATCGCGTGCGTCGAGGAGATTCTCAAGCACGCGCCGCAGTTCGCCGTCACCGTCTTCGGCGACGAAACGCACGTCAACTACAACCGCATCCTGCTGTCGTCGGTTCTGGCCGGAGAGCGCGCGGCCGACGAGATCACGCTCAACCCGCTCGAGTGGTATCAGCGCAACGACATCGACCTCCGCCTCGGCGTCCGCGTCGTGGACGTCAACTCGGAAGAGAAGACCGTCACCGGAGACGACGGGAGCGTGACGCCGTACGACACGCTGCTGCTGGCGACCGGCAGCTCGGCGTTCAAGCCGCCGATCGCCGGTCTCGACATGGACGGCGTCTTCGCGTTCCGCACGCTCGACGACACGCGCGCGCTGCTCGAGCGCGCGGCGCCGGGCGTGAAGGCCGTCGTCATCGGCGGCGGGCTGCTCGGTCTCGAGGCGGCGCGCGGCCTGCAGGTCCGCGGGTGCGCGGTCACCGTCGTCCACCTGATGTCCACGCTCATGGAGCGCCAGCTCGATCCCGACGGCGGCAATTACCTGACCGGGAAGATGGAAGACCTCGGCATCCGCGTCCTGCTGCGGCGATCGACGACGGCGATTGTCGGAGAAGGGCGCGCCGAAGGCGTCGCCCTCGAGGACGGCGAGATCCTCGAAGCCGATCTCGTCGTCGTCGCCGCCGGCATCCGCCCGAACGTGGATCTCGCGTACAAAGCGGGCGTCCGCGTCAACCGCGGCATCGTCGTGAACGACTGGATGGAGACGTCTCATCCCGACATCTTCGCCGTCGGCGAGTGCGTCGAACATCGCGGCACGTGCTACGGCCTCGTCGCGCCGCTCATCGAGCAGGGCAAGGTGCTCGCGGCGACGATGACCGGGAACAAAGGTCCTGTCTACGCCGGGACGATTCCCGCGTCGAAGCTCAAGATCATGGGCGTTGACGTCTTCTCGGCCGGCGACTGGAGCGAGCAGCACGCCGATCCGGTGCGCTTCGAGGACCGCGCGCTCGGCGTCTACAAGAAGCTGACGGTCCGCGACGGCAAGCTGGTCGGCGCGATTCTCGTCGGCGACACCTCCGACAGCCATCGCTACATGGACTGGCTGCGCAGCGGCGTGGATCTCACCAGTCAGCGCCGCCACCTGCTGTTTCCGCCGCCGGCCGCCGACGGCGGCCTCGACGTCGCGCAGATGGCGGAGACCTCGACCGTCTGCGGCTGCGTCGGTGTGACGAAGGGCGCCGTCATCGCGGCCATCCACGAGAGGGGCGTGTGCACGCTGTCGCAGCTCAAGGACGCGACGCGCGCCAGCACCGGCTGCGGCAGCTGCACGTCGCTCTGCCAGGACATCCTGCGCGCGGTCGCGCCCGGCTTCGAGGAGGAGAGCAAGAAGGTCCTGTGCGCGTGCGTGCCGTTCTCGCAGGAGAACCTGCGCGAGATCCTGCGCAGCCAGCGCCTGAAATCGGTGCAGGAGGTCCTCGACATCTACGGCGACGGCAACGGCTGCGAGGTGTGCAAGCCGGCGCTGAGCTACATGCTCGACATGCTCTGGTGCGGCGACCACGACGAAGATCGATCGGCGCGGTTCATCAACGATCGCGTGCACGCGAACATCCAGAAGGACGGGACCTTCTCCGTGATCCCCCGCATCCGCGGCGGCGTGACTTCGCCCGACGAACTCCGTCGCATCGCCGACGTCGCCGACAAATACCGCGTGCCGATGGTGAAGATCACCGGCAGCCAGCGGATCGATCTGCTCGGGATCAGGAAGGAAGACCTGCCGAAGGTCTGGGCCGATCTCGGGATGCCGTCCGGCCAGGCGTACACGAAAGGCGTGCGCATGGTGAAGACGTGCGTCGGCACCGAGTTCTGCCGTTTCGGCACGCAGGACTCGACGCGCGCGGGCATCGAGATGGAGCGGCGCTTCGAGCAGCTCTTCACGCCGCACAAAGTGAAGATGGCGACCGTCGGCTGCCCGCGCAACTGCGCCGAGGCGACGGTGAAAGACGTCGGGCTCGTCGGCCAGGAAGGCGGATGGCAGGTTGTCGTCGGCGGCGCGGCGGGGAAGTCGGTGCGCAAGGCCGATCTGCTCGTCACCGTCGAAACGACCGAGGCCGCGCTCGAAGCCGCCGAGCTGTTCTTCCAGTACTACCGCGAGCAGGCGAATTACCTCGAGCGCACGTATGACTTCCTCGAGCGCGTCGGCATCGACAGGGTCCGCAAGGAGACCGTCTACGCGGCCGACGCGGTGAAGCGCGGGCTGCTCGATCGCCTGCGCAAGTCGAAGGCCGCCTCGCGCGACGCGTGGCTCGAAGGGCAGCGCCCGGTCAACCCCACGCAGTTCATCCCGCTCCGTCCGATTGAGAGCGTGCTGTCATGACCTGGATCCGCATCGCGCCCTGCGACAGCATCCCGCCGCGCGAAGGCCGCGCGGCGGTGATCGGCAATCGAGAGATTGCGATCTTCAACCTGGGCGATCGCTTTCTCGCCGTAGACAACCACTGTCCGCATCAGAGCGGCCCGCTCTGCGACGGCATCGTCGCCGGCGACGCCGTCGTCTGTCCGCTGCACGCGTGGAAAGTGAAACTCGACACCGGCTCCGTCACGCGGCCATCGGGCCGCGAGGAATGCGTGCGCACCTACGCCACGCGCATCGACGACGGAATCATCTCCGTGGAGGCGTGATGAAACGATCGTTTCTGAAGTCCGGCCACACGCCGACGCTCGTGTCGGCGCTCCTGTACTTCGACATCAGCTTCATGGCGTGGGTGATTCTCGGCCCGCTCGCGCCGTTTCTGCGCCAGCAGTTCGGCCTGAGCGCGACGACGCAGGGGCTGCTCGTGGCGACGCCGCTGCTCGGCGGCTCGCTGTTCCGGCCGGTGCTCGGCGTCATGGGCGATCGCCTTGGCGGCCGCCGCTCGGGTCTCGTCGGCTTCGCGCTGACGATTGCGGCGCTCGTCGCCGGCTGGACGCTCGTCACGGCCGCATGGCAGTTGTTCGTCCTTGGGTTTTTCCTCGGCATCGCGGGCGCGAGCTTCGCCATCGCGCTGCCGCTCGCCAGCCGCTGGTATCCGCCGGAATATCAGGGGCTCGCGATGGGCGTCGTCGGCGCCGGCAACGCCGGGTCGCTGATGGCGACGCTGCTGGCGCCGCGGCTGGCGGAGCGCGTCGGCTGGTCGGCGACGCTCGGCCTGGCGGCGGTGCCGGTGCTCTGTTCGGCGATCGTGTTCGCGGTGTGCGCGAAAGACAGTCCGGCGCCGAAGGCGCATCAGCGCTGGCGCGACTACGCCGCAATCCTGCGCGAGCCCGACACGCTCTGGTTTTCGTTCCTCTACAGCCTGACGTTCGGCGGCTTCGTCGGCTTCACCAGTTTCCTGACGACGTTCTTCTACGAGCAGTATCACGTGTCGAAAGTGAGCGCCGGCGACTTCACGACCGTGGTCGTCGTCTCCGGCAGCCTGATGCGGCCCATCGGAGGCTGGCTGTCGGACCGCGTCGGCGGCTATCGGCTGCTGTTGCTGCTGCTCGTCGCCACGGCGGCAGGCCTGGGCGTCGTCGCGACGCTGCCGCCGATGGCGATTGTCGTGCCGGCGCTCTTCGTCAGCGTCGGCCTGCTCGGCATGGGCAACGGCGCGGTGTTCCAGCTCGTCCCGCAGCGCTTCGCCACGCGCATGGGCATCGTCACCGGCGTCGTCGGCGCCGCCGGCGGCCTCGGCGGATTCTTTCTGCCGTCGTTGCTCGGCGCCGCCAGGGACATGACCGGCACCTACGCCACCGGCCTGACGGTTCTTGCCGTCGTGTTCGTCGCAGGTTCCGTCGTGCTGCTCGAGCTCGGGTGGCGATGGGCGGCGCGCTGGCAGCCGGCGGCCGTGAAACGGTCGGGCGTGTTCAGCTATCGCAACCGGCAGGAGAAGCTTCGCGCGTCGCGCTCGTCTCCGCTGCCGTTGTAGACCGCGACCCTGGGATAAGCGCAGAGCGGCCGCCGTCCAACGTCGGCGCCGTTCTGAAAACGAGTGGCGACGATCTCGTCGGGGGCCTTGCCAGACTCCCTCCATTGCTGGAGCACTGCCATCGGATCGAAGTCCACGTTCTCGGCGCCCGCGGTGCCTGGACAGTTCCGCATCCCCGGCACCATGAAGAGACGCACGGAATTCTGCGCCGACTGCTTCCCAAGTTTCGCGACGACGCCGTTGTAGTAGTCGATGGAGATGCCTGGCGGCACGAACGGGTCGTTCCAGCCGGCGTAGACGAGGAGCTTGCCGCCGCGGTTGACGAACGCGCGGACGTCGGGATTCGTGAGGTTGAAGGGCACCTTGGCGTTCTGTCGATCGGCGAGGGCGATGTCGGCGTCGAAGTTGACAGGCCTCGCCGTGTAGTCCCAGTTCGGATCGCGCAGCACGAAGTACTTGAAGAAGGCGAGCGAGACCGGGTTCGGCGCCGATCCGACGATCGGTCCCCAGTTGAGCTCGCTGCCGCGCGTGAGCGGCGGTGCGACGCGCGCACCGGTGCGCGGGTTCGTGGCGCCGGCGTAGATCGTTCGCAGCGCCTGCACCTGCGGCGTCGTGAGGCAGTCCGGCGCGTCGCCCGTCTTGCACTGCAGCGCGATCGGGTCGAACTGGCATCGCGTCGGGTCGCCCACGATCCCGTCGCGGAGGCCGTCGCTCTGGACATCGCACGCGGCGAGGACCGCGCGGTGCACCATCGCGAGCTTCTCGGGCGGGATCGCGCTCGCCTGGTCTTTGTGGAGCGCCTGCCAGACCCACCACTGGTTCGCCATGTGACGCGTGCTGTCGCCGATGAACTCGCCGACCGCGGCGGCGTCGTAGTCGGCGGGGAACCTCTGGATCGAGCTCAGCGCGCTGGCGCTCCGGCCGGCGCACTCGGCCACGAGCGACAGCGTCGAAGCGCGGCCATAGAACGCCGTGACGAACGCTTTGGCCGCGACGGTCATCTCGTGCGTCGCGCGATAGGAGTAGTTTGTCAGCTGATCCGGTTGGCGCAGGACGTAGCTCGCGTCGCCCTGACGCCCGCCGTCGCTGCCGACCGCCGCATAGCCGGACCGCAGTGCGTTCGCGAGCGCGGCGATGCCGATGGGCGCGGCGTTGTAAAAGCCGTCGTTGCCGATGCCGCGCAGCCGGCCGTTCCAGCCCGCGGCCTGACCGCCGGACGCAGTGGCGGAGGCGGGCAGCCACACTTCGATCGTGATGGGCGCGCCGGTCGTCGCGCCGATCGTCGCGGCGACGCGGCAGAACGCCGGCAGATCGGCGAACGACGACGCGGTCGCCGCCGTCGCGGCCGCGGGAGGCGGCACGAACCGGCCGGCGGCGACGTCTTCCGCCAGCGTGACCCTGACGTTCGGCAGTGTCAGCGACGCCAGGCTCGCGCACGAGGCCGCGCCGGCCGGTTGAGGGATGGCGGCGGCGAGCGCGCCCGCGAGCGCGACGGAGAGAAGTCGTGTCACGGGGCGCGATTATAGCGGCTCAGGGCGCTGCGCGCTCCTTGCGATCGCCGGCCGGCCGTTCGGCCGCCGCCATCAGGTTCATCTCGAGCACGCTCAGATGCGCCGCATACGCGTCGAGCAGGGCGGCCTGATATTTCACCTCGTCCTGTCCGCGCTTGACGGCGTCGAGCGCCTGCTTGATCCAGAGCGATCGGAGTTCGGCTTCGCGCGGCGTGCTCGCGGGCTCCGCGAGATTGCGCTCGAGCCATTTCTGCTTGGCCTGCGCCCGCGCTTTCCACACTTGCGTCTGCAGATCGAGCAGCGGCGTCCGCATAGGGGCACTCATCGTCCTGACCTCCCGTTCAGTGGTCGCGTCACGTAAGACGGCCGGGTGCCGGCGGGCCGCAGGGCGCGGCGGCCGGGCACCCGGGCGCAGCGTTCGGCTAGGCCGCGGCGTGGATCTTCGCGGCGACGGCGGCTTTGCGCAGCGCGCGCAGCTTGCGGCGCGTGCGGAGCGCGGCCATCGCCAGCAGGCGCGCGCGCCGGCGATTGCGAAGGGCGGCGAGGCCGAGCAGGCGGGCGCGCCGTCTGTTGCGCAGCGCGACGAGGCCGAGCAGGC
>CAZOIK010000180.1:0-4565 GCA_964579765.1 uncultured Bifidobacteriaceae bacterium
CGTCGTCGCCGCCGGCGCCTCGATGATGACGCGGCCGCCGCGCCGGACCACGAAGGGATGCCGCGGCGACGACGCGATGCCGTAGCGATCGTGGCGGATCGGAAAGACGCTGGCGTCGTACTCGTAGCCCTCGTCGGCCAGGATGTCGAGCGCCCAGAGCGTGCGCGGTGTCACCGAGTAGCTTGGTGCCCGATACCCGCGCACGCGCGTCCCCGCGTGTTCCTCGAGCAGCGCCTTGGCGCGGCGCACGTCGTCGCGGAACGCCTGCGGCGTCTGATCGCAGATCATGCGGTGCGCGTAGCCGTGCGACGCGATTTCGTGGCCGCGCAAGACGATGTCGCGCACCAGATCCGGAAAGCGCTCGGCGACGCAGCCAAGCACGAAGAACGTCGCCCGCACGCCGTGTTCGCTGAAGAGGTCGAGCAGGCGGCCCGTGTTGCCGCAGACGCGGCTTTCGAGGCGCGCCCAGCGGTCGCGCGGCAGCAGGCCGTCGAACACGCTGACGTGAAAGTGCTCCTCGACGTCCACGGTCATTGCGTTGCGCATGGCTACACCGCGCCCTTCCGCATCACCACGGTCTTGATCGTGGACAGGATGATCAGCAGGTCGAGGGCGAACGACTGGTGCTTGATGTAGAACAGGTCGTACTGCAGTTTCTCCATCGCCTGCTCGACGCTCGCGCCGTAGGTGTAGCGCACCTGCGCCCAGCCGGTCAGCCCCGGACGGACGATGTGCCGCTGGCCGTAGAACGGGATCTCGTCGGTGAGTTGCTGGACGAACTCGGGGCGCTCGGGCCGCGGCCCGACCAGGCTCCTGTCGCCAGAGAGGACGTTCCAGAGCTGGGGCAGCTCGTCGAGCCTGGTGCGGCGGATGAACTTGCCCACGCGCGTCACGCGCGCGTCGTTCTTCTGCGCCCACACCGCGCCGGTGCCGGCCTCGGCGTCCTTGCGCATCGACCGGAACTTGCGAATCGTGAACAGCCGGCCATGGCGCCCGACGCGGCGCTGCGAGTAGAGGATGGGTCCCGGCGAGGTGAGCTTCACCGCGATGCCGACGAGCACGAGCAGCGGCACGGCCAGCATCAGGCCCACGATCGCCGACGTGATGTCCACGGCGCGCTTGACCGCACGCCCGACGCGGCTCGCGCGGAAGCCGTCGGAGAAGATGAGGAGGCTCGGACGCAGGTTCCGGACGGCGATCTTCCCGGTCAGCTCCTCGTAGAGCGTCGCGAGATGATCGAACCCGACGCCCTCCAGCTTCATCTCGAGCAGCGTGTCCATCGGCAGCTTGCCGCGCGCGTCGCCCAGGCTCACGACGACGCGGTCGATGCGGCGGGCGCGGACGATCGACGGGATGTCGTCGAGCGTGCCGATGACGCCCGGGTTGATGAGCGGCATGCCGAGCCGCGCCGGGTCGGGATCGATGAACCCCGCGATGTCAATCCCGAGCTCGTGCCGGCGCGCGAACAGCTCGCGCGCCAGCTGCACCGTCGCCGGCTCGGTGCCGACGATGAGCAGCCGCTGCCGCGCCGCGACGCGATCGAGCAGCCAGTCGATCGCCAGACGCCAGCAGAGCATCGAGATGACGATCGACAGCGCGGCCAGCAGGAACGCGCCGCGCTCCACCGCGAGCGACGGCGACCACATGTAGATCGCCGACAGCAGGAAGCACGTCGCGCTGAGCGCCTCGACGACGACGACGAGCCGGGCGCGGCGATCGCGCGACATCCGCGGCTCGTACCAGTCGGCGTAATAGAGACACAGCTGGAAGACGATCGTGATGACCGACGCGCGCGGCAGGGCGTCCATGAGGAGATCGGCGACGGGCCGGTGGTCGAAGCGGACCCAGGCGCCGGCGAAGGTGACCGCCAGAGTGATGAGAAAGGAGTCGCAGACGATGAGCGCCAGGGAGCGTGGTGTGATTCCGGCAATCGGCGGCTTCACTCTCGTATGACCTCGGCCACAGGAAGTGCAAGGCGGCCGCCATCGCCGCCCGGGGCGATTTCTCGCGGCGGCGGACGCGCCGGATGCGCGGCGCGTCGAATCGGACGGCGTTGCTCAGACAAAAGGGCGCGCATCGTCCGCCTTCACCGCGCGAGCGCACGTGCGCGATCGAACAGCCGCGCGGCGAGTTCGTGCGCGCCGTTCTGCTGATAGGCGAGCGCGAGGTGGTACGTGAACGTCGGGTTGGCCGCGTCGGCCGTCACGCTTTCGCGGAGGAACGTGAGGGCGGGCGCGGTCACGCCTTTCCGGTAGTAGATCCAGCCGAGCGTGTCGTTGACCTCCGGCTGATTCGGCAGCACGTCCTTCGCCGTCTGCGCGAGCTGCAGCGCGACGTCGAGGTTGCCGCCGTCCTGCGCGAGCAGCCAGGCGAGGTTGTTGGCGGCGATGCCGGCGCGCGGGTTCGCGGAGAGCGCCTGCTCGTACCGCGCGCGGGCCTGCAGCGGCCGGCCCTGCTGCTCGAGCAGGATGCCGGCCATCGTGTAGGCGCCCGACGCCTTGGGATCGCGCGCCGCGATCGCGTCGAATTCCCTCCGCGCGTCGTCCAGCCGGTGCGTCCGGATGAAGAGGCGGGCGAGCATGCGGTAGGCGTCGAGCGACGACGGATCGCCGGCGAGCGCCTGGCGCAGCGCGGCTTCCTCGCCGGCGAAGTCGCCGGCCGCCTCGTTTGCGCGGGCGGTGAGCACGAGCAGCGCCGCGGAGCGCGGCGACGTCGAGAGGCGGTCGCGCAGGCGGAGGATGGCGTCGTCCGTCTTGCCTTCCGCGATGTCGAGATCGGTCAGCGCGGCGAGTGCCTCGAGGACCTCGGGCCCGCCGTCGGCGGCGTCTGCCGCCATCGTCAGTGCGGCGCGGGCGCGCGGCTGGTCGTGGGCGACGACATAGAAGCGGCCGAGCGCGAACTGGACCGCGGGGTCGCGCGGCAGGTCGCGCGCGAGCGTCGTGAGCACCGCGTCGGCGGCGTGGAGATCGCCGCGCTCGGTCAGCGCGCGGGCGAGGAGCAACCGGGCGGTGGTGTCGCGCGGCGCCAGCTTCACCGCGGCGTCGGCATTGGAGGCCGCTGACAGCCAGTCGCCGCGCGCCGCATAGGCGCGGGAGAGGCTCGTGAGGATGCGCGTGTCGGAGGGCCGCAGCCGGAGGGCGGTGTTCCACGATTCGATGGCGCGATCCGGCTGTCCGAGCGCCGCGTAGAGCGCCCCGGCCATCAGGTGCGCGTCCGCGGACTGCGGATCGTCGGCCGTCGCCGCAGTGGCGTGCGTCAGCGCTTCGGCGAAGCGGCGGTCGTTCATCAGGAACTGCGCCTTGACGAGCTGCGCGCGCACGTCGTGCGGACGGCGCGTGAGGACGGCGTCGATGTCCCGATTGGCGGACGCCGTCGAGCCGGCGGCGGCGTGGATCAACGCGATGCGAAGCGTCGCGGCGGCGAACCACGTGCGGTCCTTGGCGATCGACTCAAGCAGCCGCAGCGCGCGATCGTTCTGGCCCGTCGAGCGGTAGTAGTCGGCGAGGATCAGCCGCGGGCCGACGGTGGGGCTCGCCGCGGCGGCGGCTTCGAGCGGCGCCTGGGCCGCGGCCGGCCGGTCAGTGCTGATGTAGAACGCGGCCAGCGCGCGCTCGGCGGAGACGTTGCGCGGCTCGAGTGAGGCCGCCTGCGTCAACTCGCGCTCCGCCTCCTCGAGACGGCCCGCCGCCCAGTGAAAGTTCGCCAGCGCGAGGAGCGCCGGCACCGACCGGGGGTCGATCGCGACCGCGCGGACGAACGCGTCTTCCGCCTTGCCGCGATCGCCCTTCGCGAGCTGCAGCGCGCCGAGATTCGAGTAGGTGAGGCTGCGGCGTGGGTCGTTCTGAATCGCGTGTTCGATTTCGCCGACGGCGCTGTCGAGGTCTTTGAGCCCGGCCTCGGCGTTGCCGAGCACGATGTCGGCGCCGGCGTTGCGGCTGTCCTTCGCCACGACCCGGCTGGCGCGGGCTTTCGCGTCGGCGAAGCGTCCCGCGACGAGCAGCGCGCGGGCGGCCTCGAGCTGCACCGCGTTGTCGTCCGGCATCTGATCCGCGGCTCGTACGATCTCCCGCAGCGCGTCGGTCGCGTCGCCCACGGCGAGATAGGCGGCGCTCAGCTTCCGATGCGCGACGCCGTCAGCCGGCATCGCCTGAATCGCGCCGCGGTATTCGACGATGGCATCGCGGTATCTGGCGTGCGCGACGTAGGTGTCGCCGGCGCGCAAGTGCTTCTCGTGCACCGCGCGCGGGTCGCGGTGGCAGGCGGCGCCGAGGACGGCCACCACAATCAGGAGGAGACGGCGTTTCATTGCAGGCCTTTCTGGTCCGGCTGACGCCGGACACCACATCGTGTGTCGTCCTACGATGGGAGAACGCGCGCGAGCCGGGGGAACAGCGCCGCGGCGAAGCGGAGGCCTTCCGCTTCGGCCGCGCGCTCGCCAACGCCGTCGGATCCCGCGGGAATCATCAGGCGCACGATGGCGCCGTCGGTGCGGTGCAGCCGGATGGCGTCGGCAATCTGGAACAGCCGCGTGAGGTACTCACTGGCGACCACGCGGCCGTGCTGCT
>CAZOIK010000181.1:0-8528 GCA_964579765.1 uncultured Bifidobacteriaceae bacterium
CGCCGCCGCCTCCGCCGCCACCGCCTCCTCCGCCGCCGCCTCCGCCGCCGCGCGTCGAGGCGCCGCGTCCGCCGACCGAAGAGGAACTCTTCGCGCGCAAGTCGCTCGACGAGCTCAATCGTGAGATGCCGCTCGACGACGTGTACTTCGACTTCGACAAGTCGGACGTCCGGAGTGACGCGCAGTCAGCGCTGCAGAAGGACGCGGACTGGCTGAAGAAGTGGACCAGCACGCGGATCGAGATCGACGGTCACTGCGACGAGCGGGGCAGCGCCGGTTACAACCTGGCCCTCGGCTCTCGCCGCGCGACCGCGGCCAAGGACTACCTGGTCAATCTCGGCGTGCCGGCCAGCCGCATCGACGTTGTCAGCAAGGGTAAGGAAGCGCCCTTCTGCACGGACCACGACGAGATGTGCTGGCAGATGAATCGCCGGGGGCACTTCATCATCACGGCGAAGTGAACGGAAATTAGAAGTTCGAAGTACGAAGTTGGAACTTAGAGGGCGCGGCTCGTCAGAATTCTGACGAGCGCGCCCTCTTCTATTCTGTATTTCGCCACTTTCTTCCCGCCGACGCACAGCACCGGAATCTCCAGACCGTACTGCGCTTCGAGCGCGCGGTCGGTCGAGATGTCGATTTCTTCCAGGGTGAGCGGGATCGTCCGGGCGACGTTCCTCACCACGGCTTTCATGTCGTCGCAGAGATGGCAGCCGGGACGCGAGTAGATCGTGACCGCGATCATCGAAGGGCGGCGCGGCACTCGCCGGCGAGTCGTTCGGCCGCGGCACGCGGATCGGCCGCCGCGATGATTGGTCGCCCGACGACGAGATAGCTCGCGCCG
Organism: uncultured Bifidobacteriaceae bacterium; assembly: GCA_964579765.1. Taxonomy (GTDB): domain Bacteria; phylum Acidobacteriota; class Vicinamibacteria; order Vicinamibacterales; family CAVVIG01; genus DATNBT01. The sequence goes on from CAZOIK010000181.1 coordinate 842, forward strand.
GAGGTGAGCGCGTCGGCGGCGGTCATCGTGCGGCTCTGATCGCCCTTGTCGTCCGAGGCGCTGCGGATGCCGGGCGTGACGATTTGAAAATCGCGGCCGCATCGGCTGCGGATGACCGCAATCTCCTGCGGCGAGGCGACGACGCCGTCGAGGCCCGCCGACTGCGCGAGCACGGCGAGCCGCCCGACCTGTCCCGCCAGCGCGCCCGCGACGCCAATTTCGCCCATCGTCTCTTCCGAGAGGCTCGTCAGCATCGTCACCGCAATGACGAGCGGACGAGGCACGCCGGCTTTCGCGGCTTCGGCGCCGGCGGCGTCGATGGCGGCTTTCATCATCGCGTGGCCGCCAGAGGCGTGGACGTTGACCATCCAGACGCCGAGCCGCGTTGCCGCCGCCACGGCACCGGCGACGGTGTTCGGGATGTCGTGAAACTTGAGGTCGAGGAAGACGCGGTCGCCGCGGCGCACGAGCGCTTCGACGACGGACGGGCCGTGGCTGGTGAAGAGCCGGCTGCCAATCTTGAAGCCGCCGACGAGCCCCCGCAGGCGATCCGCCAGCGCGAACGCGGCGTCGGCGGTGTCAACGTCGAGCGCAACGAGGATCTGGTTCATGGCTTCATGTGATGGCCGGCTTCAGCCGGCCGAGGACGTCGCATGCATGTCCACGCTGCCGACGATCTCCGCGATCCGCGAGATCCCGTGGCGGTGCATATAGCTCTGGATGCCGTCGAGGAGTTTGCCCCAGATCAGCGGATCGACGAAGTTGGCTGTGCCGACTTGGACGGCCGTCGCTCCCGCGATCATGAACTCGAGGGCGTCGCGTGCGTCGGCGATGCCGCCCATGCCGATGACCGGAATCTTCACCGTCTGCCGGCACTCGTAGACCATCCGGACGGCAATCGGCCTGATCGCCGGGCCGCTCAACCCGCCCATGCCGTTCGAGATCTTCGGCCGGCGTGTCTCGATGTCGAGCACCATGGCGAGGAAGGTGTTGACGAGTGACACCGCGTCGGCGCCGGCCTCTTCAGCCGCGCGCGCGAACGACGCGACGTCGGTGACATTCGGTGTCAACTTCGGGATGAGCGGCAGCCGCGTGACCTTGCGCACGGCCGACACGACGTCGTGGGTGCCCGCCAGGCTGCACCCGAACTGGATGCCGCCTTCCTTGATGTTCGGGCCCGAGATGTTCAGCTCGATCGCGTGCACGCCCTCCGCGTCGGACAGAATCCTCGACACTTCCGCGTACTCATCGACACTCGTCCCGCAGACGTTGACGACGACCGTGACGTTGCGCGCGCGCAGCTCCGGCAGCTTCTCGTCCACGAACCGGCGGACACCGATGCCCTGGAGCCCGATCGCATTCAGCATCCCGGCGGGTGTTTCGACGATGCGCGGCGCCGGATGCCCTTCGCGTTCGCTCAGGAACAGGCCCTTGACGGCGACGCCGCCGAGCGACGACAGATCGACGAGGTCGGCGTATTCGACGCCGTAGCCGAAGCATCCGCTCGCGGCGATGAGCGGGTTCTTCAGCGTCAGCGATCCGATCTGGACAGAGAGATCCACGTCAGTCCCAGCGAATCTGATCGGCCGCGAGCACGGGCCCGGCCATGCACGATCGCACGTGATGGAAGCGCCCGTCCTCGCCCCGCATCGGCACGACGCAGCTGTAGCAGCCGCCCATGCCGCAGCCCATGATCCGCTCGACGGAGACCTGGCAGGGACGCGAGTGTTTCGCGGCGGTTTTCGCGGTCGCTGCGAGCATGCCCTCCGGACCGCAGGCGTAGATCATCACGGGTGCGTCCGGCGCGCGCGCGGCGAGCCGCCGCTCGAGCGGCGCGACGATGCGTCCGCGCTCGCCGGCGCTGCCGTCTTCGGTCGTGAGCACGAGATCGACGCCGAGGCTGCGGAAGAAGTCGAGGTAGAAGAGCTCGTCGCCGCGTCGCGCGCCGTAGAACAGCGTCGTCCGGACGCGGCGGGCGCGCAGGGCCTCCGCGAGCGTCGCAAATGGCGCGAGGCCGACGCCGCCGGCGACCATCCAGGCTTCGGAAGGCGGATCGACGATCGTGAACGGCCGGCCAAGCGGACCAAGGCACGCGGCGATCTGGCCCGGCCGCGCGCCGTAGATCAGCGACGTCGAGGGGCCGATGCGTTTGCTGAGCAGCGTGATGCCGGACGGTGTGCCGTCATTCGAGCGCAGGATTTCGAACACCGAGAATGGGCGCCGCAGCAGTGGATCGTGGCTCGTGCCGGCCTTCACCATGACGAACTGGCCGGGCCGCGCGGCGGCAGCAATGCCGGGAGCGGCGAGCCCGAGGACGTTGTAGTCGGCCGACAGCGCGCGGTTGGACACAATCTCGGCGGCGATGTCGAGGGGCACAACGGGAGTATAGCGAATTGCAGAATGGCAGAACGGCAGAAGGGCAGAATCGAATGGCAGGATTACATCCTGCCATTCCGCCCTTCTGCCATCCTGCAATTCTGTTATGGCACGAAGGTGAAGGGCGCGCGGCCGACGAGCGCGCTGCTCCAGCCGAGCAACGACGTGTGATCGGGAACGACGCGTGCGCTGACGCGCACGTAGTACTCGCGGTTGGGCTCGAGCTTCGTCGTCTTGCAGATCGTCAGGCGGTCGAGCGTCGTGAGCCACTGACGCACGACGGCTTCGTCTTCCGTTGTAATCGAGTCGGTTTCGCGGCCGTCTACCGTGCGGGTCAGTGTGTGCCGGCGCGTGAGGTTGTCGTAGCGGTCGCTCGTCCCGACGACGGCCGTCGCGACGACGCGATCGACCCACCCGAGCACGCGCATCCGGAGCTCGACGTCATAGCTGAAGGTCGTCCGGAGTCCGCTGGCAATCGCCTGCCGGACGTCGTCGGTGTAGCCGTCGGCGACCTCGAAGGAGACGAGCACGTCGGTGTCGTGGACGATCGGGCGCACGCGCAGCGTCTGCGCGGCGTGCGTGACGGCGCCGGCGGCGCACACCAGGAGCGCGGACCACAGGCACAGCCACTTATTGGCAACGATCCGCTTCATAACCTAATCGCCACCGCCATCGTCACGCGCCAGAACGAAACGTGCTCGCTCGTTAAGGTGAAACCATTCTGGCTTGTGCGATTGATGCTGCGAAAGTATCGCACATCCCAATTGACACCAATGTGCGTCGTCAGAAAACCGCTGACACCACCGCCGAGATCCATCGCTTTGAGATTGCTCGTGTTTTCGAGCCCACCCAACGCGTCGAACGTCACGTGCATGACACCAGCGCCGCCGACGACGTACGGTCGCAGTGTGTACTCGGCGAGTCGCTTCGGCATGGCGGCCACTATGTTGCCGGTGTACGTCGTGATGCCACTATTCACGATGAACGGCGTATCGGATGAGGTGAACGCATTCAGCGTGTGGCAGACGTCGCCTTCCACGCCGAAGATCTCCCCAAGCCATGTCCCGTTCACGCCGACATCCGGATGCGTGTGTGTCACTGGCACGATGATGTACGTGTTGTCGATGGCATAGGTCGCGCCGATGAAGGGCTTGACCTGCCATTCCGCCGCGGACGCCCGCGGCGCGAAACATATACATAAGACGACGGCGGCGAGGACGGCGCGCCAGCCGCGCCACCTCGGCATTACTTGACCACCAGCCCGAGAAACACCTTCGCAAACGGCGAGACGGTCACGTCACCCGCGCTGAGCGAATCGGGTTTCGCGAGGCCGTCGCTGTTCGCGAGCAGCACGAACGTCACCTTCCGGTTCGGCAGCGTGATCACGAGTGAGGACGCCGCGTTGGACTGGACGCCGAACTGCCAGACGACCGGCTCGCCGTTGTATGTCTGCACGAACCAGCCCATGCCGTGCGGCAGCACCGTGCCGTTCGTGTTCACCGGGTTCGTCCACGCCGCCTGCAGCATGGCGTCGCTGACGATGAGTCCGTTCCTGAGCGCGATGTCGAACTTGGCGAAATCGAGCACGCTCGAGATGAGCCCGTTCGCGGCGCCGAGCATCGTCACGGAGTAACGGGAGACCGCGGCGGCGCCTGGAGCGCTGACGGAATACGGCACCGCCAGCCGCTGGAGAATGCTTTGATACCGATCGCGGGTCGATGGCGGCGCGATATCGGCGTTGCTGAGATCGGTCGAGGCGGCGTCGGGTCCGGGCACTGTATCGGTAAGCATGCCGAGCTGCTCGGTCAGCGCGCGAAAGGCCTGATGAAACGTCATCCCGCTGCAGGTTTCGACGACGAACTTCAGCGCGTCGAGGCGAGGCAGGTAGTAGCTGAACGTCAGGTTGCCCGGCGTACCGGACGTATGCGTCAGCACTTGACGAACCGTGGCGTTGGGATCGTAGAAGCTCGGTGTGAAGCCGCCGACGCGATCGTCGAGCGTGATTTGTCCACGATCGATGCACCGGAGCACCATCGACGCGGTGAACAGTTCTGTCAGCCCATCCAGATGAAACGGCGTGTCGGTGCGCGTCGCGTCGAGCGCCGCGACGTCGCGATTGCCGAAGGCCTGCGACCACAGTACGTCTTTGTCCTCGACGATGGCCGCGGCCATTCCCGGAATGCCCGCCTGTGTTCGAAGCGTGTCCAGATAGCCCGCGAGGAGGGAACGGAACTGCTCAGGCGTCGGGGGGAGCACCTGCGTCCGCGACACGTACTGCGCGTGCACGAGCTGGCCGGCGATGAGGCCGAGCGACAGCAGCAGGGCTTTCAAACGCACGTGACGTTTATATCATTTCGTGCGGCAACCACGGCTGTATACTCCCGGGCAGTCCGATGAAGACACTGATGAGCTTTGCGGCAGCGGCGGTCATCGCGGCGGCGGTCACGGCTCAGGCCCAGTGGGACCCGTTTCCAATGAAGAATGTCCCGCGGCTGCCCGACGGGAAGGTCGATCTGAAGGCGCCGCCTCGCCGCATGCCGGACGGCCATCCGGATCTGCAGGGCTTCTGGATTCCAGTCCCGCTCACGAAGTTCCTGCTCAACCTCGCCGCCGACATGAAGCCCGACGAGATTCCGCTGCAGCCCTGGGCGAAGGCGCTCTACCAGGAGCGCATCGACAACAACGGGAAGGATCATCCCGGCGTGTTCTGCCTGCCGTCGGGTATTCCGGAGAAGGACAACATCCCGGACGGGCTCAAGGTCGTGCAGACGCCGGACCTCGTCATCTTCCTGCACGACTCGCGGACGATCTTCCGGCAGATCTTCACCGACGGCCGGCCGCTGCCGAAGGATCCGCAGCCGACGTGGCAGGGCTACTCGATCGGGCGCTGGGACGGCGACACGTTCGTCGTTGACACGATTGGCCAGAACGGCAAGACGTGGCTCGACATGCGCGGCCTGCCGGGCACCGAATCGCTCCACGTCGTCGAGCGTTTCCATCGTCCGACGATCGGCCACATGGACGTGACGGTGACGATCGACGATCCGAAGGCATATACGCGCGCGTGGGACGTGCACATGGCGTGGCAACTCATCCCCGATACCGATCTCATCGAGAGCATCTGCGAAGAGAACAGCAAGGACCTGCCGCACATGGTGGGGAAATAGCGATCGAGCATTGCAGGATTGCAGGGGGGCAGAATGGCAGGATTGATTGCCGGATTGCCACTCGCCGCCGCGCTGATTGCCGCGCAGGCCGTCCAGGAACAGCTCGGCCTGAAGCTCGAACACCGGAGTGTCACGACGGATGTCGTCGTCGTCGATCACATCGAACGTCCCAGCCCTGACTAGCGATCGCGTCGTCCGGCTGATCCTCAAGCCGCTCGTGTTCGCGGCGTGTCTCGCGCCGCTCGCGCTGCGGGCATGGGACGCGTGGACGCATGAGCTCAACGCGAATCCGTTCAACGCGATCGTCCGTGACACGGGATTCTGGTCGCTGCGCTTTCTGTGTCTCACGATCGCCATTACGCCGCTGCGCTGGCTGACGGGCTGGCATCCGGCAATCCGTTTTCGCCGGATGCTCGGCCTGTTCGCGTTCTTCTACGGCGTGGCTCACGTGCTCGCGTACGTCGCGTTCGATCGCATCGCCGGCGTGACGGCGGCCGGGAGCCTGTCCGGGCTCGCGGTCGCGGCAGCCGCGCTGCGCGCGACGGGGGCCGACGCGGTCCGGCCGTTCTTCGCGATCGGATGGGTCGCGTTCGCGATCATGGTGCCGCTGGCCGCGACCTCGACGGCCGGCGCGATCCGTCGTCTCGGTGGGCGCCCCTGGCAGCGGCTGCATCGCCTCGTCTATCCAGCGGCCATTGCGAGCGTCGTGCACACATACTGGCCCTTCACCCAGGCGGTGCCGCGGTACGCCGCGATTCTCGCGATCATCCTGGCGATCCGCCTCATGCGGGCGTGTCGCTTCTCCAATTTGCTATACTCGTGAGGCTCTTTAACGCGTCCCAGTGAGGACGCAAAGAGGTGAGGCCGTGGCAGTCGTTCTCGATGCGAGCCGCATGGCTCGCGCTCTCGCGCGCATCGCGCACGAAATCCTCGAACGCAATCCCGTCATCGACGACGTGGCGCTCGTCGGCATCCACACGCGCGGCGTGCCGCTGGCGCGGCGCATCGCGGCGTCGATCCACGACGTCGCGAGCCACGACGTGCCGTGCGGCGCGCTCGACATCGGACTCTATCGCGACGACGTGGGCGGACATGCGGTCGGTCCGCAGCCGGTCATCCACAGAACAGAAATTCCGTTTTCCATCGACGGCAAGGTGATCCTGCTCGTTGACGACGTGCTCTACACGGGACGGACGATTCGCGCGGCCCTCGACGCGCTCATCGACTTCGGCCGCCCGCGCGCCATTCAGCTCGTCGTCCTCGTGGACCGCGGACACCGCGAGCTGCCGATCAAAGCTGACTACGTGGGAAAGAATCTGCCGACCTCCGACACGCAAAACGTGCAGGTCTCTCTGACCGAAACCGACGGCCGCGACGAAGTGGAGGTCCTGCCGTGAAAAAGGATCTCCTCGGCATCGCCGACCTCACGCCAGACGACATCTACCGCGTGCTCGAGACCGCCGACGCGATGCGCGAGGTGGGCCAGCGGCCGATCAAGAAAGTGCCGACGCTGCGCGGCAAGACGGTCGTGAACCTGTTCTACGAGCCGAGCACGCGGACGCGCACCTCGTTCGAGATCGCGGAGAAGCGCCTGAGCGCCGACACGCTCAACGTCGCCGTCGCCGCGTCGAGCGTGCTCAAGGGCGAGACGCTCGTGGATACGGCCATGAACCTCGAGGCGATGTCGCCCGACATGATCGTCCTGCGCCACGCCTCGTCGGGCGCATGCCACCTGCTGTCGCGCATCTGCCAGTCGCGTATCATCAACGCCGGCGACGGCATGCACGAGCATCCGACGCAGGCCCTGCTCGACGCGTTCACGATCAAGGCGCACAAGCAGACGATCGAGGGCCTGAAGATCGCGATCGTCGGCGACCTCCTGCACAGCCGCGTGCTGCGCAGCAACGCGCTGCTGCTCACGAAGCTCGGCGCCAACCTGTGGGTCTGCGGGCCGCCGACGCTCGTCCCGCCCGGCATCGAATGCCTCGGCGTCCACGTGACGACGTCGGTGGACGAGGCCGTGCGCGACGCGGACGTCATCATGATGCTGCGCATCCAGCAGGAGCGCATGCAGGGCGCGTTCTTCCCGTCGCTGCGCGAGTACTTCAACGTCTTCGGCATGACGGCCGAGCGGGTGAAGCTGG
>CAZOIK010000182.1:0-26461 GCA_964579765.1 uncultured Bifidobacteriaceae bacterium
GGCGCAGCTCAAACTGCAGGACGCCTGCGCCCAGACGCTGCTCACCGCGCGCCACCGGCACGGCGCGCTCAACATCCAGACGATCGAGACACAGCCGGTGATGGTCCGCGGCGAGGTGACGGACGTCGTCCGCCAGCAGAAAAACCGCGCGACCGAGCTGATCGAAGACTTCATGATCGCCGCCAACGAAGTCGTGGCCCGGACGCTCGACGCGCTCGAGGTTTCCTCGGTCAGACGCGTGGTCAAGACGCCGGAACGCTGGGACCGCATCGTCGAGCTCGCGCGAGCGGCCGGTGGATCGTTGCCCGCGGCGCCGAACTCGCGCGCGCTGAACGACTTCCTGACGGCCCGCCAGTCGGTCGATCCCGATCATTTCGCCGACCTGTCGCTCGCAATTATCAAGCTGATGGGGCCGGGCGAGTACGTCCTCGAACGGCCGGGCGACCCTGATCCCGGACACTTCGGCCTCGCGGTCCAGGACTACACGCACGCCACGGCGCCGAACCGTCGCTTCGCGGATCTCGTGACACACCGGCTGCTCAAAGCGGCCATGGCCGGCCGGCCCGCGCCGTACGGCGACGATGAGCTGGCAGCGATCGCGCGGGACTGCACGGCGAAGGAAGACGCGGCGCGAAAAGTCGAGCGCGAGATGTCGAAGCGCATCGCCGCCGTGGCCATGAGCCATCGCCTCGGCGAGACGTTCGAGGCCATCGTCACCGGCGTGACGCCGAAGGGGACGTTCGTCCGCGTGCTGAAGCCGCACGTGGAAGGGCTGCTCGCACGCGGTCAGCAAGGCGTAGACGTCGGCGACCGCCTTCGCGTGACGCTGGTCCGTACCGACGTCGAACGCGGCTACATCGACTTCATCCGCGCGTGACACGCCCTGCACTCGACGAGGCCGTCGCGACCTATTGGGGCTACACGACGCTGCGGCCGCTGCAGCGCGAGGCCATGGACGCCGTGCTCGCCGGCCGTGATTCGATCGTCGTGCTGCCGACCGGCGGCGGCAAGTCGCTCTGCTTCCAGGCGCCTGCCGTCGTGCGCGACGGCGTGGCAGTCGTCGTCTCGCCGCTTATCTCGCTGATGAAAGACCAGGTGGACACGCTCGTCGGCAACGGCGTTCCAGCGGCGCTGTATAACAGCTCGCTCGCGCCGGACGAGAAGGCCGCGGTCATCGCCGGGCTCAAGCAGGGGCGGTATCGCCTGCTGTACGTGTCGCCCGAACGGCTTGTGGGAGACGGCGGCGGCGGCTTCCTGGCGATGCTCGCGTCGTGTGGCGTCAGCTTCGTGGCCGTGGACGAGGCGCACTGCATCAGCCAGTGGGGGCACGATTTCAGGCCGGAGTACCGCCAGCTCGCGAGGCTCCGCACGCTGCTGCCGGGCGTCAGCGTCCACGCCTTCACCGCGACGGCGACCGCCCGCGTCCGCCGCGACATCGCGGCGCAGCTTGCGCTCGACCGTCCGATCGAGCTCGTCGGCTCGTTCGACCGGCCCAATCTCGTCTACCGCGTCCTGCCGCGGGCAACGCTGAAGAAGCAGCTGCTCGAGGTGCTCGCACGTCACCGCGGCGACGCCGGCATCGTCTACTGCACGTCGCGCCGCGAGGTGGACGCGCTGGCGGAGTGGCTGGGCACGACGGGGGTCGCCGCGCTGCCCTATCACGCGGGCCTCGCCGACGCCGAGCGCAGCCGCAACCAGGACGCGTTTCTCAACGAGCGCGCCGACATCATCGTGGCCACCGTCGCGTTCGGGATGGGCATCGATCGATCCGACGTCCGCTTCGTCGTCCACGCGGGCGCGCCGCGCTCGCTCGAGCATTATCAGCAGGAGTCGGGGCGCGCCGGACGCGACGGCCTCGAGGCCGAGTGCCTGCTGCTGTCGTCGGCGGCCGACTTCATGCGCTGGCGGGTGATGCTCGAGCGCAGCGGCGAGCTGAACGACGCCTCGCGCGCGCTGATGCGCGGCATGGAGCGCTATGCGTCGAGCGTCGGCTGCCGCCACCGGCACCTCGCCGAGTACTTCGGCGACTCGTACGCGCACGCGCCGGGCGGATGCGGCGCGTGCGACATCTGCCTGGGCGAGCTCGAGTCGGTCGCGTCACCCGTCGTGCTCGCCCGTCAGATTTTGTCGTGCGTGGCGCGCGTCGGCCAGCGCTTCGGCGCGACGCATGTCGCAAGCGTGCTGCGCGGCCAGGCGTCCGACGCGGTGGTCGCGCGCGGACATGATCGGCTGAGCACGTTCGGCCTGCTGCCGGACGCCTCCGTGGCCGAGATCCGCGGCTACGTCGAGCAGCTGACGGGCCTCGGCCTGCTGCAGCAGGTCGGCGAGGAGTACCCCGTGCTCGCGCTGACCGCCGAGGGCATCGCGCTTCTGAAAGACGCCAGCAGCCGTCCGGACCTCCGGCTGGCCCGCCAACGGCCGCCGCGCAAGGACCGCGGCCGCGTGCAGTCGCGCGTCGAAGCCGAGTCGTGGCGCGACGTCGATCGCGATCTCTTCGAGCGGCTGCGCGCGCTGCGCCTGGAGATCGCCCGCTCGCGGAGCGTGCCACCGTACGTCATCTTCCACGACGCGACACTGCGCGAGATGGCGCGTGTCCGCCCCTCGTCGATGGCCGAGCTGCTTCAAGTGAAAGGCATCGGCGCGCGCAAGGCCGACGACCTCGGCGACGCGTTTCTCCGGGTCATCCGGGGCGAGGCCGTCTAGGCGCGTTCGATGCCGCTTGTCGTTCTCGACCACATCTCGATCGCATTCGGACACCTGCCGCTGCTTGACGGCGCCTCGCTGCAGATCGACGGCCGGGAACGCGTCGCGGTGGTCGGCCGCAACGGCGCCGGAAAGTCCACGCTGCTCCAGATCGTGAGCGGCGAGACCACGCCGGACAGCGGAGCGGTCTGGAGGCAACCCGGACTGCGCGTCGCCAGGCTCCCCCAGGACGCTGCGCTATCGACCGAGCGCAGCGTGTTCGACGTCGTCGCTGAAGGCGCCGGTCATCTCGAGGACGCCTGGCGCAGGGATCAGCAGGTCGGCGTCGTGCTTTCGCGACTCGGCCTGACGCCCGGCCGGAGCGTGGCAACTCTGTCGGGCGGCTGGCGTCGCCGCGTCCTGTTGGCGCGCGCGCTGGCGGCCGATCCCGACCTGCTGGTGCTCGACGAGCCGACGAATCACCTGGACATCGAAGCCATGCTCTGGCTCGAACAGTTCCTCGCCGACTATCGCGGCGCCGTGCTGTTCGTCACGCACGACCGGGCGTTCCTCGAAAGCCTCGCGACGCGCATCGTCGAGCTCGAGCGGGGTGCGCTCGCGTCGTGGCCCGGCGACTACCAGACGTTCCTGCGGCGGAAGGAGGAGTGGCTCCAGAGCGAAGCGGCGCAGAACGAGAAGTTCGACAAGCGACTCGCGCAGGAGGAAGCCTGGCTGCGCCAGGGCGTGAAGGCACGGCGCACGCGCGATGAAGGACGGGTTCGCGCGCTGCTCGCGATGCGCGAACAACGTGCGCAGCGCCGCGCGCAGATTGGATCCGTCCGGTTCAAGGTCGAGCAGGTCGAGCGCTCGGGGCAGATGGTTTTTGAAGCCGAGGGCGTCGGCAAGGCGTTCGATCGGCATCCGGTGGTACGCGATTTCTCGGTCCGCGTCATGCGTGGCGATCGCATCGGCCTCATCGGGCCGAACGGCGCGGGCAAGACAACGCTGCTCCGGCTGCTGCTCGGAGACCTTGCGCCAGACTCCGGCACGATCCGACGCGGCGCCAACGTCGAAACGGCCTACTACGATCAGCAGCGCGAGCAACTCGACCCAGAGCGCACGGTCGCCGAGACGGTCGGCGGCGGCAACGACACAGTGACCGTCAACGGCCGCACGCAGCACGTCCATGGCTACCTGCGCGACTTTCTGTTCACCGCCGAACGCGCGAACTCGCCCGTCGGGGCACTGTCGGGCGGCGAGCGCAACAGGCTGCTGCTGGCGCGCCTGTTCACGCGACCGGCCAACGTGCTCGTGCTGGACGAGCCGACCAACGACCTCGACATCGACACGCTCGAGCTGCTCGAAGCCTTTCTCGTTGACTGGCCGGGCACGCTGCTGCTCGTGAGCCACGACCGCCGCTTCATCGACAACGTCGTCACCAGCACGCTCGTGTTCGAGGGCGACGGTCGTGTCGCGGAGTACGTTGGCGGCTACGACGACTGGCTCCGCCAACGGCCGCGGCCGGAGCCGGCGCCGGAGCCGCGTGCCGCGGCCAGACCGGCGGCGCAGGATCGCGAGACCGGGCCGCGGCGCCGGCTGTCGTACAACGAGCAACGCGAGCTCGAACAATTGCCGGCCCGCATTCACGCGCTCGAAGACGAGCAGACGAGGCTGCAGGCCACGATTGCCGGCCCCGACTTCTACAAGGAAGGCGCCGACGCCATCGCCCGTGCGCTGGCGAGAGCTGATCAGGTGCAGAACGCGCTGCTGGACGCCATGGCGCGCTGGGACGAGCTCGATTCCCGATCGCGGCGACCTTAAGCCCGGCGACCCCGAAAGGGTCGCCCTGCGGACGCGTAGCGCGGCCCTTTCAGGCCGCGACCGCCTGCTACAATCGAAGGTTCATGATCTCAGTCAGCGGCGTGTCCATGCGGTTCGGCTCGAAAATTCTGTTCGAGGACGTGACGACGACGTTCTCGGCGGGGCGGCGCTACGGCTTGACCGGCCCCAACGGCGCCGGCAAGTCCACGTTCATGAAGCTGCTGACCGGCGAATCAGAGCCGCAGCGCGGTTCCGTCGTCCGCCCGCAGAAGATTGGCGTGCTGCGCCAGGATCAGTTCGCGTTCGACCAGCATCGCGTGCTCGACACCGTGATCATGGGCAACGAGCGCTTGTGGCACGCGCTGGCGGAACGCGACGCGCTCTACGCGAAGGCCGATCTGTCGAACGACGACGGCATGCGCCTCGGCGAGCTCGAAGGAATCGTGGGAGAAGAAGACGGGTATTCCGCCGAGAGCGACGCGGCGGTGCTGCTGCAGGGCCTCGACATCCCCGACGAGCTGCACGAGCGCACGATGGGCGAGCTGCAGGGCGGGCAGAAGATGCGGGTGCTGCTGGCGCAGGCGCTGTTCGGCCATCCCGAGGCGCTGCTCCTCGACGAGCCCACGAACCATCTCGACCTCGATTCGATTCACTGGCTCGAGGAGTTCCTGAACCGCTACGACGGCACGCTCATCGTCATCTCGCACGATCGGCATTTCCTGAACCGCGTCTGTACGCACATCGCCGACATCGACTACCAGACGATCATCACCTACACGGGCGGCTACGACGACATGGTGATGGCCAAGACGCAGATCCGCGCGAAGATCGAGGCCGAGAACGAGCAGCGCGAAAAGAAGATCGCGCAGCTCAACGACTTTATCGCGCGCTTCGGCGCCGGCACGCGCGCCAGCCAGACGACGTCGCGGCGCAAGGAAGTCGAACGCCTGCAGACGACGGAGCTCGCGCGATCGAACATCCAGCGTCCCTACATCAAGTTCACGATGAACAGGCCGTCGGGCAAGGTGCCACTCGAGTTCGAGGGCCTCTCCAAGGCGTTCGGCGATCACGGCGTCGTGTCGAACTTCAGCGCCGTCGTCAACCGCGGCGACAAGATCGTTCTCGTCGGACGCAACGGCGCCGGCAAGACGACGCTGCTGAAAGCGATCCTCGCGGACGCGCCGAATTTGCCGGCGTCACCCGGCGATCGTGACAGCGGCAAGCTGCGGTGGGGACATGAGGCCGCGGTCGGCTATTTCCCGCAGGATCATACCGGCGTGATCGAGAAGGGCCTCACTGCGGTCGAATGGCTGCACCAATTCGATCCGGACGCCGCGCGGCAAGACATTCACGGCTTGCTCGGCCAGATGCTGTTCAGCGGCGAAGAAGGCTACAAGCCGACCGAGGCGCTCTCGGGCGGCGAGACGGCACGGCTGCTCTTCTGCCGGCTGATGCTGCAGAAGCCGAACGTCCTGGTGCTCGACGAGCCGACGAACCATCTCGACCTCGAGTCGATCAACGCGCTCAACGTCGCGCTGCAGAAGTTCGACGGCACAATCTTCCTCGTCACGCACGACCAGGATCTGCTCGAGGAGGTCGGCACGCGCGTCTGGCAGTTCGAGCACGGCCGGATTACCGACTTCAAGGGCACCTACGAAGAATTCGTCCCCTCGCCGGCGTAAGCACCTGATGCGGCGGGCGGCGCGCCAAGCAGCAGGCGGTTCTTCGGCGTAATCGCCGCGGGAATCGACAGCGTCCACACGCGATAGCCGTGCTGCCGGAGCCGCTCGGCGCGTACGACGTCAATCGCCAGCGGTCCGCCGAGCCAGCCGTCGAGATCGCCGGTGTCGCAGGCGTCGAGATCGTGGCAGCAGGGTAGCACCGCCACGCGCGCGCGCGCCTCTACGGCGAGAGCGATCACGACATCGGTCAGGCGTCCACAGGCATGGCTCGAGACGACGAGGTCGTCAGCCCTCAGCTCGAACCCGTCCATGGCGCAGGCGACGAACTGCACACGCTCTCGCAGCCGCGGCCATGCGCGCACGAGCGCATCGTGCAGAGTCACGCTCGACGGCGGCAGCCGCGTATCCACGACGACCGCAGACGACGAGGAGTCATCGAGCAGCAAGAGCACCTGGGCGAGCAGCCCATGGCCGGCGCCGAGATCGACCACGCGTCCGCCGCGAAAAACGCGCCGTACGTGGCGGCCCATCTCCCAGGCTTCATACAGTTCCTTGCGTGGCAGGCAGCCGGCATGGCAAACGACGCGGGCAATGCGCTCAAACAGGGTGTCGCCGGCGAAACGACCGAGATCGCGAGCGGTCAGCCGGCTGCGCGAGCGCGGCGAGAACGTGGTCATCGGGCTGCGATTCTACGGCAGACCTCGCTTGCGAGTTGCCGTCAGGCATGTGACAGTAGACGTGGCAGGTCACCGATGAGAAAGCAGGTCTGCGCGCTCACTCCGGATCAAGCCAGCCGCCGCGGCGTGCTGTGGATCATCGGTTCCTTCGTCCTCTGCCCCTGCCATTTGCCGATCACGCTGTGGGTCGCAGCCGCGGTGCTGTCGGGCACGGCGGCCGGCGCTGCCCTCTACAACCATGTCTACCTGGCTGGTGTTGTGCTTGGCGTCACGTGGCTGTCCGGCACAATCCACGGCTTCAATCTCATGCGCCGTGCACGGATTGACGCGTACACGTCGAACTCGGGCTCGCACATCGTCCTAAAATAGCGGTTCGGTTGCCCTGCATCTGTCGTAGGACGGCCCTTTCAGGGCCGCCGTAACGGAGTACATCAATGAGCGGAGTCCGTGTTCTGGTCGGCACGCGCAAAGGCGCGTTCATCCTTAGCTCCGACGGCAAGCGTCAGCACTGGGACCTCAGCGGTCCGTTCTTCGCCGGTTGGCAGATCTACCACCTCAAAGGGTCGCCGGTCGATCCCAATCGCATCTACGCGTCGCAAACGAGCGACTGGTTCGGCCAGACGATGCAGCGCAGCAGCGACGGCGGGAAGACGTGGGAGACCGTCGGCAACAAGTTCAGCTACGAGGGCGTGCCCGGCACGCATCAGTGGTACGACGGCACGCCGCACCCCTGGGAGTTCAAGCGCGTGTGGCATCTCGAGCCGTCGCTCGACGATCCCGACACGGTCTACGCCGGTATCGAGGACGCCGCGATCTTCAAATCCACCGACGCCGGGCAGAACTGGAACGAGCTGCCGGGGCTGCGGCAGCACGGCTCGGGACCGAAGTGGCAGCCCGGCGCCGGCGGCATGTGCCTGCACACGATCGTCCTCGACGCGACGAACGCGAATCGCATGTACATCGCGATCTCCGCCGCAGGCGCGTTCCGCACCGACGACGGCGGGAAGACGTGGACGCCGATCAACAAGGGACTCGTGTCGCAATACATCCCGGATCCGGCGGCAGAAGTCGGCCATTGCGTGCACCGGATCGCGATGCACCCGTCGCGGCCGAAGACGCTGTTCATGCAGAAGCACTGGGACGTCATGCGGACCGACAACCGCGGCGACGAGTGGCGCGAAATCAGCGGCAATCTCCCGACCGACTTCGGCTTCGTGATCGACGTTCACGCACACGAGCCCGAGACGATCTACGTCGTTCCCATCAAGAGCGACAGCGAGCATTTCCCCCTCGACGGCAAGCTGCAGGTGTTCCGCAGCCGAACTGGCGGCCACGAGTGGGAGCCGCTGACGAAGGGGCTGCCGCAGAAGGATTGCTACGTCAACGTGCTTCGCGACGCGATGGCCGTCGATTCGCTCGACAAATGCGGCGTGTACTTCGGCACGACCGGCGGTCAGGTCTATGCATCCAACGATGCGGGCGACAGGTGGAGCGCGATCGTGCGCGACCTGCCGGCAGTCGTGTCCGTGGAAGTGCAGACCTTGATATGATCAGAGTGGTCCTGCCGGCGAATCTTCGCGCGCTCGCGCGCGTCGGCGAGGAAGTGCTGCTCGACGTGCCGGCGCCGGCCACGCAGCGCGCGCTCATCGACGCAATCGAGGCGCGCTACCCGATGCTGCGCGGCACGATTCGCGACTATGCGACCGATCGCCGGCGCGCCTTCCTGCGGTTCTTCGCCTGCGAAGAAGATCTCTCGCACGAGCCGCCCGACGCGCTCCTGCCCGGCGCGGTCGCCTCAGGCGCAGAACCGTTCCTCATCGTCGGCGCGTTGGCGGGAGGATAGATCCCGTCGGCGTTACATGACCCAGATGGTCGGCAGCACTTCGTCGAGCGGGATATCCGCGTTGTCAACGGACTTACTGCGCGCGATCTGATCGCGCGTCAGCATGACGTCAATCCGTTCGCTCTCGGGATGAATGGCCCCGATGACCTGCGGCGACACGAGCACGCGCCGGCCGCCGATCCAATTGCTCGTGTCCACGACGAGATAGCGCAGGCCCCACGTCGATTCGTCCAACAGAAAGTCATCCACGTGTCCGATCTCGCCGTCCACGGCGTGAATGTGGAAGCCCCGCACCTTGCTCGTCCGGTGCAGCATCGCGTGCTTATTCGAGATTCCGCCTGATAAAGAGTCCGTTCGAGGCGCGCCGGAGGAACCGGGCGTCCTCGAGCGCCTCGAGGATGAGCCGCGTCGTATTGCGCTCCAGTCCTGAGAGCCGCGAAGCGTCAACGAGCGACAACTGCGTCGAAGGTACTTCCAGGAAGACGCCTTTCAGCCGCTGAACAGCTTCGACAACGCGAGGGGTAGCGTCGTACATCGGTTGCTCCTTTCAGAGTCGCGCCGTTCTCAGAGCAATGCATGTACCAAGGTCATCAGTGGGAAACGATGGTCTTTTCGTGCCCACGTACGCACGCTGACCACGTACGGCGGGCACTCTGCTGCTGACTGAGAGTCACCCGGCCGCCCAACGGCTGATAAACCGCGCGTCCCGAAACGCGACCGGGTGGCGCACGCCGTGTAGCTAGACGGTCCGGCGCGGCCGTGAGAAGAACACGATGGCAAGGATCAGCAGCAGCAGAAGTGCGCCGCCGCTCGGGTAGTACCCCCAACCCGCGGCATACGGCCAGGCCGGCACTGAGAAAATCGCCAGCAACAAGACCAAGAGCAACAACAGACCCATCGCAACCTCCCTTAAGCACGTCTAGCAAGGAACTCGCCGTGCCCCGAGTGGAGCAGTCGTGAAGAAACTCGTCAATGCGAGCCTCGGCATCCTGACGAGCATCGGCGGCTATCTCCAAGCGGGCTCGATAGGCACGGCGCTGCAGGCAGGCCGTGATGATCGTCGTGGCGATGGTCTTTGCGCCGGCCGGCGTGGCGATCGAGTCGTTCGCGACGGCCGCGCACGCGCTCGACGCGGTGTTCGGATCGTGGGGCGATGGCTCTTCTCCGCCTCGCTGGCGATCGGATGCGCAGGCGCGGCGCTCGAAGCCGCACTGGACGTCAGCTATCTCGCCGCGCAGTGCTTCGGCTGGAACTGGAGCGAAAACCAGAAGCCGAAGGACGAAGCCAGGTTCTCATTGATGTACACGATCGCGCTTCTGGTGGCGATGGTGCCGTCGCTCGCCCGCATCGCGAAGCGGTTGACGATTTGGCCGATGCGCTCGAGACCGAACCCGCCGGCGAAAGCGACACGACGACGCCGGGGATCAGCAACCGGGAATCCGCGCCCGCCGATTCTCCTCCTCCAGCGCATCCGGTTGACGGCGCATTCGGCCGCGAGCAGCAGCGGCGCTGACGCCGTCACGACACGGAGTCGTGCGACACCCGCTACGGAAGTACCGGGCGCTCGACATGGGGCAGCGTCCCCGTCAGCGCTTTGAGGAATTCGACCAGATCACTTTGCTCGTCCGCGGATAAGTGCAGCGGCCGTATCCGCGGATCGAGTCCGGGGTTCGGCACGCCGCCGCGGTCGTACAGCTCGACGACCTCCGCCAGCGTCGCGGCCGATCCGTCGTGCAGGTACGGCCACGTCAACGCGACGTTTCGGAGGCTGGGCGTCTTGAACTTGCCGCGATCCGCCGGATCGTGCGTCACCGCCTCGCGGCCTGGATCCGGGTGCGGCGCGTCCATGCCGACGCCAACGTTGTGAAACGACTGATCCGAAAGCATCGGCCCGCTGTGACAAGCGCGGCACCCAGCCTTGCCACCGAACAGCGCCATGCCTCGACGCGCGGCGTCGGACATCGCGTTCGTCTCGCCGGCCACGTATCGGTCGTAAGCTGACGGTCCGGACACGACCGTGCGCTCAAACACGGCGATCGCCCTCGCGATGCCATCCGCCGTCACGCCCGCGCCGAACACGTCGTGGAACTGCGCGCGATAGCCGTCAATCGCGTTCAGCTTGCGGACGACGTGCTCTAGCGTCTCACCCATCTCCACCGGGTTGTGAATCGGCCCGAGCGCCTGCTCCTCGAGCGTGGTGGCGCGCCCATCCCAGAACTGGTACTTCATGAACGCGGCGTCGAGAATCGTCCCTGAGTTGCGCGTGCCCGTGCGCCCGCCGACGCCGGTGTCAACGCGATTGTGGTTCGCCCAGCCGGCCTCGGGATCGTGGCAGGTCGCGCAGCTGATCGTGTTGTCGATGGACAGGCGCGTGTCGAAATACAGCTCGGCACCGAGCGCCACCATCGCGGGATCCTGCGGCGGCGCAGCGGGCGCCTGCGACGTCAGTGACGCGCGCGCAACGAACACGGCGGAGAGGACTGCGATTGCGACGCGAACGGGCCCATTCATGCCGGACGGTAAAGCACGAACCGCACCGTCCGGTGGTCGGGATCCGACGACGACATGTCGTGAGCGCGCGACTACCGCGTGAACGGGGCGTGCAGCGTCGTGGCGATCGAGATGTGAATCTGCACGTTTTTCGCGATCTTCAGAATCGCCCCGCCCCAGCCGGGATTGCCGTTCAATCCGAAGTCGGTGCGATCGATCGGGAAGCTCGTTTCGAACACCGCACCCTCGGACTGACCGGCGGCCGTTGACGGCCTGAGCTTCACCGGAATCGTCATCCGCCTGGTCACGCCGCGGATGGTCATGTCGCCGGTCATCGCGAGCGAGCCATCCGGCTTGATCTCCGCCGACGCGCTCGCGAAATGCATCGTCGGATAGTGATCGACGTCGAAGAACTCGCCCGACTTCATGAGCTGTTCGTGTTCGGCGTTGTGCATGTCAACGCTCGCCGTGTAGACAGTGAGGTCCACATGGGTGCTGCCGGGATGCTGGGGATCGTACGACAGCTCGCCGCTGAAGTCCTTGAACTGCCCGTCGCGCTTGATCTTGAAGATCATCGAGCCGTAGATCGTGAAACCCACCGAGCTCGCCGCTTGGTTGACGGAGTACAGCTCCGTCGGCTCGGTTTGCGCGGATGCGCTCGACGAGGCGAACATCAGAACCATCGCCGCACACAGCGAGACGGAGAGCCGCACTAAAGTCATTCCCGCAACCTCCTGCCAGTACTGCTGATAGAGAGACGGCCGGCAGCGGGATCTGTTAACTCGGGCTGTCGTCGTTCGGCGGAGGGATTGCAGCCGCGACAGGCGTGGGCGACCTGGAATCCGACGCCGCCCGGCTGGTGCACGCGTCGCAGGCCGGCGACCAATCCGCCTTTGCGGAGCTCTATCAGCGCTACTGCGGCCTCGTCCAGTCGATCGCGCGCCTGCGTCTGCCACGCGACGACATCGCGGATGCCGTGCAGGAGACCTTCTACCGGGCGCTGCGCCGGCTCAAGACGCTTCGTCAGGCAGAGGCGTTCGCGCCGTGGCTCGCCGCAATTGCCCGAAACGTCGTTCGCGACGTGGAGCGCGAGCGCGCGACGCCCGCGTCGAAGGGCGACGAGCCCCGGCGGGCGGCTACTCAGGAGCACGAACTGCAGGCGCGTGCCGCCATGCACGCGATTCGGTCGCTGCCAAAAGCGTATCGCGCGACCATCGCCATGCGCGTCGTGCACGGAATGACGGGCCCGGAGATTGCCGGCCGCACCGGATTGAGCGAGGGTTCGGTGAGGGTGAACTTACACCGCGGGATGAAACTCCTGCGCGAGCGGCTGAAGACGTCGCGCGGCAAGAAGTCGGAATAGAATCCCGCAATGACACGACGTGCTCGCGTCGCCGCCTGCATGCCTTTGGTGATCGCGCTCGCCTGCACCGCGGACGCGCAGAATCCGGACGAGTTTCGTGGCGGCTGGACGACAGGCGACGCGGTTGACGGCGCGCCGCGAACGTACGAGTTCTCCATCCGCGGCGACATCGTGCGCGGCATCTCCTGCACGTACTGCAGCGACGCGACGACGCTGGCGTTCGTGGACGGTCGGCTCGGCGCGGACGGCCTCACGTTCACGGTCACGCACGTGCGTCCCGACGGCAGCACCGCGTATCAGGATCGCGCCAACGCGATCATGGATCGCAGCACGCTGAGCGTCGTCGGCACGCTCGGCGGTCCGGGCGGGCGTTCGTTCAAGTGGACGATGCACAAGGACGCGCGCGGGCCCGACCCGCTGCCGGTGCCCGTCTCGCGCCTGCCGCCGGCGCCGCCCGTGCCTGCGATCGAGTTGCCGGCCGGCGTACGCCGCGGCGCGCCGCCGCAGTACGTCGCGCCGGGGCCGTGGCTGCCGCTGACGCTCGAGAAGGTGGTCGGCGTGTGGATTGGCTTCGGCGCCGGCATCGACAAGCAGTTCTTCATCATCCGGCGCGTTGGCAACCGCCTGCGCGGAATGGTGTGCGGCCGCTGCGACAACCCATACACGATGGCGGCGCTCGACGACTTCAACGTCAATGGCGAGACGTTGACCTTCAACATCCTGCACGAGGACTGGGGACCGGGATCGCTGCCCTTTCACAACCAGGTCACCGCGCACGTCGCCTCGAACGAGATGCGGATTGTCACGCAGCAGGACAACCTGCCGGCGCGCCCTCCGCGTCCAGGCGCCGGGTTCTCGCTGATGGGGCCGATCGCGATCGACGCGACCGCCGGGAATCGTTGATCGCGCAACCTATTGCGGGAGAGCGGACTGCCAGGCTTCGAGATATTTGTAGCCGCTGCCGGTGCTGAAGAGGACGACCGTCTCGTCGCGGCCGATCTTGCCGACGCACACGAGCTTCTGAATCGCCGCGAGGCCGGCGCCGCTTTCCGGCGCAGCGAGCATGCCTTCGAGCCGCGCGAGGTCGGCGCACGCGCGCATCAGCTCGGCGTCGCTCGCCGCGACCGCTTCCCCGCCGCTGGCGTAAATGTCCTCGAGGATCAGAAAATCGCCGAGCGCCTTCGGCACGCGCAGGCCGGCCGCGACCGTCGATGCGTTCTCCCACTTCTCCGACACTGCGGCGTGCTGCTCGAAGGCGCGCACGATGGGCGCGCACCCTTCCGCCTGCGCCGAGATCATGCGCGGCCGCTGGCGTCCGGTGAGCTCCATCGCGCCCAGCTCCTCGAAGGCCTTCCACATGCCGATCAGGCCGACGCCTCCGCCCGTCGGGTAGACGATTACGTCCGGCAGCGCGCCGTCGAACTCCTCCCAGAGCTCGTAGCCCATCGTCTTCTTGCCTTCGATGCGATACGGCTC
Organism: uncultured Bifidobacteriaceae bacterium; assembly: GCA_964579765.1. GTDB lineage: Bacteria > Acidobacteriota > Vicinamibacteria > Vicinamibacterales > CAVVIG01 > DATNBT01. The sequence goes on from CAZOIK010000182.1 coordinate 14,035, forward strand.
CTTGAGCGTTGACACCTCGAACCAGCCTTCGCGCGACGCGCGCTCGGCGATGAACGCACCGCAGTCGGAAATGAGGCCGTCGATCAGATGAACGTCGGCGCCGAAGGCGCGGCACTCGAGGATGATGGCAGACGGCGTGTCCTTCGGCATCGCGATCACGCATCCGATGCCGGCATGCGCGGCATAGGCGGCGGCCGCGCCGCCGGCGTTGCCGGCCGTCGGCAGCGCGATGGCCTTCACGCCGACCGACTTCGCCATGCTGACGGCCGCCGAGAGGCCGCGCGCCTTGAACGAGTTGGTCGGGTTCTGTCCCTCGTCCTTTATGTACAGCCGGCTGAGGCCGAGCTCGGCGCCAAGACGGCGGGCGTGCACGAGCGGCGTCATCCCCTCACCAAGCGTCACGGGCACGGCGGCGGGCATGACTTCCTCGTAGCGCCACATCGACGAGGTGCGCCCGCCGAGCGCGGCCTTCGTCAACGTGCGTCTGGCCTTCTCCAGATCGTAACGAGCCAGCAGCGGTGAGCCGCACGTGAGACAAAGGTTTTGCGGCCGCGTGTATTCGAGCGTCGCGCGACAGCGGGGGCATTCAAGATGCGTCAACGTTGACGAGGACATGAGTGCCCGAAAGTTTATCAGGGATGCGGCGCACTGCCGCCTGGAGTCTCACGGCTCCGCTGACACGGGCGTCCAGGATCGATCAGGATCGAATCGTTCCATCGTCGCGAACGCGTCGAGCGTCGATGGACCGAGATCTCTTTCGTACACCACGCCGTCGTGACTGACCATGAAGGTCTTGACGCCGGTGACTCCGTACTGCGCCGGCGCGGCGACGAGCGCGAACCCGCCGATCATCGCGCCGTGGATGACGTAGTCGAGCTGTCCGAGCGGCGCGGACGGCCCCTGCCCCTTCAGGACCTTGAAGAAGTAGCCGTGGTAGGGCTCGGTGCGGCTGCTGTAGCCCTGCGCGATCGCCCGGGCGATCGGCTCGCCGACGGGACCGCCCCAGCTGCCGTCCGGATTCTGCCAGGCGAGACCGTCCTGGGTGCCCGGCGTGCTGACGATGTGCTGCGCGTACTGGTTGACGTCCCAGCCGTTGCGCGGCTGCATCGCGTACTCGTGCTGCGCGTCCACGTAGCCGCGACAGATCGCAATCGCGTCGAGCTCGTTCTCGCCGATGCGACGATAGAGCACTTCCTGCCGTCCCGCCGCCGTATCAAATGACCACTTGGCGCCCCGCTTCACGACCGGCACGGGAAACGGCCACGCATTGTCGCCGACGAGAATGAACGCGCGCTTTCTGTTTTTGGGATCGAGCGAGACCGACATCTTCTCGTGCGCGGCGGCCGCGAAGTCGCGCGCGCGCTGGCGATCCTGAGCGGGCTCGCCTGATGTCACGAGGTCCGCGCCTTCTGGACCGAACAGCGCCTGCAACATCGGCGCATCGAACTGGTCGGCAGCGGCGACCAGCGCCGCGGCGGCGTCCTGCGGCGTGTTGAACAGCGTGCCGGTCGCGGCACGAAGCGCGGTTGCGAGACCGACGAAGGCAACGGCCACCAGCGCCGCCAGCGTCGCTCGGGCGGATGCAGTCATGTCGGTCCTCCCTATCGCCGTCGTCCGCCACCGCCGCGACGGGCGCCGCCACCCCGGCTTGCGCCGCCGCGCGATCCCATGCTCGACGCGCCTCGCGAGCTGCTCGAGCGTGCGCGGCCGCCGTTGAATCCCTGTCCGCCTCCGCCGAACGCGTCCTGCGTCCCGCCGCTTCTGCGCGGCACGTCACGCTGGCCGATGCGGTCCGCTGCGCCGCCCGGCCGGCTGCCCATCGCGCCGCCCGGTGCGCCAGGTCTGACGCCGCCGGTGCCGACGGTGTTGCTGCGCAGGTTGCCGCCCTGCCGCGCGACCTGCTGCCCCGCACGGGCCTGCCGATTGGCCAGCGACTCCCCGCGCGCTGCCCCGCCGTACCTCGAGGCGGTCGCCCGGTCGCGATACGGCGCGCCGCCACGATGCTGCGGGTTGTGCCGCCAGACGTTCGAGCCGCCACGACCGATGTTCGCGGTGTTGCCTGCGCGATTGATCGCGTTGCGGTTGAAATTGTTGTTGTTGTTGATCGTAATGTCGTTGTGGCCCCAGCCGGCGTTCCAGCCCCAGCCGCCGCCCCACGCCGCGCCCATCGCGACGCCAACGCCGAACGAGATCGCGGCGCCTGCCGCGTAATAACCTGGCGGTGGATACGTGATCGGGGGATACGGATAGACGGGCGCACCGTACACCACCATCGGGTCGTACGACGGCACGTACACGACCTGCGGCGAGGCTTGCTCAATCACGATCACCGGCTTGTCCGCGATGGTCTCGGTCTTGACGACCTGCTGCGTGCCGGACTGCAAGGCGCCCTTCTCCTGCGCCTTGTGCCGCATGCGCTGGATCGCGTCCATCACGTCCGACTGCTGCGCCAGAAACGCGTTCCCGAGATCCGTTGTCCATTGAATGTCGCCGGCCAGGCGTTTCACGACATCAGGCAGCGCGGCCATCGCCTGCACGCTCGGATCCCAGGCCTCGCGCGCGACCGCATCGGCGAGCGCTTTGTCCTTCAGTCCGGGATTTCGCTCGAGCCATTGGTCAAGCTGGATGATCTCCAGCGGATACGTGGACGCGGCGAGCGTCTGGGCAAGCAGCGGATCCGGATAGAGCGCGATAGGCGCGACGAGAGAGTCCAGTTGATCCGGCGGAATCTGCGTCGCCTCGCCGCCTGCGGACGCCGATGCCTGCGCGTCCAGCAGGTTCACGGCCGGGATGCTGGCGAGCGCATTACCGGGAAGAAGCGCGAACGCGCAGAGCAGCGCAGTCAACGCGCGCGCCCCGCCGTGCGGATGAGAGCGTGACCACGTCATGCCCGGGGACTGTGCAAACACGCGACCGCCGCGAAACGACGACCCTTGCGTTCGACGTGGTGCGTCTCTGTTGGCACGTCACGAGATGCGGTGAGCGCTCTCCATACGTTGACCGGCGACCCGGACGCCGCCGCCGCCGGACGGGTCTTGGGGTTGCAGCGTTCGCCGATCGTGAAGGGAAAGGAGTTCACCATGACTGCTCGACACTCGCACAGCGCGTTGGTCGCCTCGGCGTTGGCGCTCGGCATGGTTGCACTCGTGCCCGCAGGCGCATGGGCGCAGAGCCCGTCAGTGCTGCCGGACAAAGGCGGCAGGATCACCCTTGTGGGATGCTTCGTGCGGGGCCAGATCAAGTCCCACCACAAGTACGTGCTCGTCAGGCCGACTCTCGAGCCCGTCGCGAGCGTGAAGGAAGCAAGGTGCGCAGCCCAGCCGGGCGATGAGCCGATCAAGCTGCAGGACCTCAGCCAGGCCCATCTCGATCACACGATGCTCGGGCAGTGGCTGGAGATCGAGGGGCGCCTCGAAGGGAATCACCGGTCCGACGGCATTCGTGAAGTACACGTCAAGTCGTTCAGGCCGGTGCCGGTGATGGCACCTCGAGCCGCCGAAGCCGCGGCGCCGCCGTCGGCACTCGCGCCGCCTCTCGCCGAGACGCCGGTCATGCCGGTCGCGCCGACAACAGCGCCAGTGCCGCAGTCGGTCGGCACGTCAGGCGTCCGCGAGGAACTGCCGAGGACGGCGACGTCGCTACCGCTGTTCGGAGTGATGGGTCTTGTCTCGCTGGCGGCCGCTTGTGCGCTGCTCCTGTTCGATCGCCGGCGGACGGCACGCAGCTAGCCCCCACGACCCGCCGCGGCGGCCGTGCCACGCACGTGTCGCCGCACGCGGACACTTGACGACGGCACGCCAAGCGAACGTCAATGCTGATCGCGCGGCATCGACGTCTGATGCCAGCGGACGACCAGCAGAATCGCAAACGCGCCGAGCGCCGCCGTCAGCGGCATCCACGCCATCGCCGCCACCGCCAGCGTCATCGCGAAAATAGGCAGCACGACGAGCAGGACGAGGATACCGATGAGCCACCGCAGCGGCCGTGGAAATGTCGCGGCCATACGCCTGATGAGAAGCAAAATCGCGGCCCGCCCCCGCCCGGTATACTCAGCCGATGCGTATCTCACATGTGCTGATCGCGCTGTCGCTCGCTGCAGCGCCGGTGGCGGCTGAGTCGGCCGCCGGCGTCGTCTGGACGGCACCGGCGGGATGGACGGCCCAGGCGCCGCGTCCGATGCGTGCTGCCACGTACTCGCTCGCGTCAGCAAGCGGAGACACGGCAGCGGCCGAATGCGGCGTCTACTTTTTCGGCGCGGGACAGGGCGGCACCGTGGACGCGAACATCGCGCGCTGGAAGGATCAGTTCACGGGGCGAAACGGCGCGCCGGCGCCCGCGAAGGTCGCGACTCGGACGATCCACGGACTGACAGTCACGACGATCGACGCCTCAGGCACGTACTCGGGGCTCGGCGGACCCGTTGGCCCAACGAGCAGCGTGTCCGGCTATCGTCTTCTGGGCGCCATCGTCGCGGCGCCAGGCGGCAACATCTTCGTCAAGTGCACGGGGCCGGCAAAGACGATGGCGGCGAACGGACCGAAGTTCGAGCAACTGCTCGCGTCGTTCCACACGGGCAAATAGCCGCCTACCTGCTATTTCTTGCCGCGCAGCCGATCGACGCTGATCGCGCCAGAGCCGTGCGTGGCCAGGAACAGGAAGACGAAGCACAGCGCGACGGTAATCTCGCCGCCGTTCCTGATCGGCACATGTGCGCGCGGGAAGTGCACCATGAAGTAGGCGACGGCCATTTCGCCGCTCGCGACGAACGCAGCCGGCGACGTCCATAGGCCTAGCAACATCAGCGTCCCGCAGAAGGTCTCGATGACGCCCGCGGACCAGACCAGCGTGAATGCAGCCGCGGGTTTGCCACCGAAGACGCCGAAGAGCCAGTTCACGCCGTGCGACCAGTACAAGAACGCGAGGACGATGCGCATTGCGGAGTACGTGATACCGTCGAACGAGGTCAGCAGTTTTTTCATCCGGCCCTATGATTCCAGATCTGACCGGACTGTACAACCGGGAGCGCGCGGCACCCGTCTCAGCTGTTGGGATCCGCCGGCGGCGGAGGCACATGGCCGGCCTCCTCACGCCTGGCGAGCGCGTCCTCGTCTTCTGGATTCGGATCGCTCGACAGCGCGTCGCTCGCCGGGAACGTGTCCTCGATCGTCTCGTCGAGCGCGGCGTCACGGATACGGCGCTCTTGCTCGGGCGTGTGTTTGTGACTCACTGACAGCCCTCCACGACAACCTTTCACGTCTGCAACGTTCTGTTCACGCTCGTGACAGGTACGATGCGGTCCAATGTATGTATCCGGCAACAGCAGGAGACGCTCGCATGATTCATACCGAGGACATCACCGAGGCCGTCGAGCACGACCACAAGCCGGCTCGCGGGCGCGGTCGCAAGGGGGCGGCGCCGCGAACGAAAGGACGGGCGAAAGGGGCCAAGCCCGAAGAGCGCGGCCGTCGCACGTCCGGGCGCGTGATCCGGATGCTCTACGGCCAGAGCTACGGATTCATCCGGGACGAGAACCGGCGCGACGTGTTCTTCCACCGCAAGGACGCGCCCGCGCTGTTCAACGCGCTCAACGTGGACGACCGGGTCGTGTTCGAGCTGATCGAGGACGCAATCGCCGGCCCGCGTGCCGTCCACGTGGTCCGCGCGGACGACGTCGAGGCTACGGCGCCGGCGCGGTGAACGTCGTCGCCGTCCCGACCGAGAACTTGCGGTAGCCGAAGAACTCCGCGCGACCGCGCTCGCGCAGACTCTTGAAGAGAAGCACGCGGGCGCTGCCCGACCACGTCACGTCGGCGGGCAGCCACACCTCTCCGTTGACCTTCCGGCGCTCGTACGTCATGCGCGAACCCTTGTGGACGCGCGCGAGCAGCCCCCAGCCGAACGACAGGTCGTCGAGCGCCTCGGCCTGGACGCGCACCAGCTCGTAGTCCGCCTCGCTGATCCACGCGCGCACTGTGAAGTGCCGCATCACCTTTCCGTCGTCGGTCCGCGGTTTCGCGTCGCGTTTCGGCGTCAGCGACGCCCTGATCGTGTCTTCGCCGCCGATGCGCTCGCGTCCGACGAGCCGGATGTCGTACACGCGGAACACGTCGTCAATCGCGTCGGCGTCCTCACGGCGTTCCTTCTCGCGCCGCTCAGCCTCTTTACGCTGGCCGTCAGAGGTCGCAAGAACCTTGGCATAGGCTTCGGCCGCGCGCTGCCGCTTGCGGTCCTCGGACGCGAGCTGGTCGGCCGGTACGCGACGGCCGTCTTCCTCCAGCAGCCGGCGATAGCGATCTTCTCCCGGCAGTCCCGGATAGATCTCATAGAGCTTCTCGGAGGAGTGCACGACGCGACCGTTGCCGTCGAGCTTCTCCTGCGTGGTGCGTTCGTCGTAGAGATAGCCGCTCTGCCTCACGTCGTCTGTGGCGAGCCTAGCTTTGACATGGGCCTCAAAACTGTCGAGGTCTGGAAGCGGACGCTCCTGCGCGCCGAGCGGGACAAGCGCAAGCGTGAGCACCGCGGCGGCAATCCGATGCATGTCCCCATTATGCGGCGGGCTACCACGGCGGCAAGGTCATGAACAGGAACTCCTTGAGGTACGCATCCTGAGACGCCAGGAGCTCGGCCGCACTGCCGGTGAACTGCAGCCGTCCGTCGTGCAGCACCATGAACGTCGCCGGCGCAGCTTCGGTTTCGGCGACGCCCGTGATCTCGACGCGTCCGTTTTGCCGCCGGGCCTCGTGCGTCGCGATGTAAAAGGCATCGCGGATCTGATGCGTCGCCAAGATCGACGTGACCCGCTCGAGATCGCGCAGCTTCACAATCTCGTCGTCCACCGTCGTCGCAATGATGGGATCGAGACCCGTCGTCGGGTCGTCGAACAGCAGCAGGCTGGGCTTCGACATCATGGCGCGCGCGATGCCGACGCGCCGGCGCTGGCCGCCGGAGAGCTCCGACGGCATGCGGTCGATCGTCTCGCTGAGCCCGATGAACGTCAGCACGTCCTGCACGCGCGTGCGGACCTGCTCGAGCGGCATGTCGGTTTCCTCGTACAGGCGGTATCCCACGTTCTCAGCCACGGTCAGCGAGTCGAACAACGCGTTCTCCTGAAACGCGATGCCGATGTCCGAACGCGTCCGCAGCAGGTCCTGCTCGCTCAGGTTGTCCACGCGCTGTTCGTTGATCCGGATTGTGCCCGAGTCGGGCCGCAGCAGGCCGAGCGTCAGCTTCAGCACCACGGACTTGCCCGAGCCGCTCGCCCCGAGCAGGATGCTCGTCGCGCCTTTCGGCACGCTGAAGCTCAGCCCGCGCAGCACGACGTTGTCGTCGTAGGCGAACGAGACGTTGTCGAATTCGACGGCCATCATGGTGTGAGGATCACCTTCCCGAGATTCGCGCGCGACTGGAGATACCGGTGCGCGGCGGCGGCATCCGCCAACGCAAACGTCTGCGCGACGACGGGACGGATCCGCCGGGCCGCCAACTCGGCGAGCAGCCAGTCCATCCCGCGGCGCAGCCGGTCCGTCTCGTGCCACAAATGTCCGAGATTCACGCCGGCGACGACGCGATTCTGGTTCATCAGCGAGAGCGGCCGGAACGACGGCATCGCCATCATGGTACGCACAATCCGCCACAGACTGCGGCGCTCGCCCGCCGCGATGCTCGACGCGCCATAGATGATGAGGCGCCCGAGCGGCGCGAGCAGCGCGTAGCTGGTGCGAAAGCTCTTCCCGCCGATCGGATCGAGCACGACGTCCGCGCCCCGGCCGCCCGTCAACGCGCGGACCTCACGTGCGATGTCGCCGGTGCGATCGACCGGATGATCGACGCCGAGCGCTCGAAGCGCCGTGAGCTTCCCAGCCGACGCAGTCCCGATGACCGTGGCGCCGCGCAATTTCGCCAATTGCGTGGCCGCGATGCCGACGCCGCCGCCGGCGCCATGAACGAGCACGGTCTCGCGCTCAGCCACATTGGCGGACTGACAGAGCGCGACGAATGCGGTCAGGTAGTTGACCGGGAGCGCGGCGGCCTCGACGTCGCTCACCGACTCCGGCGTTCGAAACACGGTTGTCGCCGGCGTCACGACGGACGTCGCGTATCCGCCGAATCGCGTCAGCGCGACGACGCGATCGCCCACTTCGAACGGCGACGGGCCAGGACCGACGGCATCCACGAGGCCAGCGACCTCGTAGCCGACGACGCACGGCGGCGGAGGCGCGTCGGGATAGAGGCCCAGGCGCGCCATCACGTCGGCGAAGTTGACACCGGCGGCGCGCACCGCGATACGCACTTCTCCCTCGCGCGGCGCGGGATCCGGCGCGTCGGCGATTCGCAAGACCTCCGGCGGTCCGTGCTTCGTGATGAGGACGTGGCGCACGACTCAGCTCACGCTACGGGCCACGACGATGCTGCGACCGCGCACGGTGCAGGACGGCGCGGCACACGCACGTCCACCGTCGTCGGCGATGTCGTCGGGGCTGTTGGCGGCCGTGTCGATCGCGATGTGCCACGTGCCGCCGCGCGGGACCTCGAACGCGAGCGGCTCCCAGAACATGTTCATCATCACGTGCAGGTCGGCGGAGCCGTGAACGCCGGCGATGGTGCACGCGAGCGCGCGCCCCTGCGGGTCGTCGAAGCCGGGACTGTTCAGCCGCGTGCCGTGCCACGTAGTGTCGGGCCGGCCGCCCGTCATGGCGCCCGTGTAGAACGACGGCTGCCAGAGCGCAGGATGCGCCTTTCTGAACGCGATCATGCGTTGGACAAACCGCAGCACGTCGCTGTTGGCAGTCGTCAGCGACCAGTCGAACCAGCTCGTCGCGTTGTCCTGGTTGTACGCGTTGTTGTTGCCGCGCTGCGTACGCCGCACCTCGTCGCCGGCCAGGATCATCGGCACGCCGCGCGACAGGAGCAGGATCGTGAAGACGTTCTTGATCTGCTGCGTTCGCAGCGCGTCGATCGCGGCATCAGCGGTCGGTCCCTCGACGCCGCAATTCCAGCTCAGGTTGTTGTCGATGCCGTCGCGGTTGTCCTCACCGTTCGCCTCGTTGTGCTTCCAGTTGTACGAAACCAGATCGTTCAAGGTGAAACCGTCGTGCACAGTCACGAAGTTGACGCTGTTTTCCGGCGACTGGCCGCGCGCCTCGTAGATGTCGGCGCTGCCGCCGAGCCGTGCGGCGATTGCGGACGTGAGCCCGGCGTCGCCCTTCACGAAGCGCCGCACCTCGTCACGGTATCGCCCGTTCCATTCGGCCCACCGATCGCCGGGGAAATGACCGACCTGATACAGCCCGGCGGCGTCCCACGCCTCGGCGATCATCTTCGTCTCGGCCAGCGCGTCGTCGAGTTCGATCTGCCAGATGACCGGCGGATGGGCCAGCGGCGAGCCGTCCTCGCCGCGCGCGAGAATCGAGCCTTCGTCGAAGCGGAACCCGTCCACGTGCATGTCCTCAACCCAGAAGCGCAAGCAATCGACGATGAACCGCTGCGGCAACGGATGGTTGGCGTTGAAGGTGTTGCCGCAGCCGCTGTAGTTCAAATACTCGGCCGCGTTGGCCGGATTGAGCAGATAGAACGTGGCGTTGTCGATGCCGCGGAACGAATACGTCGGCCCCTGCTCGTTGCCCTCGTCGGTGTGGTTGAACACGACGTCGAGGATGACCTCGATGCCAGCCCTGTGGAGCGCCTTCACCATGTCGCGGAACTCGTCGATCTGCGACGCGTCGCCGGCGTTCACGCAGTAGCCGTTGTGTGGGCAGAAGAACGCGACGGTGCTGTAGCCCCAGTAATTGCGGATGACGTCGCCTGCAGCGTTCAGCGAGACGACTGAATCGTCGAAGTCGAATACCGGCAGCAGCTCGACGGCCGTGACGCCGAGCGACTGCAGATAGGGAATCTTCTCGATCACGCCGGCGAAGGTGCCTGGATGCGCGACGTCCGCGCTTGGCGAGCGCGTGAAGCCGCCGACGTGCATCTCGTAGACGATCGACTCGTGCATCGGCCGCTTGAGCGGACGATCGCCTTCCCAGTCGTACGCCGCGAGATCGACGATCGCGCAGCGCATCGAGGTCGCGAGATTGTCCTGCGCACCGATGGCTTCGCCGCGCGTCCAGAGCGCCTTACTCACCCCGCGCGCGTACGGGCTGAGCAGCACCTTGTTCGGGTTGAAACGGCGGCCCGATGCAGGATCGTTCGGGCCGTCGATGCGAAACGCATAGAACATCCCGGGGCCACAGCCGCGGACAAACACGTGCCAGAAGTGAAAGGTCTTGTTGAGGAACGGATCCAACCTGATCGTCTGCACCGGCTCGACCGCGGTGGGAGAGTCGAACAGCAGCAGGACCACCTCGGTGGCCGACTCGGAGAACAGCGAGATGTTGACGCCGTCTGGAGACAGCGCGATCCCGAACGGATGCGCGGACCCCGGCTCGATGGCGTACGAGTTCATCGGCAAATCTTAGCCCCGCGGCGCCCGCGACCGTTGTAGAGTCGTCCGCGACCTATGCCGCCGACACAAAAGACGATGGTCCTTCTGAGCGCCGTGCTGGCGTTCGAGAGCGCCTTAATCGCGCAGCGCACCACGCGGATTCCGCGTCCGCCGGCGCAGGCGCGGGAAAGCGAAAACGGCAGCATCGCGACCGACGGGTACGCCCCGTCGCCCGCGTGGCTGGGACAGACGCGCGCGCCGCATCCGGCGACGCCGAGCGCGTACATCGTGCAGACCGTCGCGTCCGGGCTGATGGGCGGCTACGGGTTTCACTTCCTGCCCGACGGCCGCATCCTCGTGAGCGAGCGCGGCGGCCGGCTGCGCCTGGTCGCCAAAGACGGCACCGTCTCCACGCCGATCGACGGCCTGCCGACGATCTACGCGCGCGGTCCACAAGGACTGTGTGAAGTCATCCCCGACGCGGACTTTTCGCGCAACCGCACGCTGTTCCTCAGTTACACCGCCCTGCCCGACGATGCGGATGCGTCGGCGCTGCCAAGGCTCGCGGGCGTCCTCACGATCGCGCGGGCGCAGCTCTCCGCCGACGAGCGGCGCCTCGAGCACGTCACGACGCTGCTGAACGCTGAAGGAATCGGCGGACGGATGATTCAGGCCCGCGACGGCAGGCTGCTCATCACGTCGAGCATCCCTTCGGGCGTCGGGATCGAGTCGTCGGACTGGCCGCAACCGCAACAGCTCGACAGCCTGATGGGCAAGGTGCTGCGCATCAACACGGACGGATCGGTGCCGAAAGACAACCCGTTCGTCGGCAAGGCGGGCGCGCGTCCGGAGATCTACGCGCTCGGCATCCGCGACGATCAGGGTGTCGCGCTCGAGCCGTCCACCGGGCAGCTCTGGACGAGCGAGCACGGACCCAAGGGTGGCGACGAGATCAACGCCATCCGGCCCGGACGCAACTACGGCTTTCCCGTCATCGGCTACGGGCACGAGTACGACAACAAGCCGATCAACGGCGATCGCACGCAGCAGCCGGGGATGGAGCAACCCGTGTACTTCTGGACGCCGGACATCGCGCCGTCCGGTATCACGTTCTACTCGGGCGGTCTGTTCCCCGACTGGCGCGGCAATCTGTTCGTCGCTGCGCTCGCCGGCAAGCACGTGGTCCGTCTCGTGCTGCGCGAGGGCCGCGTGGTCGCCGAAGAACGTCTGCTGGCCGAGCTGAACGCGCGCATGCGCGACGTACGTGAAGGTCCCGACGGCGCGCTCTACGTCTTGACCGACGGCCAGGGCGGGAAGATTCTGCGGCTGGCGCCCAAGACGTAGCGCCAGCCGCGGCGAACGAGCTTCTAGTCCTTGCGCTTCTCGACCGCGGCCCAGAAGTCGGCTTTCGTCTGCGCGGTGGCGACAGTGTGCACCGGGATGTAGCGATCGAAGTCGAGGTTCAGCTTCTTCAGCACCGGCGCGAGCGCCTTGACGTGATCGTTGGCCGGTTCGCCGGGCGTCACGGTGAAGTCGGCCTGCAGCAGCACCTTCTCTTTCGGGATGTACGCGATCGTCAGACCGTTCGAGTGCGGCACTGGCGCGACGTGGTAGAACTCCACGGTCCGCGAGCCGTCCGAGTACACCTTCTTCTCCTCGATCACGTCGAACTTTGCCTTCTTTGGGGTCTTTGCGAGCTGATCGTCGAGCAGCGTCCGCGGCGTGTTCAGCGCCTTGTCGAGAAACGCCACGTTGTTCTTCTGCGTGATAATCGTCGCGCCTTCAGCCACGAGCACCGGCAGCCCTCCGGTGTGATCGGAATGCGGATGCGAATTCCAGACGTACCGGATCGGCTTGCCCGGGAACAGCGTCTTCGTCTCCGCGACGAACGCCGCCGCGCGCTCCTGCGGCTGCCCGGCTTCGAGCATCATCACGTACGTCTTGAACTCCACGACGATCGAGTCGTAGCTGCCGGGTCCGGTGGTCAGCCGATACAACCCGTCG
>CAZOIK010000183.1:0-36226 GCA_964579765.1 uncultured Bifidobacteriaceae bacterium
CGCATTCGGGCCGGTGCGCTCATCGGTGCGCTCGTGCGCGCCGGCGCCGCCGAACTCACCGTCGAGGATGCGGACGTGCTGCGTGTCGAGGCCGGCGTGCCGGCCTTTCACCGCGACATGGACGAAGACACGATACCGCTCGAAGCGGGCATCGAACAGCGCGCGATCAGCATGAGCAAGGGCTGCTATGTCGGACAGGAAGTCATCATCCGTGTCCTGCACCGCGGTCACGGGCGCGTCGCGCGCAGGCTCGCCGGATTGACGCTTGCCGACGCCGCCGTGCCGTCGAGCGGCGCCATCGTCAAGAGCGATGATCGCGAGATCGGCAGAATCACGACGGCGGTCCGATCGGCCGCGCTCGAGCGCCCGATCGCGCTCGCGTATCTGCAGCGCGACTATCTCGAGCCCGGTACGGCCGTCGCCGTCGATGGCGTCCCCGGTGTCGTGACGCTGCTGCCGTTCGTGCGACCAGCGGGCGGCTAGCGTGGCGCCGCCGTCTGCAGCCACTGGTTCGTCGCCACCTGATCGTAGTCGGTGGAGACGACGCCTTCGCCCGTCAGTTCCGGCGCGCACACCGCTTCGAACGCTTTTCTCGCTCGCGACGTGTAATGCTTCTCGCGCGCGGCGGCGTCCTCGAATACGAAGAAGTGCGTGAAGTGGGCGGGCTGATCGCGCTGTTGCCACGCCGAGTACAGCAGCGTTCCCGGCTCGTTGTTCTCGACGGCGTGGACGAACTGCTGAATCGCCTCTTTGATCTTTGCGACGGCCGAGGGCCTCACTTGATATTCGGCGACTTGAAAGATCGGCATAAGCTCCTCACCGCGAGGACCATTGCAAGAGCGCGACCAGTTCGTCGTCTGCAGGGGGAAGTGCGAGCTGCGACAGGCCGTCCCGGCTGACCCACTGCATCTGCTGACCGAGCGCCGGATGCGGGTCGCCGCGCATCGTCGCGCTGAAGAAGTGCAGCTCGACACGACGATCCGGATACTGGTGAGCGGTTGACAGCAGCTCGTCGCCGACGACGGCGTCGAGGCCGAGTTCTTCGCGCAGCTCGCGCCGAAGGCACGCCTCCAGCGTTTCGCCAGCCTCGCACTTGCCGCCGGGGAATTCCCAGTAGCCCTCGAGGTGCGAGCCCTCGAGTCGCCGCGTGAGCAGGAAGCGTCCGTCGCGTTCGATGACGGCCGCGGACACGACGATCGTCGTCATCGTCTGTTCGCTGAGGACGGGGCCAACGGAAACGATCGGCAGTTTTTCGTCATCGGGCAGACGAGGCACTTCGGGTTCTTTGCCGAGCAGACCATCGCACCGAAGTCCATGAGCGCCTGGTTGAAGTCGAAGACGTCGCGCGGCATGAGCGCGGCCGACACACGCCAGAGGTGCTTCGTCATCGCGTGGCTCTTGGGATCGCCTTTGCCGACGAAGACCCGGAACAGCACGCGGGCGACGTTGGTGTCGAGAATGGCCGCACGTTCGCGGAACGCGAAGCTGCGGATGGCGCCCGCGGTGTACGCGCCGATCCCTTTGAATGACAACAGCGTTTCCTCGTCGGAGGGCAGACGACTGTCGTAGCGTTCGACCGCTTCGCGCGCGATGCTCTGCAGCCGCTTGGGCCGGACGTTGTAGCCCAACGGCCGCCAAGTCTGCGCGACGTCGTGCTCGGGCGCGGCTGCGAGCGCGTCGAGCGACGGATATTTTTCCAGCCACTCGGCGTACTTCGGCAGGACGCGATCGACCTGCGTTTGCTGCAGCATGATCTCCGACACGAGAATGTGGTACGGATCTTCGGTCTTGCGCCACGGCAGGTCGCGGCCGTGTCGTCGATACCACCGCAGCAGGCGATCTCGGAACCGCCGGCGGTCGCGAGGCGCAGGGACAGCGAGAGAAGCCTTCGACATCGAGCGCGAAAATCTTACAATCAGATGCTCAAATCACAGACTCTCAAATCCTCAAATGAAGATTTACACCCGGACCGGTGATGCCGGCGAGACGTCGTTGTTCGGCGGCGCGCGAGTGACCAAGGACAACCCGAGGGTCGCCGCATACGGCGACATCGACGAGCTCAACGCGTGCCTCGGGCTCGCGCGCGCGAGTACGCCGGACATGTCCATCGACGTCGAGATCGTTCAGCTGCAGCGCGATTTGTTCGCCGTCGGCGCCCAGCTGTCCGATCCGACGGGCCAGGTCGGGACAAAGATTAGCAAGGCCGTGATCAGGGAAGCGGACGTGGCGCGTCTCGAGCGCGTCATCGACGCCTTCGAGGCCGAGCTGCCTCCGCTGACGAATTTCATCCTGGCGGGCGGCGCGCCGTGCGGCGCGGCGCTTCACGTCGCCCGCGCAGTGTGCCGTCGCGCCGAGCGGGCGATGGTCGCGCTCGAACCGCCGATCGATCCCGTGCTGCTCAAGTACATCAACCGCCTGTCTGACCTGCTCTTCGTGCTGGCCCGCGCCGCCAACCACCGGGCCGGCGCGGCCGAGACGACCTGGTAGAGGCGGCGGCCGTCAGCGCCTCGACTGCGCGTCGCGGCGCTCGAGCGACGCCCTCACCGCGTCGAACACCGACCGCGCCAGCTCCTGCGAGACACGCTCGCGGATCGCGCCGCACTCGACCAGCAGGACGCCGTCGGTCCGCTCGAGGGCAACGTCCCATCGGTCGCGGGCGATGCCTTCCGGCCGATCCTCGAAATGGGTCGGCTGCACCGGCAGCTCGTGTGCGTGTCGTGTCGAGACGTATGAGGCGATCGGGGCGCCGTTGATCAGCACGCGCACCGCGACGATCGCGTCCTTGTCCGCCGACACCTCGCCGTAGTGAAACTGCCGGTCGTCCTCCGTGAAGAGGCGAAGGTCGTCCTCACCAGGGATTTCGGCGATGATGCGGCGTCCGTGCGCCAGCTCGTCGTCTCGCATGCGGCGCCGTCGCTTCTGGTACATCGTCAGCGTCGTCGCCAGGCTGAGCGCACCGACGAACAGCACGACTGCCACGAGCGCGGCGACGACGTCTCTGAATCTGATCATTGCGATCATCTGGTCACGCGGTCCATTGATTATCCCTGCCGCACGCGAAATGCCGAAATGACCAAATGCCAAAATGACCAGATACAATTGCCCGGTGCCGACCGTGTCCGCTCGGTCCCTCGCGCGCGCGTACGCGGCGTGCGAGGCGCTGGCGCGATCGCATTACGAGAACTTTCCTGTTGCGTCGATGCTGTTGCCCAGAGCCATGCGACCGCACGTCGCGGCCGTCTACGCGTTCGCACGCCGTGCCGACGACATGGCCGACGAGGGCAGCGCGGCTGGCGTCGAACGACGCGCGGCGCTCGACGCGTGGCTGCGCCGGCTGCACGCGGCGGTCGAATCGGGCACCGCGTCGGACGCCGACGCTCTGGCGGACGACGAGCTGATGCTGTCGGCCGCAGCGCACTCGATCCGCACGCTCGATCTCCCGATATCGCTCTTCGACGATCTCGTCAGCGCGTTCGCGCAGGACACGCAGACAACGCGCTATGCCACGTGGACGGACGTGCTCGACTACTGCCGCCGATCCGCGAACCCGGTCGGACGGCTCGTGCTGCGGATCGCCGGATATCGCGACGGCGCGCTCGATCGTTCCTCAGACGCGCTCTGTACCGCGCTTCAGCTCACCAACTTCTGGCAGGATTTCGGGCGCGACTGGGGCGCGGGGCGCCTCTACGTGCCGCGCGCGGTACAGACGGCGGCCAACGCCGACGAATCGGAGCTTACGAACGCGGACGGGCTCTCGCCAGCCTGGGTGCGCGCGATCGAGCAGTGCGTTGCCTTTACGCGCGATCGGTTTGACGAAGGGCGCGCGGTCTGCGACGGCGTGCGCGGACGCCTCCGCCTCGAGCTGCGTTTCACGTGGCTGGGCGGCTCGCGGATTCTCGAGCGCGTCGAACGCGGGCGCGCCGGGCTGCTGCACCGTCGTCCCGCGCTCGGCGCGGCCGACGTCCCGGTGCTGCTGCTGCGCGCGCTCATGTGGAAGCAGGCGCGGGCGTAATGGCGCGCAAGACGAGCTTTTACTACTCGTTTCTCGTGCTGCCCGCCGATCAGCGGCGCGCCATCGAGGCCGTCTGGGACTTTTGCCGCGCCGTGGACGATGCCGTGGACGAGCCGCCGGCCGCCGCCGGCGATCCGCTGCAGGCAAGCCGCGACGCGGTGGCGTTCTGGCGCGCGGAGCTCTCGCGCTGCTACGACGGCAGCCCGCCCGAGACGCCGGAGGGGATCGGGCTGCAGCCCTTCATCCGGCGCCTCGACCTTCCGCGGCAGGCGTTCGAGGACGTGATCGACGGCGTGGCGATGGATCTCGACACGTCGCGCTACGCCACGTTCGACGATCTGTTCGAGTACTGCCGCCGCGTCGCCTCGGCTGTCGGCCTCATTTGCATCCGCATCTTCGGCTGCCGCAATCCGCGTGCGGCCGACTACGCGCTCAATCTCGGCGTGGCGCTGCAGCTGACGAACATCCTGCGCGACATCCCCGATGATCTGGCGCGCGGCCGCGTGTATCTGCCGCTCGAGGATCTCGCCGCGCATGGCTGCACGGTCGACGATCTGGCCGCCGGGGTCGTCACGGATCGCGTGCGGAGCCTGCTGACATTCGAGTGCGCCCGCGCGCGCGACTTCTACGACCGGGCGGTGCAGGCGCGGCCGGAGGAGGATCGGCGGCGCCTCGTCGCGGCGGAGATCATGCGCGCCGTCTATTTCGCGACGCTCCGCCGGATCGAGCGCCGCGGGTACGACGTCTTCCACGGCCGCGTCAAACTCCGCCGTCCGGCGCAGTTGCTGGTCGCCGTCCGCCAATGGATCGCCGGGTGAGTCGAACCGCGTGAACCCAGACGTCATCGTCGTCGGCGCCGGCGTGGCCGGCTTGAGCGCCGCTGTCCGCCTGACGAAGCGCGGCGCGAAGGTGCTGGTGCTCGAGGCGCGGTCGCGGCTGGGCGGCCGCGCGACGGCGTTTGCCGATCGCGAGACCGGCGAGCTCGTGGACAACGGGCAGCACGTCCTGCTCGGCTGCTACACCGAAACACTCGCCATGCTGGCGGACATCGGCGCGATGGATCACGTCGCCGTCGCGAGGCAGCTCAGCGTGACGATGATCGATCGGGCCGGACGATGGTCGACGCTCGCGTGTCCGATGTTGCCATCGCCGCTGCATCTGCTCGGCGGCGTGATGGAGTGGGACGCGCTCGGCTGGGCCGATCGACTGTCGGCGTTGGAGATGGCCGGGCCCCTTCGGCGCGCGCGACAGGCGCTGAAGTTCGGCTCGCGCGTCGTGGCAGCGTCGCCCGGAGAGACCGTCGAGGCGTGGCTCGTCCGCTGCGGTCAGACGGCTCGCATTCGCGAGATGCTGTGGGAGCCGCTCGCGCTTGCCGCACTCAACCAACCCGTGACGCAGGCCGCGGCGCCGCCATTCGCGCGCGTGCTGGCCGAGATGTTCGGTCCCGATCCGAATGCCGCTGCGATCGTGCTGCCCACCAGACCGTTGGATCAGATGTACGCCGAGCCGGCGCGCGCGTTCATCGAACGAGGCGGCGGCGCGGTGCGCACGGGAAGCCCGGCGACGGTCGCGCTTGGTGGCCGATCGGCGTCGGTGGAGTCGCACGGCGAGCGCTGGACGCCGCGGGCGGTGATCTCCGCCGTGCCGTGGTTCGCGCTCGCGAATCTGCTGACGGGTGACGTCGCGCCGATCGCCGACGTCCTCGATCGCGCCGGACGGATGACGTCGTCGCCGATCGTCACCGTGAACCTCTGGTTCGATCGCATCGTCATGGACCAGCCGTTCGTCGGGCTTCCGGGCCGCGACATGCAGTGGGTGTTCGACAAGCGGCTCGTGTTCGGCGGCGAGGCGTCGCACCTGTCGCTCGTGTCGAGCGGCGCGTCGGCGATCGTCGCAAAGACGAACGACGAGCTCGTCACGGCCGCACTGCAGGAGCTGTCAGGCGCGCTGCCGGGTGTCGCGGCAGCGAGGCTCGTGCGGGCGACGGTCATCCGTGAGCCGCGCGCGACTTTCTCGCTTGCGCCCGGCCAGCCCGTGCGCCCGGGCACGTTGACTGCCGTTCCAGGATTTCTGCTCGCCGGCGACTGGATCGACACCGGTCTCCCGGCTACGATCGAAAGCGCCGTGCGATCGGGGCATCGCGCGGCGGATGCGGTGCCATGAACTCGATCGTCGTTCACTACAACGAGCTCGCGCTAAAGGGCCGCAACCGTCCGTGGTTCGTGCAGATGCTCGTCCGCAACATTCGCACAGCGCTCGCCGGCCTCGCGGTGCCGGCGGTGCGTTCGGTGATGGGCCGCATCGAAATCGAAATGGGACCGGCCGCGTGGGACGATGTGCGCGAGCGGCTCAAGTCGGTGTTCGGGATTCAGTACTACTCGTTCGCGGGTAGCGCGCCGCTCGAGCTCGACGCGATGGCCTCGACGATCATCGCCGACCTCGGCGATCGGCACCCGTCGTCGTTCCGCGTGACGGCGCGCCGCACCGACAAGCGCTATCCGCTGACCTCGCCGCAGATCGAGTTCGAAGTGGGTGGGCGGATCAAGGAAGCGAAAGGCTGGCGCGTCGATCTCTCGAACCCGGCGCTGACAGTCCACGTCGATCTCTTGCCGGACCACGCGTTCTATTTTTTCGGCAAGGAGCCCGGCGCCGGCGGCCTGCCGACCGGCACCGGCGGGCGCGTCGCGTGCCTGCTCTCGGGCGGCATCGACTCGCCCGTTGCGGCCTATCGCCTGATGCGGCGCGGCTGCTCGGTCCTGCTCGTGCACTTTCACAGCTATCCCGTGCTGTCGCGCGCGTCGCAAGAAAAAGTTCGCGAGCTCGCCGGCGTCCTGACGACGTACCAACAGCGATCGCGGCTCGTGCTGGTGCCGTTCGCGGATCTCCAACAGCAGGTGCTGCTCACGATCGCGCCGGATCTCCGCGTCGTCATGTATCGGCGGTTCATGATGCGTATCGCTGAGCGCCTCGCGCGGCGGTGGCATGCGCGCGCGCTAGTGACCGGCGAGGTCATCGGCCAGGTCGCCTCGCAGACGCTCGACAACCTGACGACGATCGGGGGGGCGACGACGTTGCAGATTCTGCGGCCGCTCGTCGGGATGGACAAGGACGAGATTACGGCCGAGGCGCAGCGCATCGGCACGTTTCCCATCTCGATCATTCCGGATCAGGACTGCTGCACGCTGTTCACGCCGAAACATCCGGCCACGCACGTGACACCGCGTCAGATTGAAGAGGCTGAGGCGCTGCTGCCGATCGAGGACCTCGTGAACGCCGCCGTCGCGGCATCCGAGGTTGAAGAGTTCAAATTGCCGTTGATAAAGTATCAAGTTGGCAAAGGAGCGTAGTGATGGCGGTTGCAGCGGCGAACGAAGTGGACACCCTCGCGTGGGCGGCGGTCTTTGGGGCAACTGCTGAGGAGCGCGGCGCAGCCCGGTACGACATACGCCGGCGCGCGGCGGCGGCCGGCATCCGGCCCGCCTCGATACACGACCTCTACATGGCTATGGGACGCGGCGAGGCGGGGGGCTTCACCGTGCCGGCGATCAACGTCCGTGCGATGGCCTACGACACCGCCCGCGCCGTCATTCGCGCCGCGAAGAAGCTGAATGCGGGCGCGTTCATCTTCGAGATCGCGCGCTCGGAAATCGGCTACACCGAGCAGCGCCCGCACGAATACGCGGCCGTCGTGCTGGCGGCCGCGCTGCGCGAGGGCTTCACCGGACCGCTGTTCATCCAGGGCGACCACGTCCAGACGAACGCCAAGAAGTACAACAGCCCCGATCGCGAGAAGGAGCTCGACACGCTTCGCGCGCTGATCAAAGAAGAAATCGCCGCCGGCTTCTACAACATCGACATCGACACGTCTACGCTCGTCGATCTCGACAAGCCGACGCTCGACGCGCAGCAGGAAGTCAACGTCACGCTCGCAGCCGATTTCACCGAGTTCATCCGCACGTGCGAGCCGAAGGGCGTCACCGTGTCGGTCGGCGGCGAAATCGGCGAGGTCGGCGGCAAGAACTCCGACGTGCACGAGCTGCACGCGTACATGAAGGGCTACAACGCGAAGCTGAAGCAGCGTGGATCGCTCGTCGGCATCAGCAAGATCAGCGTGCAGACCGGCACGGCGCACGGCGGCTTCATCAACGCGGACGGCTCCGTCCGCAAGGACGTGAAAATTGACCTCGCGACGCTCGAGGAGCTCTCGAGCGTCGCGCGCAAGGACTACGGGCTCGGCGGCGCCGTGCAGCACGGCGCATCGACGCTGCCTCCCGATGCGTTCGACGCGTTCCCGCGCGTCGGCGCCTGCGAAATCCACCTCGCGACGGATTTCCAGAACATGGTGTACGAGCATCCGTCGTTCCCCGCCGACCTCAAGGCGCAGATGTACGACTGGATCCGCGCCAACGCGCAGGAAGAGCGCAAGGCGAAGGACACCGAAGAACAGTTCATCTACAAGGCGCGCAAGAAGGCCATCGGTCCGTTCAAGAAGCAGATGTGGAGCATGAGCGAGAGCGCGCGCCAGGCGATCGGCGCCTCGCTCGAGGAGCGTTTCACGTTCCTGATGAAGCAGCTGAAGATCAACGACACGGCGTCAGCGGTCGCGAAGTTCGTGAAGGTGCCGTCGCTGCCGATCGATCGCAACGAGGAGATCGTCGCCGCGGGCGGCAAGATCACCGCCTCGGAGAAGAAAGCCGAAGGCCTCGCCGATTAGCGCTGGAGAGGATGGAGAAGGCCGGCGAAGTAGTCGCGCAGGCCTTCTTCAGTGCTCCTGAACGCCAGCTCGTCCCACGGAATCGACTCGCGCGTGAACTCGGCCGCCTCCAGCTGCTCGTCGTCGAGCGCGAGCGTGCCGCCGACGGCCGTCGCGGCGTAGACCACGATGACAGGGACGCGGCCTGCGTAGGAGTAGATGTTGACGAGACCGTCGATGCGGATCTCGAGGCCGCATTCTTCACGCGCTTCTCGCATCGCGGCCGTGACCAGCGGCTCGCCGCGGTCTACGTAGCCGCCGGGAAAAACCCACTTGCCGTATCCGGGTTCAATGGCGCGGCGGCAGAGCACGAGCCGGTCGCGGTCGGTCGCGATGATCGTCCCGACCGCGATCTTCGGATCCAGATAGAAGACGAAGCCGCATCGCGCGTCGGTGCAGACGAGCCGCTCGGGCTCGGTCGCCTTCAGCAGCCGCCGCTCGAGCGCGGCCCCGCAGCGGGGGCAGAAGCGGAACGCCTGGGATTCGTCGTGCATCTTTTGCGACCACTATAATTGAGGAATCATGTCCATCCTGAAAGTCGCGCGCATGGGGCATCCGGTGCTCCGTGCGAAAGCCAAGGCACTGTCGCCCGGCGACATCAAGCATCCCGCCGTCCAGAGTCTCATCGACGACATGATGGACACCATGGCCGAGTACCACGGCGTCGGCCTCGCCGCGCCGCAGGTACACGAAGGGCTGAGGATTTTCATCGCCATCCTCGACACCGGAAGGCCGGAGGCAGCGAAGGCCGAAAAGGAAGACGCACCGGAACCCGAGCCGGTCGCGCTCATCAACCCGGAGATCACGCCAATTGGCAGCGAGACGGTCGAGGACTGGGAGGGCTGCCTCAGCATTCCCGACATCCGCGGTCGCGTCCCTCGTCCGCGGGAAGTCCGGCTCCGCGCGTACAACCGCGACGGCGCGCGCATCGACCTGACACTTCGCGATTTTCCGGCGCGTGTCGCGCTCCACGAGCTCGACCACCTCGACGGTATCCTCTTCTTTGATCGCATGCGCACGTTCGAGTCGCTGACGTTCCTTGACGAGTATTCCAGATATCACGTCAAGGACTGACGCGGCCCCGAACGGGTCGAGCGACGACACCGTGGCGACGTGGCCGATGGTCGCGCTCGACTGCGTCTCCAAGCGATTCGAGGGCAAGCGCCAGGTCGTCGCGCTGGACGATGTGAGCGTGAGCGTCGAGCGGGGCGAAATGGTGTCGATCATCGGGCCCTCGGGGTCGGGCAAATCGACGCTGCTCAACCTCATCGGCGGCCTCGATCGTGCGTCATCGGGCGACGTGCGCGTCGACAACGCTTCGCTCGCGCGTCTATCGGATGACGAGCTGACGAAGGTCCGGCGCGACAAGATCGGTTTCATCTTCCAGTTCTTCAACCTGCTGCCGACGCTGACATGTCTCGAGAACGTCGGTCTGCCGCTGCACCTGCGGGGCTGGGCGCGGCAGAAGGTCGATGAACGGGCCCGCGAGCTGCTGACATTGGTGCAGCTCGGCCATCGGATGCAGCATCTGCCGGAGGAACTGTCGGGCGGTGAGCGGCAGCGAGTGGCGATCGCTCGCGCGCTGTCGGTCTATCCGCCGATCATTCTCGCCGACGAGCCGACCGGCAACCTCGACACCCACACCGGCGTCGAGATTCTCTCCCTGATCCGCGATCTGCATCATCGTCTCAACACGACAGTCATCATCGTCACGCACGACATGAAGGTCGCCGAGAGTTGCCTGCGGACGATCGCGTTGCGCGACGGCCGGATCGTCGAGGACGTGCGGCGGTGATTCTCCTCCGCCTCATCAGCTGGCCGTACTTCCGCAAGCACGTGCTGCGGACGCTACTGACCGTCGCGGGCATCGTGCTCGGCGTCGCGGTGTTCGTCGGCATGCACACGGCGAACCAGAGCGTGCTCTACGCGTTCTCGAACACGGTCGATCGCATTGCCGGCAAGACCGAGCTGCAGGTCACGGCGGGAGAGACTGGCTTCGAGGAAGACGTTCTCGACAAGGCGCAATCCGCGAGGTCCGTGCGCGTCGCCGTGCCGGCGATCGAAGCGATCGTTGACTCCAACATCTCGGGTGAGGGCAACCTGCTCGTCCTCGGCGTAGACATGACCGGCGACCGGAGCCTGCGCGACTACGATCTCGACAGCGGCGACGACGCGGTGATCGACGACCCGCTGGTGTTTCTCGCGCAGCCGGATTCGCTCATCGTCACGCGGCAGTTCGCCGACAAACACCATCTCGGCGTCAACGACACGATCGCACTCGGCACGGTGTTGGGCCGGCGGAACTTCACCGTCCGTGGAATCATGAAAACCGGCGGCCTCACCAGCGCGTTCGGCGGAAATCTCGCGATCATGGACGTTTACGCGGCGCAGAAAATGTTCGGCCGCGGCCGGACGTTCGACCGCGTCGACATCGGTCTCAAGCCCGGGTACACGATCGCGCAGGCGGAGTACGAGCTGCAGGCGCTGCTCGGAAGCGGCTTTCAGATCGAGCCGCCGTCGGGTCGGGGACAGCAGTTCGAGGCAATGCTGTCCGCCTACTCGATGATGGTGAGCGTGTCGAGCCTGCTTGCGCTCTTCATCGGCATGTTCATCATCTACAACTCGTTCGCGATTGCCGTCACGCAGCGGCGCTCGGAAATCGGCATCCTGAGGGCGCTCGGCGCCACACGCGCGCAGATCCGCTGGCTGTTCCTCGGCGAGAGCGCCGTGACCGGCGTGATCGGATCGATCGGCGGCGTCCTGTTCGGGATGCTCATCGCGCGCGGTATTGCGGCGTCTATAGGCTCGCTCGTGACGGACGTGTACGGCGTCGCCCAGCGGGCAGACGACGTGGCGTCCAGTCCGGCGCTGCTCGCGACGGCGCTGGCCATCGGAGTCGCAACGAGCATCGTTGCCGCGTTGATTCCGGCGCGAAACGCCGCGCGCGTCGATCCGGTGCAGGCGCTGCAGAAGGGCAAGTATCAGACCCTGTCAACAGCGGAGAGCCGCTGGCGGGTCGTGCTTGCCCTCGCGTGCGCGGCTGGGTCGGCCACGTGCCTCGTGCTGGCGTTGACCGGTCCGGGGTTCTACGCCGGCTTCATGCTGGCAGTCATCGCAGCGCTGCTCGTCAGCCCGCTGCTGTCGCTGGCGCTCGCGAGAGCGCTGCGGCCGCTGCTGAAGCTGATGCGCCCGGTCGAAGGGGCGCTCGCGGCCGACAGCCTCATTCAGGCGCCGCGCCGCACCTCGGCCAGTGTCGCGGCGGTCATGCTTTCGCTGTCGCTCGTCGTCGCGTTCGCCGGCATGGCGCGGGCGAGCTACGAGTCGATCATCGGCTGGATGAACACCGCGCTCAACCCGGATCTGTTCGTGACGCCCGCGCAAAGCATCGTGATCCGGACGATCCGCTTTCCCGCGTCGATGTACAACGAGCTCGTGTCGATGCCAGGCGTCGCACGCGTGCAGGCCGTTCGCGATGCGCGCGTCGTTTTTCGCAAGACCCCGATCATGATCGTCGCGGTTGACGTGAAGAGCGTCGCCGAGACGACACGTCGAGAGCCGATCGCGGGCAACGCCGACGACATGTACCGCCGAACCGCAGCCGGCGGGGCGCTGATGGTCTCGGACAACCTGGCGCAGTTGCAGCACTTGAAGCTCGGCGAGATGCTGGAAGTGGCAGCGCCTTACGGGACAATCCGGCTGCCGATTGCCGGCATCGTCCTCGACTACTCGGATCAGCAGGGGACGATCCTCATGGATCGCACACTGTTCGAGCGGTATTGGCACGACGACTCGGCAAATCTGTTCCGCGTGTACCTGAAGCCAGGTGCGCTGATACCCGATGTGAGGCGGCACATTCTCGAGCGCTATGCGGGCAAGCGGCAGGTGTTCGTGCTCACGAACGCCGAGCTCAAGGGGTACATTTTGAAAATCACCGATCAGTGGTTCGGTCTGACCTCGGTGCAGATCGCGGTGGCGGTGCTCGTCGCGATCCTCGGGATCGTGAACACGTTGACCGTGTCGATCACCGATCGGCGCCGCGAACTCGGCGTGCTGCAGGCCGTCGGCGGGCTGCACGGGCAGATTAGACGGACGATCTGGCTCGAGGCCCTGAGCATTGGCATGCTCGGCCTCGTCCTCGGATTCGCGCTCGGAGCGATCAACCTGTACTACATCCTCCAGATCGTCCATCGCGACATCGCCGGCATGCGGCTGGACTATCAGTTCCCGACGTCGGTCGTCGCGGCGCTGGTGCCGACGATGCTGGCGGCCGCCTTCATTGCCGCGATCTGGCCCGCCGAGTCGGCTGTGCGCGGTTCACTCGTCGAGGCGCTCGAGTATGAGTGAACGACGGCTCATCACGAAGGGGCGAAACGGCACGAAGGGCACGGTGCCTGGACTTCCCGAGGTATTGCTCGTGGCCTTCGCGTTGACCTTTGTGCCTGCGCGATCTGCAGGCCTTCGAGTCAGCCTCATCGCAGCCGAGAGTGCTCGCCGGATTGTCGATGAGGCACAGAAGCGCACCGACGTGAAGACGGAGCGGTACGAAGGGCTGCTCCAGGTGTTCGACGCCAAGGGGAAGATCAGTGACAAGCGGTGGACGTTCGACCGCCTGGGATCGCACGGCAACAGCAAGTCGGTGCTGCGCTTCACGGCGCCGGCCGAGGTCAAGGGCGTCGCGCTGCTCGTGGTCAACCATCCCGAGCGGGCGTCGGATCAGTGGATGTGGACGCCGGCCATCGAGCGCGATCGGCGCATTGCGCTGCAGGATCGATCGACGCGGTTCTTCGGCACCGACTTCAGCTTCGAGGACCTCGAGGAGC
The DNA here is from genome assembly GCA_964579765.1 of uncultured Bifidobacteriaceae bacterium. Taxonomy (GTDB): domain Bacteria; phylum Acidobacteriota; class Vicinamibacteria; order Vicinamibacterales; family CAVVIG01; genus DATNBT01. Next base: position 13,586 of record CAZOIK010000183.1, read on the forward strand.
GCGACGTCAATCAGTACGACTACGCGCTCCTAGGCGACGACATCGCGGACGGTGCGGCGTGCTGGAAAGTCGAGTCGCGGCCGAAGGAAACCAAGTCGTCGCAGTACACGCGCTCGATCGTCTGGGTGCGGAAGGACAACTACGCGTTCGCTCGGATCGAGAACTACGTCAGGGACCAGCTCGTGCGACGGCTGAACTATTCGAAGATCGAGAACGTGCAGGGCATCTGGACCGCGCGGCAGCTCGAGATGGCCGATCTTCGCCGAGGCAGCCGCACGCGGCTGACGCTCGACAAGCTGCAGTACAACCTCCCGATGAACGACGACGACTTCACGCTGCAGGCGATCCGGCGTCAGTGAGACGCGTTGTCCTCGCGTGTGCGGCGGCGCTGCTGGCGTTGCCGGCGTCGGCGCAGACGATCTCGCAGCGCGGCTTCGTTAACACGACGTTGACGTCGTACCCGCAGGACGCACCGAACGATCGCGTGAACGAGGTCGGCGACCTGCTCGTCCGCGAAGAGGTGTTCGTCAAGCCGATCTCGTGGCTGCAGTTCGCAGCGGGCGCCGACATCCGCGCCAACACGCACGGGCAGGTGAACGCGCGGGTGGACTGGGACGATCGCGATCTCAAGCGACCGGCGCTGGCGATCCGCGAGCTGAGCGCGACGCTCAATCGCGGCGCGTTCACGCTCGACGTCGGGAAGCAGTTCATCCGCTGGGGCACCAGCGACATCGTCACGCCGACCGATTGGCTGGCGCCGCGCGACTTCCTCAACGTCATCGACACGGAGTATCTGCCCGTGACGGGCGTTCGCGGGAGCGTGCGCGCCGGCGCGGAGAACTTCGACGTAGTGTGGCTGCCGGTGTTTACGCCGAGCCGGATTCCGCTGCTCGATCAGCGCTGGGCCGTCCCTCCTGCTGGCGTGCCGCCGACGTTGATCCAGGCGCCGGCGGACGTGCCGGACGGATCGCAGGTCGCCGTCCGCTGGAACCACGCTGGCTCGAGCGTCGAATACGCGCTCGCGTTCTTCAACGGCTTCAACAACCTGCCCAACTTCGCGGCGTTGCCCGGGCCCACGCCGGACCAAGCAATCATCCTCACGACCTATCCGCCACTGCGTAGCTATGGGGGTGACGTCGCGGTGCCGACGCGGTGGCTGACGATGAAGGCCGAGGCCGCGTACTTTACGTCGGTCTGCGGCATGACCGACGAGTACGTGCTGTACGTCGTGCAGCTCGAACGCCAGACTGGCGAGTGGTCGTTCGTCGGCGGCTACGCCGGCGACGCGGTGACCCGTCATCAGGCATTCGCGAGCTTTGCGCCCGATCGCGGGCTCACGAAGGCCCTCGTCGGCCGCGCGTCGTACACGATCGACGTGAATCGCAGCATCGCGTTTGAGACGGCGATTCGGCAAAACGGCGACGGTGGGTATGCGAAGGCCGAATATTCACAGGCGCGCGGCGACCACTGGCGGGCGACGATCAGCGCCGCGCTGCTGCGCGGCGATCCGACGGACTTCATCGGCCAGTACCGCCTCAACTCGCACGTGACGCTCTCCCTTCGGTATAGTTTCTAGCCGACCCGTGATCCCCATTGCCATCGCAGTCGTGCTTGCAGCGCTGCTGGTCGCACGCGAGATGTCTGCGCGGCGCCGTGCACGCGCGCTGCGGCGCGAGATCGACGAACTGCGCGAGCACGCGAGGCAGAGCGAGCGGCTGGCGAACGTCGGCCAGCTCGTGTCCGGGCTCGCGCAGGATCTGAAGAGCCCGCTGCAGGGCATGCTCGGCAGCGCGGAGCTGCTGGCCGCGTCGAGTTCGCCCGACCCTGGCGCGGCGCAAGAGCTGCGGGAAATCCGTGACAACGTCACGCGCGCGGCGGGCATCGTCCGCAATTTGCTCGCGTTCACCGAGACACACGCACTTGATCGGCGGTGGCACGATCTGAACGACATCGTCCGCCGCGGGATCGAGCACCGGCGTGCTGACACGGAGGAAGCGCAGCAGGTGCAGTTCGAAGGTGCGCAGCGGCTGCCGCTCGTCTACGTAGACGGCCGCCAGCTCGAACGCGTCGTCGCGACGCTGCTCGAGCACGCTGGCAGCGCGAGCAGTCCCCGAACGGGGGGGCGGGTGGCCGTGTCGACGGCGCGTGGCGGGGCCGCCGACGAGAAGCTCATGATCGACATCGACGACCCCGCGTTGCGGCTGACCGCGGACGAGGCCGCCTGGGCCGGCGACCTTGACGCCTGCCGTCGCGTCCTCGAGGCGCACGGCGGATCGTTGGAGGTGGAGCAAGGCACCGCCGACAGGTTACGCTTTCATCTGGAGCTGCCCGTGACCGCACTCGTGGAGAGCCCGACGTCATGAACAACGTCATCGACTTCATCAACGTCAACCGCGAACGCTACCTGGACGAGTTGAAGGCGCTGCTTGCTATCCCCAGCGTCAGCGCGCTGCCCGAGCATGCCGCCGACGTCAGGCGCTGCGCCGAATGGTGCGTCGATCAGATGCGGCGCATCGGTCTGCAGAACGTCAATCTGATTCCGACGCCGGGCAACCCCGTCGTCTACGGTGACTGGCTCGGCGCCGCCGGCGCGCCGACGATCCTCTTTTACGGCCACTACGACGTGCAGCCGGTGGATCCCCTGAATCTCTGGGAGACTCCTCCGTTCGAGGCGACGATACGCGATGGCGAAATCTACGCGCGCGGCGCCGCCGACGACAAGGGACAGGTCTTCATGCACTTCAAGGCGATCGAAGCGCACTTGAAGCAGAACGGCAAGCTGCCGGTCAACATCAGGATCATCCTCGAAGGCGAGGAAGAGGTCGGCAGCGTCAACCTCGACAACTTCATCGTCGCGAACAAGGGCGATCTCGCCGCCGACGTCGTCGTCATTTCGGATTCGCCGATGTTCGCGCGTGGCGTCCCCTCGATCTGCTACGGCCTGCGCGGCCTCGTCTACACGCAGATCGACCTGCGCGGCAGCAGCACCGATCTGCACTCGGGATCCTTCGGCGGGGCGGTGGCCAATCCGGCGTTCGTGCTCGCGCAGATGATCGCGCAGATGAAGGATCGCAGCGGGCACATCAAGGTGCCGGGCTTCTACGACGATGTGGTGCCGCTGACGCAAGAAGAGCGCGACGCGTGGGCGAAGCTGCCGTTCAACGAGAAGCAGTACCGCAAGGACTTCGGCATCCCGAAACTGCACGGTGAGAGCGAGTACACGACGCTCGAGCGGACCTGGGCGCGGCCGACGCTCGAGGTCAACGGCCTGCTGTCAGGATTCACGGGCGAAGGCGCGAAGACGGTGCTACCCGCGGTCGCGATGGCGAAAATCAGCATGCGTCTGGTGCCGAACCAGGACCCCGAAAAGATCGCGAAGCTGTTCGAGGACTACGTGCGGAAGCTCGCGCCGAAGACCGTCGAGTTGAAGTTCACGAACATGCACGACGGCAAGCCGTGGATGGCGCGAACCGATAACCCGTTCGTGCAGGCGGCGAGCCGGGCCATCGAGAAGGGCTTCAACCAGACGCCGGTGCTGACGCGCGAGGGCGGGTCGATTCCCGTCGTTTCGACGTTCCAGGAAGTGCTGGGCGTGCCCTCGGTACTGTTCGGCGTCGGACTGCCCGACGAGAACGCGCACGCGCCGAACGAGAAGCTCGACATCGGCAACTTCCACAGCGGGATCATCTCGGCGGCCTATCTCTACGACGAGATCGCGCATGTCGCCGTGCCCGATTAGTCCGACGATGCACGACGACGCGTCGCGGCTGGAGCGGCTCGTCGGCGAGCTGAGGCAGTTCTACGGGCTGCTGCCGCCGCCGCCGTCCGACGCCTTCATGTTGTTCGTCTGGGAAGTGCTGTCGTTTCACTCGACGCCGTTCCAGCGCGACGCGGCGTTCGGTGCCCTCAAACGAAACCTGGCGCTCACGCCCGATTCAATGTCGAAGGTCGCGCCGAAGAAGCTCGAAGACAGCGTGCGATTCGCCGGGTCGTACTTCGATCAGCGGCTGCGCGCGCTTCGCACGGGCATCACGGTCTTCCAGCGCCATCCCGATCTGGCGAAGACGCTGAAAGGTCCCGTGCCAGAGGCGCAGGCGCTGCTCGGTCAGCTCCCGCAGATGGCGGACGGCGGCGCCGATCGCATGCTTCTCTTCGCCGGCGGCCACCGCGTCTTCCCGATGGACGCCGGCGTGGGCCGTGTCGTCCGTCGTCTGGGGTACGAGGACGCGCCGACCGGAGATCTGCCCGGCGACGTGGACGCCTATCGCCGCGCATCGACGTACCTGACCCACCACTCCGTCGTCACCTGCACGGAGAGCGATCCGCACTGCGGTGTCTGTCCAATCCGGAGCGATTGCCCGTACGGACAGCGTTGACGATTAGTTGAACGTCGCCACCCGGCGACGCAGCGTCTTCACGTGTTCCACAATGCGCTCGTGTTCCTTGCGCTCCTCGTCGTCTGCGTGACGGGACGGCGCGAGGGCGAGGTACGCCTGGAGATCGCGCAATGCCGACGAGTAGTCGTTGAGGTGGTATGCAAGCAGGCCGCGGTCGCGGAGCTCGTGCGTCGCGGTCGGATCGATGGCCAGCAGCAGCTCGGTGATGTCGCGCGCCTGCGGAAACGAGTTCATCTGCACGTAGATGCGCTTGAGATTGACGAGCATCCGCGCGAGGATCTGCCGCTTCGTCGCGTGGCGGTTCAAATGCGGCTCGAGCGCGGCGTCCTCACCTTCGTGCCGGTGCAGCAGTACGCGGCAGGCGTCCTCGGAGAGAATCGCGCCTCGATGAAAGCAGTCGACGATCAGGTCGTGGCTGCGCACGAGGAAGTGGCCGGGGAAGTTCACGCCCTCCGCCTGGAGGCCCGCCCGGCGGGCCACCTCGATGTAGACGACCGACAGCGAAATAGGAATGCCGGTCCGCCGCTCGAGTACCTCGTTCAGGAAGCTGTTGCGCGGGTCGGCGTAGTGATCGCTGTTGCCGGTGAAGCGTAGCTCCTCGAAGAGATACCGATTCAGTGTCTGGACGCGCAACGCCTCGGGCGCGGCGCCGACGCGAAGCGCCGCCTCGCGGCCGAGCGTGTCGAGCTGGTTCAGATAGGGCCGCACGTCGAGCGTCGGATACTCGATGCGCGCGAAGAGCAGCGCAGGCACCGCGAGATCCGGATCCGCGCTGAGCGCCGCGTGCGAGAAGCTGTGAAGGAGCTGCTCCGACTTCAAGCGCCTTCAGGATAACAGACGGCGCAAGCGATCGATGTCGAGCTCGGCGATCGATCCGATGACGAGGTCGGCCCCACCGAGCTCCCGCGCGTCGTAGCTGCTGGTGACGCCGACCGTCCGCAGACCCGCCGTCCGTGCCGACTCCAGTCCCCAGCGCGAGTCTTCGATGGCGACGCATTCCGACGCTTTGAGCGGAGGCCCGATGACCTGTGCCGCGAGGAGCGACACGGCTCTGACATATGGATCGGGCGCCGGCTTACTCGCCGGCGTGTCTTCAGCCGAGACAACCGCGGCGAAATGATCGACGAGGCGGGCCCGGGAGAGGATGCGGCGAATCTCGGGGCCGAGGGCGCCGGACGCGATGGCGATCGGCACCGCCGCGGCGGCCCGGCGGATTGCATCGGCCGCGCCCGGAAAGATGACGGGGATGTCGCGCTCCAGCTCTTCAAGACGAAGCGCCTTGTCGGCGACGAAGTCCGCGACGTTGCGCGCGCTCCAGGGGATGCCACAATCGGCCCCCACGGCCTTGAATACCCCCACGTCGTCGAACCCGAGGTAGCGCGCGTAGTAGTCCGTCTCGCTGAGCGTAACGCCGGCGCGCGCGAGCACGTCGCGAAACGCCGCAAAGTGCAGCGGCTCGCTGTTCGCGATGACGCCGTCGAAGTCGAAAACGATGGCGCGGAGCGACACTACGAGGTGGGCCGCATCCGCTCGCCCGCACGGATGGGAATCTTCAAGCGATTCTCCGGCGGCGGGTACGGACACTCGTACGACGCGTTGTAGTAGCAGTACGGATGATAGGCGCGGTTGAAGTCGAGCTCGTAGATGCCGCTGGCATTGCGGTCGAGATCGAGATAGCGCCCGGCGGCGTACGTCTCGGTCCCGCTGGTCATGTCACTGAACATCACCGACAGGTGGTCTGGTGTGCCGGTCAGATCGTAAAACGCGATGATCGAGAACGTCTGCCCTTTGAGCTGGAAGGTCAGCGTACCGGCCTTGCGCATCTTGCGCGGCGCGCCTGTTGAGGTCGGCATGTCGATGACAGTCTGATCGTCGCTCGGGATGAGCGAAGCCGGCACGTCGTACGACGGATCGATCGGAAAATACGACAGCGGCAGCAGCTCGGCCTTCCGCGCGTCAGGAATCGGATCGGTGCGGCTCTTGAACAGCGCGTCCTTCTCGGCACGCTCAGCGGCGATCCGCTGCGCGTAGTCGCGCGTGTTCACTGGGGGCTTGCTGGAGCACGCGGCGGCGAGCAGCGCCAGCATCATCAGTTGGGCGACCCTCGCCGTCAAAAGATGTATCCCCCTCGCGCGACGGCTTCGTCCGCGAGATGCCGACGGAGCGACACGGTGTCGATCGGCGCCACCTTCATCAGCCGCCGCAGACCCGCGAGCATGGTCCGCAGGGTGTCGCCGGAGGTCATGGCGGCCAGCGCCTGCCGGGCGGCGATCTCGATCCGGCCGGCCGCGTCGTTGACGACGACGCGAGCGGCGTCGGCGTGCAACGAGCCGCGCGATCCCGTCTGTGCCGCCAGCGCGCGCAGCAGCGCGCTATCGGCGCTATAGACGTCGATCAGGATGTCAGCGACAAGCATCAGGACTTCCTGCTGCTCGGAGAGCTGCGCGCCGTACGTCTGCATGGCGACGCCAAACACCATCAGCGCCGTCTTCTTGAGCGCCTCGACGACGCGGCGCTCGTCGGCGAGCGGCGTGTCGTCCATCGCAGGCAGGGCCGGAGGCCCGAGCAATTCGTCCTGCAGCGCCTTCGCGGCAGGAATGATCCCCAGGGCGCCTTTCACCGCCCGCCGCGCCAGCATGCCTGGAATCAACAGCCGGTTGATTTCGTTCGTGCCCTCGAAGATTCGGTTCACCCGGGCGTCGCGGTAGTGGCGCTCGGCCGGATAGTCGCGCACGTAGCCGTTGCCGCCGTGAATCTGGATGTTTTCGTCGAGCACGAAGTCGAGCGTCTCGCTGCCCATCACTTTGGCGATCGACGCTTCGACGGCATATTCCTCGAACGTCGCGAGGGCGGTCGCGGGATCCTTCGACCCGCCGATGCGCCCGTCGATCATCCCGGCCGTGCGATAGACAAGGCTTTCGCCCGCATACGTGCGCGCGATCATCTCGCCGAGCTTGTGCTTGATTGCGCCGAAGTTCGCGATGGGCTGCGCGAATTGCCGGCGCGAGGCGGCGTACTTGGCCGATTCGCCGATGGCGTCGCGCGATCCGCCGATGCACATGCCGCCGAGCTTGAAGCGGCCGAAGTTGAGCACGTTGAACGCGACCTTGTGCCCCTTGCCGATCTCGCCGAGCAGGTTGCCCGCCGGCACCTTGACGTCCTGAAAAATCACGGGCGTCGTCGATGAACCGTGCAGGCCCATTTTGTGCTCTTCGCTGCCGTTGGTCAGGCCGCCGAAGGCGCGCTCGACGATGAACGCGGTGAACTGCTCGCCATCGACTTTCGCGAAGACGATGAAGAGGTCGGCGAATCCGCCGTTGGTGATCCACATCTTCTCGCCGTTGAGCACGAAGCTGCCGTCGGCCTGCCGCGTCGCTTTCGTTTTCGCGCCGAGCGCGTCCGAGCCGGATCCTGTCTCGCTGAGGCAGTACGCGCCGATCAGCTCGCCGGTCAGCAGCTTCGGAAGATACCTCTCCTTCTGCGCCGGGGTTCCGAACAGAATGAGGGGCAGGACGGTGAGATTCGCCTGTCCGCCGAACGTTGCGGCGAACGACGCCGCTCGCGACATCCGCTCGGAGACGACGAGCGACGTCACCTTGTCGAGCGCCAGGCCGCCGTACTCTTCGGGCACGTCGATGCCGAACAGTCCAAGCTCCGCGCATCGCCTGACGAGGCGGCGCGCGACGGACCAGTCGTGCGCCTCGAGCGCCGCAAGGGCCGGAAGCGCCTCCTGATCGACGAACTGCTGCGTCGTCTGGGCGATGAGGCGTTGCTCGTCGGTCAGAGTTTCCGGCGTGAGGACGTGATTGGCTGGGGTCGATTCGATCAGCCAGCCGCCGCCCTTCACGAGCAGCGGCGTGTGCGTCGGCATGTCTACATTCTCTCAAATATCCCGGCGGCGCCCATGCCTCCGCCGACGCACATGGTGACGAGCCCATAGCGCGACTGTCGCCGCTGCATCTCGTAGAGAATCGTCGTCGTCAACCGGGCGCCGGTGCACCCAAGCGGGTGGCCGAGCGCGATGGCCCCGCCGTTGACGTTGAGCCGGTCGGGATCGATCGGCAATGCGTTGAGGCACGCCAGCACCTGCGCCGCGAACGCCTCGTTGAGCTCGACGAGATCCATCTGGTCGAGCGTGAGCCCGGTGAGCTTCAGGACCTTCTGGATGGCCGGCACCGGCCCGAGGCCGAAGCGTTCCGGCGCGACGCCCGCAGTGGCGAAGCCGACGAAGCGCGCGAGTGGCGTCAGTCCGAGCTGGCGCGCGCGTTCGTCGGAGGTCACCACGACGGCTGCGGCGCCATCGCTCGTCTGTGAGGAGTTGCCGGCCGTCACGGTGCCCGAGACGTGAAATGCCGGTCTGAGTGTGCCGAGCGCCGTGATGGACGTGTCTCGACGCGGTCCCTCGTCGATGGCGAACGTGACGTCGCGTGTGATGGGACGGGCGCTGCCGCGCTGAGGTTCGACGATCCGGGCCGCCACCGGGACGATCTCCGCCGAGAACCGCCCCGCGTCGATGGCGGCCAGCGCTCGCTGGTGGCTGCGCAGCGCGAAGGTGTCCTGTGCCTCGCGCGAGATCGACGACTCGCGAGCGTGGTTCTCGGCGACCAGCCCGGTGCTCAAGTACACGTCCGGGTACGAATCGATGAGTACGGGATTGGGGGAAATCTTGTTGCCGCCGAGCGGCACGAGGCTCATCGACTCGGTGCCACCGGCCAGAACCGCCGTCGCCGCGCCACTCTTCACGCGCTCGGCGGCGTACGCGATCGCCTGCAGCCCGGATGCGCAGAACCGGTTCACCGTCACAGCGGACGCGCTCACGGGAAGGCCCGCGCGCAGGCTCGCGATGCGCGCGACGTTGAGGCCCTGCTCGGCCTCGGGCATCGCGCATCCCATGATCACGTCGTCTATCTCGCCGGGGTCGAAGCCGGGCGCGCGACGCAACGCTTCGGTCATGACAGTCGCAGCCAACTCGTCCGGCCGCGTGCTTCGGAGCGTGCCGTGCGGAGCCTTGCCGACGGCCGTGCGGACGGCGGACACAATGACCGCTTCAGCCATTCCAGTCTCCCAACAAATCCTCGATCGCGTCACCGACCTCGAGCACTTTGCCGTCGAAGAGATGATCGGCGGCGTCGATGACGACGAGCTCTTTCGGATCGGCGCATTTCGCGTAGAACTCCTGCATCTGTTTCAGCGGACAGAGCTCGTCGCGCTCGCCTTGAATGAAGAACTTCGGCGTTGCACTCGTGCGGACCGGCTCGAAGTCGTAGCGCGCGAGCGGAGGCGCGATGCCGAGCAGCGTCGTGACCGCCGGATCGGCAGCGCCGACCGTCAGCGCAACCCAAGCGCCGAACGACATTCCCGCGGCCCATAGCCGAACGCCCGCATAGCGCTGCCGCATGAATGTGACGGCGGCGCGAAAGTCGTCCATCTCCCCACGTCCTTCGCCCCAGGCGCCGTCGCTCGTACCCACGCCGCGAAAGTTGAAGCGCAGGACGGCGCATCCGATGCGCGCGAACGCTTTGGCCGCCTGATACACGACCTTCGTGTGCATCGTCCCGCCGTACTGCGGATGTGGATGAGCGAGTACGACGGCAGCCCGCAGGCCGGCGCCGCGTCCGTGCTCGACGCGTCCGTCCGCATTGACACCGCCAGTCGCGGGCGGTTCCTCCAGCAGGGCTTCGAGGGTGCCGGCCGGTCCGGGAATATCACGCACGCGCGTCACGCGACCTCCTTTCCATGACAGGTCCGCCCCACGAAGCCGGTGACCAAGCTCGCGAACTCCGACGAGCGCGTGATCGCGCCCAGGTGGCCGGTGCCTTTCAAAACGGCGTGCGTGGCGCCGCGAATCGCCTTCAGGTACTCCATCGTGCTCTCGACCGGTACCACTTCGTCGAGCCGCGGCTCGCCGGTGACGACGAGCGTCGGGGCAATCACGCGCGCGCAGTCGGCCGCGACATCGGTCGATTCGATGAGTCGCGCACGTCGTGCGATTTTCGAGAACGAGATCGGCGCGCGAAAGAGCGCCAGGAGCTGCGAGCCGTGGAGTTCGCGGTGAAGCAGCAGCGGCGTCTCGAGCGCGAACACTGGGCCGAACAGCCACGGCGCGCGCAGGTATAGGTGATGCCGCGGGCGGAGCTGTGCGCCGGGACCAGGCGACGATATGAGGACGAGCGCAGCGGTGCGCTCAGGGTACTTCGCGGCGAACCGAACCGCGATCAGCCCGCCGAGTGAGATGCCGCAGATGACGGCACGATTGAGATGACGTTCCGCGAGTCCGGCGACAACGCGATCGACGTCGCTGTCGATCGTGCACTCCGGGCCCAGCGACAGCGTCAGCACCCGGAACGACGCCGACAGCGCGTGCACGGCCGGCGCGATGAAGTGCCACGAGCCGGGCAGCCCTGGGAGGACTACGAGAGGAGCGCCGGCGCCGTATTCGATCATCACCGCCTCTGTCAGTTGCGAAGGGGCTTGCCGGTCTTGAGCGTGTGTTGAATGCGCTCGAGCGTCTTGCGCTCGCCGCAGAGCTTCAGAAATGCCTCGCGCTCGAGATCGAGCAGGTACTGCTCGCTGACGGTGGTCTGGCTCGGCAGCGAGCCGCCGGAAAGAATCCACGCGAGCGTGCGCCCGAGCAGCGCGTCGTGATCGCTCAGGCGCCCCGCCCGCCACGCGAGATGGACTCCGAGCTTCAGCGCCGCCTGCAGGTTCTCCCCGCCGACGGGAATCGCCGTGCGTGGCTTGTGCGGCCGGTACCCTTCGCGCGCACGCTCGAGCGCGACAGCTTTGGCATCGGAAATTTGCCGCTCGCGATTCATCGAGATCGCGTCGAACCGCCGCAGGAAGCCGAGCTCGCGGGCGTCGGCCGCGCTCGTGGACACTTTCGCGAAGCCAATGGTCTCGAAGACACGCTGCACGAACGGCGTCAGATCGGTGCGCAGCGGATCGGGCACGTCCGCGACGGCGCGCGCGAGCATTTCCTTCGTCCCGCCCGCGGCGGGAATGAGGCCGACGCCAACTTCGACGAGTCCGATGTACGTCTCCGCGGCGGCCTGAACGCGATCGCCGTGCAGCGCGATCTCGCAACCGCCGCCGAGCGTCAGGCCGGCGGGGCAGACGACCACCGGCATCTCGGCGTGCCGGAGCGCCTGCGTCGCGCCCTGGAACGTGCGGATCATCAGTTCGATGTCGTCGAAGTTTCCGTCCTGCGCCTCCATGAGCAGCAGCATCAGGTTGGCGCCGGCCGAGAAGTTCGGCGCGTCGTTGCCGACGACGAGCGCCGTGAAGTTCGTCGCCGCCTCGCGGACGCTGGCGTGAATCATTTCGAGCGTGTCGCCGCCGACCGTGTTCATCTTCGAGTGAAATTCGAGGCAGACGACGCCGTCGCCGAGATCGACGAGGCTGGCGCCTGGATTCTTCTTCACGACGGCGCTGCGTTCTTTCGCCGACTTCAGCAGCTGCAGACCCGGTGCGGCCGGCGGCAGCGCGCCGTCGCGGAACCGGTTGCGATCTTTCGCGAGGACATTCGCGACGAGCGGCGGCGGATCGGTCACACCGCAGGCGTCGAGCACCTCGCGCACGCCGATCGCGTCCCACGCCTCGAACGGCCCGAGCTCCCAGCCGAATCCCCACCGCATCGCGCGATCCACGTCGTCTATCGAATGTGCGATGTCGGGCGCGACGCGGGCGGCGTACAGAAGAGCCGGGCCGAGCGTCCCGCGCAAGAACTCGCCGACCGTGTCCTTGCCGAGGAACAGCGCCTCGGTCCGTTCGGCGACGTCAGCGATCGGCTTGGTGGCGTCGAGCGCCGCCAAATGGGGAGACTTGCGGGGTCGATAGGCAAGCGTCGCCGCGTCGAGCGCCAGGATCTCCGACTCGCCCTTGGCCGACTTCTGGCGCTTGTAGAATCCTTCGCCGCGCTTCTCGCCGATAGACCCGCGTGCGATCAGCGCCTCGACGAGCGGCGGCAGCGCGAACTCGGCGGCTTCCGCCGCGGGAAGCTGCGTCTTCAGGTTGCGGACGACATGTCCGAGCACGTCGAGCCCGGCGATGTCGATCGTCCGGAACGTCGCGCTTTTCGGGCGGCCGAGCGCCGGGCCGGTGATCGCGTCGATCTCTTCGATTGTGAAGGCGCCGCGTTCGAGCGCCCGCAACACCTGGATGACGCCGTACAGTCCGATGCGGTTGGCGATGAAGTTGGGCGTGTCTTTGGCGACAACGACGCCTTTGCCAAGTCGCAGGTCGAGGAAGCGGCAGATCCGATCGAGGACGGACGCGTCCGTGTCGGTGGTCGGGATGACTTCGACGAGTGGCAGATAGCGCGGCGGATTGAAGAAGTGGGTGCCGAGCCAGTGGCGGCGGAATTCGCCGCCGCGACCGTCCGCGATTGCGCGGATCGGAATCCCCGACGTGTTCGACGAGACGATCGTGCCTGGCCGGCGCGCCGCCTCGACGCGCGCGAGCAGCGCCTGCTTGGCGTCGAGCTGCTCGACGATCGCTTCGACGATCCAATCGACGTTCTTGAGCTGCGCGAGGCCGTCGTCGAAGCCAGCCGTGGTGATGAGCGCCGCTGCGCCTGCCGTGAAGAACGGATCGGGCTTGAGCGCGCGCGCCCGCGCGAGGCCGTCGCGGGCGGCATCGGCGCTGACGTCGAGCAGCAGCACCTCGATGCCGGCGTTGGCGAGATGCGCGGCGATCTGCGCGCCCATCGTACCCGCGCCGAGGACAGCGACCGCATGGAAGGACGACATCACCCACATGTTACAATCGCGCCGCTTCCCAGCAAATCTTCCGGAGGATTGCGATGAGTCGTTGGTTGGCGACCGCGCTGCTCGTGTTGTCGTGTGCGGCAGGCGCACGCGCGCAGTCAGGCGACGTGGTGGGGACGGTGGTGGACGAGTCGGGCGCGGCAATTCCAGGGGCGACGGTACAGCTGACCGGCGCGTCGAGCCGCACGTTCACGACCACCGACAGCAACGGGAGCTTCAGGTTCGCCCCCGCGCCGGGCACATATCAGCTCACGGCGACGCTGGTGGGCTTCGCGCCCGCGATTCTCGACAACCTGGCGGTTCCGCACACCGACGAGACGCCGATCAGGCTGACGCTGAAGCTCGCCTCGCTCTCGGAAACGGTCGTCGTCTCGGCGACCAAGACCGACACCGCGCTCGTCGACGCGCCGGCGACGATGAGCGTGCTGACGAACGCGCAGCTGCAGACGTCACCTGCGCAGAACTACGGCGATCTGCTGCGGCAGCTGCCGGGCGTGAACGTGATTCAGACGTCGGCGCGCGACGTGAACATCACGAGCCGTCAGGCGACGAGCACCCTCGCCAACACTCAGCTCGTACTGCTTGACGGCCGCTCGGTCTATCTCGACTTCTTCGGCATCGTGCTCTGGGACCTGATGCCGACCAATCTGGACGACATCCAGCAGATCGAGGTCATCCGCGACCCGGCGTCGGCCGTCTGGGGCGCCAACGCGCTCACCGGCGTCGTCAACATCATCACGAAGCCGCCGCGCGAAGCGCAGGGCAGCGAGGTGACGTTCACGGGCGGTTTCCTGAGCCGCGACGCCGGCTCGAAGATCGGCCAGACGCCCGGCGGCATCTTCGGCGCGAACGCGAGCTATGCCGACGCGCCCAACAGCACGTGGTCGTATCGCGTGAGCGCCGGCTACTTCAACTCGGCCGCGTATCCGAGGCCGACCGGCACGATTCCGCTCATCGCTGACCCGCGGGATCCCTCCGGCAAGTCCACGGTCGGCGGCGCGACGTACCCGGCCGACGGCAGCGGGCCGTTCGGCGCGGCCTTTGCCAACCGCGGCGCCAACGAGCCGAAGTTCGACGCGCGTGTCGATCAGGAGCTGGGCCGGCGCGGACGGCTGACGTACGAGGGCGGCATCGCCGGCACGCAGGGCATCATCTATACGGGTGTCGGTCCGTTCGACATCCAGTCGGGGTCGTATCTGGGCTTCGGCCGCGTCAACTACTCACGCGACGCGTTCAAGCTGAACGCGTTTGCGAACGTCCTGCACGCGGAGGCGCCGAACCTGCTATTTCCAGACGCATCGACGGGGAAGGCGCTCCAGATGGTGCTGACCACGAAGACGTACGACGTCGAAGTCGGTGACGCCACTCCGATCGGCAAGCGCAATGTCGTGTCGTACGGCGGCAACGTGCGCCGCAACGACTTCGACATCTCGCTCGCCGCTCTCGCGCCCGACAGGAACGAGCTGGGCGCGTACGTGGAGGACGAAGTCTTTCTCGATCGCGTGCGCCTGAATATCGGCGGGCGCGTTGACAAGTTCGGCAACCTCGACACTCCGTTCTTCTCGCCACGGCTGTCGGCGAACTTCCGCGTCGCTCCCGTGCAATCGATCCGCGTCTCCTTCAACCGGGCGTTCCGCTCGCCTTCGGTCGTCAACAACTACCTGGGCGCCAGCATTGTCTCACCGCAGGATCTGAGCGGGCTCGCGCCCATTCTTCCGGCGCCGCTGCGATCGCAGGTTGCGACACCGTTTCCGCTGGTCGTGCACGCCGTGGGCAACGACGCCCTCGAGGCCGAATCGCTGACCGCCTACGAAGTGGCGTACACGGGGACGCTGCGGTCGAAGACGACGCTCGGCGCGTCCTTCTACGTCAACGATCTGAACAACAGCATCAACTTCGTCCAGCTGCCCACCAGCTTCGATCCGTACACCGCGGCGAATCCGCCGCCGGGCTGGCAGCTCCCGCCGTCGATCCTCGCGGCGATGGCGCAGCTCGGCATCTTCCTGCCGCGGACGGCGTTCACCTACGAGAACCTCGGGCCACTACGGCAGAAAGGCGTCGAATTGTCGATTGATCAACGCGTTGACGAACACTTGTCGCTGTTCGCGAACTATTCGTGGCAGGGGCTGCCGCAGATCCTCTCGGATCCGAATCCGTATCCGACCGAGGAGCTGGCGTATCCGCCGACCAACCGGTTCAACGTCGGCGGCAGCGTCGATCGCGGACGGGTGTTCGGCAACCTGTCGGTCAACTACTCGGACAAGGCGTTCTGGAGCGACGTGCTCACGTCGCCGTACGCCGGCTACACCGACGCCTACACGATGGTGAACGGCGCGCTAGGCGCGAGGTGGTGGAGCAACAAGCTGACGACGAGCGTCAAGGTCACGAACCTGTTCAACCAGAGCATCCAGCAGCACGTCTTCGGCGACATCCTGACGCGCATGGTGATGTTCGAGGTGAAAGTGCGCTCGTGATTCCTGGCGGGTTTACTTCACGTCGAACACGTACAGGCCCGGTGTGACGAGCATCCGGCCGTTCTTGTCGAACGACATGTGATTCGGCGAGATCTGTCCCGCCGCGCGGAAGCGCACGGCGCGGACTTTGTCGCCATCCCCGTCGAACTCATACGTGACCGGCTCGGCGAAGCTCGTCCACAGGTGGCCCGACGCGTCAACCGCGGCGGCGCGGATCGTCGGCGTGATGAACGGGATCTCCCCGGCCGCCGCGTTCCGCGCGGGCCACAGCGACGGAAGACGGCTGACGAAGTCGTCGATCTCGCGGCCCTGGACACGACGCTCGAACAGCAGCGCGCCGCTGCCGTCGTATTTCCTGAACATCGGCTCGCCGGTCTGAAACACGAAGAAGAAGCCACCGCGCGGATCGACGAGCGGCAATCCGATGTTGAGCGCGGCGCGCAGCGCCGGATCGCCGTCGTGTGGCGTCCTGCGCGGTTCGCCGAAACTGCGGATCGGCATGCCGGCGAGCGAGTATTCCGTAATCAGCGCGCCGCTCTCCGGCTGCGAAAGAAAGATCGACGTGCCTGTGTACTGCAGAGAGCCGATTCCGTTCAGCACGAGGCCGTCGAGCACGACGTGGGCGCGCGGCGTGCCGGGCAGCGTGAAGCCGCCGATACGGAACCCCGCAGGCGTGAACACCTGAATGCGTTCCCGATTGTCGGGCGCGTCGCCGACCGCGAACGTGCCGTCCGGCGCGACCGCGAACGCGAACGGATTCAGGATCCGTCCAGGCTCGTTGCCGATGTGCACGATCTCCCACGCGGTCTCGACACGGGCGTCCACGCCGTAGACGATCTGGCTGCGGCGATCGAAGACGAAATACTGCCCAGTCGCAGCCTGCTCGAAGCCGAACGGATCGCGGAAGCGTCCGGCGACCGAGGCGGGGATGGCGTCAACGGATTGGACGACGTCAGGACCAATCGCCAGCACGAGCAGCGACAGGACGAGCCAGAGCTTCGACACGTGCTAGTAACGAACGGTGTCCTTGATCGCTTTCAGAACGTCGTGCGTCTGCGGCAGAATCGCCTCTTCGAGCTCGGGTGAGTAGGCGACCGGCGTGTCGAGCGCACCGACACGGTGGATGGGGGCATCGAGGTACTGGAACAGCTCGCCGCCAATCCGCGCGGCAATCTCCGCGCCGAAGCCGCACGTCAGCTGATCTTCGTGCGCGATGACGACGCGGCTGGTCTTCTTCACCAGCGCGGCAATCGACTCCCAGTCGTACGGCGCAATCGTTCGCAGGTCGAGCACCGCCGTCGTGATGCCTTCCTTCTCCGCCTGGTGCGCGGCCACGAGCGTCCGCTGAACGAGCGCGCCCCACGTGACGACGACGACGTCGCTGCCCTCGTGGCGCAGACTGGCCTTGCCGAACGGCAACATGAAGTCGTCGCCCGGATACTCGCTCTTCGAATACGTCTGCCGGTAGAGATGTTTGTGCTCGAGAAACATCACCGGGTCGTCGCAACGGATGGCGGTCCGCAGCAGCCCGGCGGCGTCAGCCGCGGTGGACGGAAACGCGATGCGCAGGCCCGGACAGTGCGCGAAGATGCTCTCGCCCGACTGGCTGTGATACGGTCCTCCGCCCTTCAGATAACCGCCGATCGGCACGCGCACGACGACCGGACACGAGTAGTGGTTGCCGGAGCGATAACGCAGCATCGAAAGCTCGTCGCGGATCTGCATCATCGCCGGCCAGATGTAGTCGAAGAACTGGATTTCGACGACCGGCTTCAGGCCGCGCACAGCCATGCCGATGGCGCGGCCGATGATCGACGCTTCGGCGATGGGAGAGTTGAACACGCGATCGTCGCCGAACTGCTTCTGCAAGCCATGTGTCAGCTTGAACACTCCGCCCTTGCCGGACACGACCTTCAGCGCGTCGTGGCGGCTCGCATCGGCGACGTCTTCGCCGAAAACGACGATGCGCGGATTGCGCGCCATCTCGTCCTTGAGCGTGCGATTGATCGCGGCGACCATCGTGTCGGGCTTGCCCTCGGGCCGCGCAGGCGTGTCGAAGTCCGCGGAGGTTGGATCGACGTCCGGCGAGTACACCCACAGCGCCGCGGTGCTCTTCGCCGGGCGCGGGGCGTGGAGCGCCTTGTTGGCCGCGTCGTTGATCTCGGCGTCAACCTCAGCGAGGATGACCGCCAAATCCGCGTCCGTCGCGACGCCGTTGGCGGTCAGGTAGGCGGCCATTCGCTTGACCGGATCGCGTGCCGCTTCAGTCTCGCGTTCCGCCGGCGTCTTATAGAGCGTCTCGTCGTCCGAATACGAGTGTGAGTACGGGCGCGTGACGTGGGCGTGCACGACGGCCGGGCCCTTGCGCGCCCGGACGTACGCGACGGCATCGCGCATTGCCTTCAGGCTGGCGAGGAAATCGGTGCCGTCGATCTCGTCCACGTGCAGACCGGGAAACGATCGCAGCAGCGCCGAGACATCGCCGCCCGGCGTCTGATACTCGACGGGAACGGAGATCGCGTAGCCGTTGTCTTCGACGAGAAAGAGGACGGGCAGGCGCCGCGTGCACGCGGTGGTGACGGATTCCCAGAACTCGCCCTCGCTTGTCGTGCCGTCGCCGACCGACACGTACACGACCTCGTCACTGTGATGCGCCGAGTCGCGATCGGGGATGGCGGTGACGCGATCGTAGATGACGCTGGCATCCGCCGAGCCGACGGCGTGCAGCGCCTTCATGCCAGTCGCGCTCGAGCCAGAGACGATGTGGAGGGCCCGGACGCCCCAGTGCGACGGCATCTGCCGTCCGCCCGAGCTCGGATCCTCGCTGGAGCCGACGGCAGCGAGCAGCATGTCAAGGGGTGTCATGCCGAGCTGCAGGCAGAGCGCGCGATCGCGGTAATACGGATAGAACCAGTCGTACGCCGGCTTCAGCGTCATGCCAGCCGCAACCAGGATTGCCTCGTGGCCAGCGCCGCTGATCTGGAAATACGTGTGGTTCTGTTTCTTGAGCTGGATTTCTTTGTCGTCGATTCTGCGGGACAGGAGCATGCAACGGTACGCCCGCAGCAGCGTGTCTTTGCTCAGCGCACCGGGATCCTCGGCTGACGATTGTTCGCGGCCCGCCGCGGGCGCCGTCACCGCCATGACGGCTAGATTATAGGTTAGGATGCCGTCGATGAGCGCCCAGACGGTTCGGCTCCATCGGTGGGATGAAATTGCCCTCGAAAAAGTGACGGAGATGCTCTCGCGCAAGATCGTCGCGGGCGATCGCGAGATGCTCGCGCAGGTGTATCTGAAGCGAGGATGTCTCGTGCCGATGCACTCGCACGAGAGCGAGCAGATGACCTACGTCCTGCAGGGCGCGCTGAAATGTCTCGTCGGCGGTGAAGAGATCACGCTGCGTGAAGGCGAAGTCCTGCACATCCCGCCGCGCATTCCCCATCAGGCCGAAGCGCTCGAAGACACGTTCGAGCTCGACATCTTCAGCCCCGTCCGCAGCGAATGGCTCGATCAGTGAACGCGGCCGTCCCAGCGGTCGTGGCTGTTGTTGCGGCCTCCTGAGTAGACGTCGAACTTCTTCCGCGCACTCGCGAGCCGCCACTTCACCCAGCGGTATTTCACTTCGGCCCAGGGATTGAGGTGAATGCGCGGGCCCTTGCGCAGGCTCGTGAGATACACGTACGCGATCAGCAGACCGCCGAGGTGCGTCGCGTTCGCGACGCCGCCCGTGTCCGACAACGACGAGAGGAACGCGATCGCGCCGATGATCAGCACGAACACGCGCGCGGGAATCGGGAACACGAAGTACATGTAGATCGGACGGTCGGGAAAGTAGAGCGCATAGGCTAGCAACAGCCCGTAAATCGCCCCCGACGCGCCGACGACGTCCGAGGCGTAGAGCTGCTGCATCGGACCGAACGGCAGCAGCGACAGCAGAACCGTAAGGCAGCCGGCGCCGATCCCGGTGATGAAGTAGAACTTCAGGAAGAACCGCGTGCCCCAGATGCGCTCGAGCTCGACGCCGAACATCCACAGCGCCAGCATGTTGAAGAGGATGTGAAACAGCCCGGCGTGCACGAACATGTAGGTGACGAGCTGCCAGATCCGCTTGTCACGCACCACCCAGAGCGGCACGAGGCCGAGGTCGATTTGCAGTGACGGCGCGAAGATCGTTGCGAGGTAGACCAGGACGTTCAGACCGAGAAGCGCCTTGATCGCGGTGGACAGCGGACCTGGGCCGAACGAGAACGACGAGAGAGCGGAGCGGGAAGGATAACGCGGCATGTCGTTCGGAGGTCGAATGTACTACATCTGAATCAGTCGAGCTCTCGCGTGCAACTTCACCAAGTACGCCGTTGCTACGAAGTCGCGGATGCAAGAAGACGTCCGCATCCTCCTTCGAACTGCCGAAGGCCGGCAACGTGGGCCTCGGCGGATCGTGGACGCAGTACGGCGGGTGGTGAATGCGTGTCGAGCTCAGGCGCCGAGTTTGCGGCGTACCAGCTCGTTGACGGCTTTGCCTTCGACTATCTGACCGGCGAGTTTCGCCATCGCCGCTTTCATGACTCGACCCATGTCTTTGGCGGATGTCGCGCCGGTCTCGGCAATCGCGTCGGTCACGGCTTTTTCGAGCGCGGCCGGATCAACCGCGGGTGGCAGGTAGGCCTCGAGGACGGCGATTTCGGCCGTCTCCTTATCGACGAGATCCTGGCGTCCGCCTTTGGCGAACTGTTCAATCGAGTCGCGGCGCTGCTTCACGAGCGAGGCGACCACCTGCCGCTCTTCGGCAGCGTCGAGATCGCGCCCTTTCTCGACGCTCTTGTTCATGAACGCGGCTTTGAGCATCCGGAGGGCCGCCAGCCGCGGAGCGTCCTGCTTCCGCATGGCATCGCCGATGGCGGCCGTGACGTCGTTCAGCAGGGACATCTAGTCTAGTCGCCCGGCGGACGCTGTGGCTGCACCTGACCCGGCTGGGCCGGCACCGGCGCAATCATGCCAGGCGCCGCGACGCCGCCCGTGCCGGGCGCCGACTGGCCCGGCGCCGGCGCGGGCGTGTTGACCGGCGGCACGGCGACGATGGGCTGCGGAACGCCTTCGTTCGGCGCGTTCTCGACCGGCGGTTGGGACACGACGCCAGGACGGACAAACGGCAGCGTCGGGCGAACTGCGCCGGGACCGCCTTGCCGGGGAGCCGGGAAGGTCGAAAAGATCGGCGGTCGTGGCGGTCCGCCGGGACGAGCCTGTCCGTTCTGTTCGTCCTCTTCGTTCTCGTTCTGGTTGATTGCCGACTGCGCGAAGGGGGCACGGCCAGCGGGCGGCGCCGAGGCGCGCGGCGCAACCGCCGCGATTGTCGGCATCACGACGATGGAATCGTAGATGGAGGTGTCGGCAGACACTGTCGTCGCGCGCGGAGACGCCAGATAGCCGCTGAGCGTGCGCAACAGCACGTCGAGCGCTTCGCCTTCCGGCACGTTCTTCAACTCCAATGTCAGCGGACCGCCCGGAATACGCTCGACGTTGACGACTTTCGTCTTCCCGACGCGCGCCCATTCGGTGAGAATCTGCCGGAGCGTCGCGTCTCTCGCGACGATCGTGACGCGGCCGTTTCTAATGGCCACGCGCACTTCCGCCCGGACAGCCGGCGCGAGCGCCAGCCACGCGCAGGCGGCCAGCGCGAGCGTTCTCAGAGCACGCATGTGTCTGAGTATAGACTCACTTCCCGCGGAAGTAGTCGATGACCTGCGTCAGGATGTCGTCGAGCGTGTGCCGCGGCGTGTAGCCGATCATCTTGGCGGCCTTGCTAAGGTCGGGCACGCGCCGGGGCATGTCCTCGAAGCCCGACTCGTACGCTTCGTCGTAAGGCACGAGCTTGATGGACGAGGTCGAGCCGGCGAGCTCCCGTACGCGTTCGGCCAGCCGGTGGATGGTGACCTCTTCCGTGTTGCCGATGTTGATCACCTGCCCGATTGCTCTCGGCTCGACGACGAGCTTCAGCAGCGCGCTCACGACGTCGGCAACGTGCGTAAACGACCGCGACTGCGTGCCGTCACCGAAGACCGTGATGGGTTCGCCGGCGAGCGCCTGGCGAACGAAGTTCGGGATGACCATCCCGTACTGGCCGGTCTGGCGAGGCCCGACTGTGTTGAAGAAGCGCACGATGATGACGGGAAGCTTCCGCTCCTTCCAATAGGCGAGCGCGAGGAACTCGTCGATCGCCTTACTGCACGCATACGCCCATCGATGCTTCGGCGTCGGGCCCATCACGAGATCCGAGTCCTCGCGGAACGGCACCTGCTCGCTCTTGCCGTATACCTCGGACGTCGATGCGATCACGACGAGCTTCTTCTTCTTGTTCGCGTGCTTCAGCACGACTTCCGTGCCGTGAACGTTGGTCTCGATGGTGTAAACCGGCTGCTCGACGATCAGCTTGACGCCGACAGCGGCCGCGAAGTGGAAGACGACCTCGCTGCGATCGATCAGTTCGGCGAGCAGGCCCTCGTTTTCGACCGAATCGATGAAGTACTCGAACCCGGCGCGCCCCTTGAGGTGTCCGATGTTGTCCATCGAGCCAGTCGACAGGTTGTCGAGCACGAGCACCTGGTGACCCGCGTTGAGCAGGGCTTCGGCCAGATGCGATCCGATGAAGCCGGCGCCGCCGGTGA
This sequence comes from uncultured Bifidobacteriaceae bacterium, assembly GCA_964579765.1. GTDB lineage: Bacteria > Acidobacteriota > Vicinamibacteria > Vicinamibacterales > CAVVIG01 > DATNBT01. The sequence goes on from CAZOIK010000183.1 coordinate 35,884, forward strand.
TGAGCGCGCGCATCAGGCGACTCGCGCGACGGCGCCGGCGACGCGCGCTACATCAGCGTCGGGCAGCGACGGGAAGAGCGGCAGCGACAGGATCTCGTCGCAGACGCGCGCGGCGACGGGACAGTCCGTCGGGTTGAGGCTGGTGAACGCGGGCTGGCGTGGAATAGGCACGGGATAGTGAATGAGCGTCTCGATGCCGCAGCCGGCGAGGTGTGCCTGGAGGGCGGCGCGCGCCCGGCTGCGAACGACAAATAGATGATACACGTGGCCGGCGTCGCATTCCCGCGGCACCTCGACAGGGGCGCCGGCGAGCGCGTCGCGGTAGGCCGCCGCCAGATGCCGC
>CAZOIK010000184.1:0-7505 GCA_964579765.1 uncultured Bifidobacteriaceae bacterium
CTCCACGTCGTCGGCGCCCGGCCCAACTTCATGAAGGCGGCACCGGTGATTGCCGCCTTCGCCGCGCACGGTGTGCGGCAGACGCTTGTGCACACCGGACAGCACTACGACGCGTCGATGTCCGACGTGTTTTTCGAGCAGCTCGGCATTCCCGCGCCGGACGTCAACCTGGCGGTCGGCTCGGCGTCGCACGCCGTGCAGACAGCCGAGATCATGATCCGGTTCGAGCCGATCGTCGGCGACCGGCGGCCCGATCTGGTGCTCGTCTACGGCGACGTGAACTCGACCGTGGCTGCGGCATTGGTCTGTGCGAAGCTGGGTGTCCCGATCGGGCACGTCGAAGCCGGACTGCGATCGGGCGATCGATCGATGCCCGAGGAGGTCAATCGCATCGTAACCGATTCGCTCGCCGACCTGCTCTTCACGCCCTCGCCGGACGGCGACGCGAACCTGCGGCGCGAAGGCGTCGAGCCGCGCAAGATCTTTCAGGTCGGCAACGTCATGATCGACACGCTCGTCCGTCTGCTGCCCGACGCGGCGCGCGTCGAGCGCGACGACGCGGTCGTGCGCGGCCCCTATGTGTTCGCCACGGTGCACCGCCCGTCCAACGTGGACGACGCCGTCGCGCTGCGGCACCTGCTCTCCGCGCTCGACGCGCTGTCGCGCGACGTGCCGGTGGTGCTGCCGGTGCATCCGCGCACGCGCCAGCGGATCGCCGCGCTCGGCGAGCGGCCGCCGGGCGGCGTGCGGTTGATCGACCCGGTCGGCTATGTCGAATGCCTCGCGCTGCAGATGCGCGCGGCGCTCGTCATCACCGACTCGGGCGGCATCCAGGAAGAGACGACGTACCTGCGCGTGCCGTGTCTGACGGTGCGCGAGACGACCGAGCGTCCGGTCACGGTCACGGCCGGCACGAACACGCTCGTTGGGCGCGACATGATCCGTCTGCTCGACGAAGCGCGCGCGGCGCTCGCGGGTCACGCGAAGCAGGGACGCGCGCCCGCGCTCTGGGACGGCATGGCGGCGCATCGCGTTGTCGAGGTCACACTTGCGGCGTTTGCCGACGAGTCGCACATGCGCGCGTATCGTCTTCCTTTGGTCTGCCAACACAGTCCCTAATCCACGCGCGCGCGATCTGTTCGTCGCGAATGCGCGTCTTCACGGCGCGTGTGCTGGCGACGTGATTGCACCACGGGGACCACATGGTCCCGTCGGACGACACGTTCTGGAACCACGGATCCGATTCCAGCCTGCCGCTCGACGGCAGCGAGAGCGCTATTGCGGGCCGGCACTGGGCCTGGCTCGAACACATGCGGCAGCGATTCGGCCCCGCGATCGAAGTGCTCGATCGCGGCCTCCGGTGCGTGCTCGCGACCCCCTCGCGCGGGCACGCTGGCGCCGCGCTGCGCGCCATTCTGCAGGATGCGCGCGAGTCCGCGGCATGCCAGGTCGCGACGCTGGCGCTGCGCGCCGGCGTGAGACAGGCCGTCTCGACCGCCGGGCTGCGCATCCGGTTCCTGCCGCTGGTCGCCGACGGAGGCGCACGGGCGACGTGGAGCGGCGTGCTCGTCATCGCGGACTATCTTCCCGATCGGACAGGTGCGTCGGCCGACGCGCTGTCCGCGCTCGATCGCCGGCTTGACGACGTGCTCCACTGGCTGGGGCCGGCCGTGGAGGCGACGATCGCGTCGGCGCAAGACGAGGCGGAGCGCAACAGCACGGCGAGGCGGCTCGAAGCGATGGTCGGCGCCGTCGGCGGACTCGAGCGCTTCGAGCACGAAGACGACGTGGTGCGGCAGATGATGGAGGCGGCCGGCCTCTGGTACGGCCACGACGTCCGCGTGTACCGGCAGGAGGCGACGGGCGCGTTCGTGCTGGACGACTACCTGCCCGGGCTCGATCTGCACCGCGCGCCCACGCGTCTCGCCGGATCGCTCGTCAGCGGTCACGACAGCGTCTTTCGCCTGGGTTCATCGGAAGTCGAAGCGCTCGGCTGGGATCGCGCGCCTGGCGACACGTTGTTCGTGCCGATCGGCGCCGGAGAATCGACCGACTGGCTCATCGCGGTGTCTGGCGCCGCGGGCGAATCGGCGGGTCCGACCCTCTCGTTTCTCCATCACATCGCGGGCATCGTGCTCGAGAACATCGAGTCGCGGCGCCGCGTCCGCCTCGAGCGCGTGCTGACGGAACTGCTGCGTCTCGGCGACGCCCCGGTCGAATCGGCCGGACGGCTCGGTCTGCAGGCGCTCGCGCACGAGATCGACGCGCATGCGATCGATCTGCAGGTCGCGGGCGAGCCCCACATCGACTCGCCACTACTGGTCGCGTGGCGCGATGCCGCATCCGTTGACGTCCCCGCGCCGGGCGGCAATGAGGCGTCGCCGACGATCGAGATCTCCGAGCGCGTCGGCGACGTCATCGTCGCACTCAGCATGAGCCGGCGCGGCCGCGCGTTCACCGCCGCGGCCTTACGGCTCGCCCGGATGGCGCTCGATCTCTACGGCCTCTGGCTCTCGGGAGTGCTCGTCAGCCAGACGCCCATGCGCGCGACGGCCGACAGCGATCGCGCCGTCGATCTCGCCGGGCGCCTGCGCGGCCACGTCGATGCCTCGGGCTGCCTCACGGTCGGCGGCGCAGTGGCGGTCATGCTGCCGGAGCCGCCGCACTCGACCGGCCCGGAGCTCGACGAGGTCATGCGTCTGCTCCAGGATCACGTGCGGTCGTCGGACGTCATCGGCGCCGTCGATCACGGCGCCGGCGTTTTGCTGCCCAACGCGACCGAGCGCGCAGCGGCGTCGCTCGTCACGCGGCTGCGCGACGCAGTGCGCGATCGCGGACTCGCGACGATGCACATCGGGATGACGACGTTCGGCCCGTTCAGCGCGGCGCCCGAGGCGCTGCTGACGCGCGCGTCGGCGCACGCGCTCGGCGGCGATTCCCCGCCGCCGTCGAACGGCACCGACAAAAGTCCGCCAATGCCGTACATAAGTTTCAGGAGTCCTGCGGAACCTTGACTTCGTGCGCCGCCCGCGCCGCCGCGGCGGCCGCAAGCCGCGCGAATCGAGGCGTTTCGGCGACACACGATCGTCACGCTGGTGGCGACTTCCTTGCACTACGGCTCGGCTGGAGGGGGTCACAGTCGTGTCGGAACGAGGACGAATCGCATCGCACGCCGCGCGGACCGCACCGCGCGGGCAGATGCTCGGCGTGAGCCGTCAGATCGTCGAGCTTCGCCAGGAAATCGAACGCGTCGCGCCGACGGACGCGAAGGTGCTGATCACGGGAGAGAGCGGCGTCGGCAAGGAAGTCGTCGCGCAACTGGTGCACACGGCGAGCGCGCGCGCGACCCGGAGCTTCGTCGCGGTCAACTGCGGAGGCTTGTCGGAGACGCTGCTCGAGTCGGAGCTGTTCGGACACGTGCGCGGCAGTTTCACCGGCGCCTACCGCGACAAGCCCGGCAAGCTCGAGATGGCGCACGAAGGGACCGTCTTTCTCGACGAAGTCGGCGAGATGACGCTCCGCATGCAGGGCCTGTTGCTGCGGTTTCTCGAGACCGGCGAACTGCAGAAGGTCGGCGCCGACGGCGGCGGACGCCGCGTCAACGTGCGCGTCATCGCGGCGACCAACCGCACCCTGCGCGAGCAGATCGCCCAGGGCGCCTTCCGCGAAGATCTGTTCTACCGCCTCAACGTGATCCACATGGAGGTGCCGCCGCTGCGCGAGCGGCGCGAGGACATCGCGGTGCTGACCGAGCACTTCCTCCGCGTGTTCGCCGCCGACGGCTCGTCGGTCGTGCGGCAGATGAGCGCCGAGGCGATGAAGGCGCTGACGCGCTACAGCTGGCCGGGCAACGTCCGGCAGCTCGTGAACGTCCTCGAGCGCCTCGCGATCACCGGCCGCGAGGCCGTGGTCTCGATCGACGAGCTGCCCGCGGAGCTGCGCACGCACGAGGTACACGCGAGCCAGCCGCGGCGCGAGCGCCGACGCACGGTCGCCGACGATCTCTACAAGCGCCTGATCGAGGATCGCGAGTCGTTCTGGGGCTGCGTGTATCCGCTGTACATGGATCGCGAAATCACGCGCGGCACGCTGCGCGAGGTCGTTCGCAAGGGGCTCGAAGCCTCTCACGGCAACTACCGCATCGTCGCGCGCATGTTCAACCTGCAGTCGCGCGAGTACAAGCGGTTTCTCAACTTCCTGCGCAAGCACGATTGCCAATTACCGTTCAAGGAGTACCGGCAGTGAGGACACAACCAGCGCGTGGATCGGTGCGGCGGAGGGCGTGCGCGAGCGGACTCTGCGCGCTTGCGCTCGCGCTGTCGGCGGCGTCGGCGGGCGCCCAGGCCGGCGGGGGCACGACGACCGCGGCGGCGGCAACGGTGACGGCGGCCGCCGACTCCGCCGAGTACGTCATCGGCCCAGACGACGTGCTCGGCATCGTGTTCTGGCGCGACAAAGACCTGTCGGCGGACGCCGTGGTGCGGCCGGACGGCAAGATCTCGCTGCCGCTGCTGAACGACGTCCAGGCCGCCGGACTCACGCCGTCGCGCCTGCGCGCGCAGATCACCGAGGCCGCGCGGCGCTTCGTGGACGACCCGAACGTCACCGTCGTCGTGCGCCAGATCAACAGCCGCAAGGTGTTCGTGACGGGCGAGATCGTGCGGCCCGGGTCCTATCCGCTGGCGGGCCGGACGACGGTGCTGCAGATGATCGCGATTGCGGGCGGCCTGAAGGAATACGCCGACGCCAAGAACATCATGGTGATGCGCGTCGAGAACAACCGCACTGTCAACTACCCGTTCAACTACCACGACGTCTCGAAGGGACGAGGCCTGAGGCAGAACCTCGAGCTGAGGCCCGGCGACACGATCGTCGTGCCCTAGGGACACGCGATGCGCCCAGCCGCTCCGCTCGTGGTCTGCGTGTGCGCGTCGGCGCTCAGCCTGGTGCCGTCATCCGCCCGCGCGCAGCTCTTCCCGATCGAGGGCCGCGTGCCGTCGCTGTTCGCCTCGGGCGGCGACGGCGGCCGCCAGCGCCTCGACATGACCGTCTCGACCCAGGCGGTGAGCGAGAACGACTTGATCCTGCCGGATCTGCAGAGCGGCTTCGGCCTGTCGCCGGTGCCGAGCAACACGTTCGAGTCGGTCGGCGTGGACCTGTCGTACGTCCGCACGTTCCGCGAATCGAAGTTCGGCGTCACCGGACGGACGGTCCTGCAGTCGTTTCCCACCGTCGGCAGCGCCTTGAGCGTGCAGCGCGCCGTGTCGGTGGCGTACGACCTGCAGCACCGCGGGACGCACCTTTCGATGCAGCAGAGCGTGAACCGGTTTCCGCTGTTCTCGCCCGACACGGCGCCCGGCGTGTTCGGCGGCGACGTCGGCGCGACGGCGGTGGCGCTCGCGCCGGCGCCAGTGCAGAACGAGGCCGTGGCGTCGATTTCGGCGCTCGACGCGACGACGAACGTGAGCCTGTCGCAGTCGCTCGGCCGGCGTGTCACGCTGACGTCGATCGGCGTCGTGTCGTACACCACGCTCGGAGACAGCGCGGCCAGCATGCGGATGTACGACGCGTCGGCCAACCTCACGTTCCAGCTGACAAGGGACGTCGGGCTCGTCGCCGGCTACGGCGTGCAGCAGGGCTCGTATCGATTCGCGACCGTGCCGGTGCCCTCGCTGTTCAACCTGCAGAACGTCAACCTCGGCCTCGCGTATCAGCACGCGCTGTCGTTCAGCCGGCGCACGTCGATTGGCTTCTCGTCCGGCCCGATGCTGATTCGCGATCCGCGCAACGACGTCACGCAGTACGTCATGGGCGGCGAGGCGCACCTGACGCATCAAATCGGCCGGACGTGGCAGGCGACGGCCTCGTTCAACCGCAGCGTGACGTTCCTCGAAGGCTTTCTGTCGCCGTTTCTCGGCGACGCCGGCACGGCGACCCTCGGCGGGCAGCTGTCTCGCCGCGTGACGCTGTCGATGATCGGCAGCGCCTGGTTCGGCCGCGACGTGAGCGGCGGACCGGCGTCGGCGAACTGGAATCAGTCGGCGGTCGGCGGCGTGCAGACGCGGATCGCGTTGTCGCGCACCATGGCGTTCACCACCGACGCCCGCTACACGCGGTACCGGTTCGCGACGCTGCCGGCGTTCGTCACGGCCGTGCCGCTCTGGATCGACCAGCCCAGCGTTCGCGTCGGCTTCGACCTGTGGCTGCCGCTGTTCCACTAGGCCTCTCGCATAGGAGCTGTTGTGATTCCTGGCAAGCGCTACACCCCGTCCGACATCCTGCGCATCGCGCGTCATCGCCTGTGGCTCGTCCTCGCCGCGACGATTGCGGTCGGCGTGCCCACGGTCGTGGCGACACGCTTTCTGCACGACGAATTTCGATCGGAGACGCTGATCCTGATCGTGCCGCAGCGCGTGCCCGAGAGCTACGTCAAGTCCACGGTGACGGCGCGGATCGAAGACCGCCTGCCCTCGATCAGCCAGCAGATCCTGAGCCGAACCAGGCTCGAGCAGATCATCCAGGACTTCGATCTGTATCCACGCGAGCGGCAGACCTCGATCATGGAGGACGTCGTCGCGCACATGCGGCGCGACATCGACGTGGACATCGTCAAGGGCGACGCGTTCCGGGTGTCGTACACGGGGGCTGAGCCGCAGACGGTGATGCAGGTGACCCAGCGTCTGGCGTCGCTCTTCATCGACGAGAACCTGCGCGATCGCGAGATCATGGCCGAAGACTCGTACCGCTTCATCGACTCGCAGCTCGACGACGCGCGGCGGCAGCTCGAGGAGCACGAGAAGCGCCTCGAGGAATACCGCCTGAAGTACGCGGGTCAGCTCCCCTCGCAGCTCGACTCGAACCTGCGCGTCATTCAGAGCGCCCAGATGCAGATGCAGGCGCTCAACGAGGCGAAGGGCAGGAGCATGGATCGCCGCCTGCTCGTCGAGCGGACGATCGCGGATCTCAACACGCTCCCTCCGGGCACCGCGCCCGAGGGAACAGGCGCGGTTGCGCCGGTGACCACGGCGGCGCAGCAGCTCGAGGCCGCGCAGGACGCGCTGCGCGACATGGAACTCCGCCTCACGCCGGAGCATCCCGACATCATCCGCGCGAAGAAGGTCACCGCGACGCTTGCGGCGCAGGCCGACGCGGAGCGCCGTCGCGCCACGGCGTCGCCAAGCGAACCGGCGGTCCGCTTGAGCCCGGCCGAACTCGCGCGCCAGAGCAGGTTGAAAGAGGCGCGAGCCGAGCTGGACAACATCGACCGGCAGGACAAACGGCGCGACGCCGACGAGCAGCAGCTGCGGCAGCAAATCGCGGAGTACCAGTCGCGCGTGGACGCCGCGCCGAAGCGCGAATCGGAGCTGATCGAGCTCACGCGCGACTACGACACGCTGCAGAAAACCTACGTCAGCCTGCTCGCGAAGCAGGAAGACTCGAAGATCGCGGCCAATCTCGAGCGGCGCCAGATCGGCGAGCAGTTCAAGATCCTCGACCCGGCGCAG
>CAZOIK010000185.1:0-4128 GCA_964579765.1 uncultured Bifidobacteriaceae bacterium
TGGCGCCGACCGCCGAGGCGCCGGCCGAAGCGGCGCCCGCCCCCGCCGCTCCGGCGGCGGCGCCCGCTCCGGCGCGCGTCGAGGCGCCCACGCCCGTGACGCCCGCCATCAAAGAAGAAGCCGTCACCGCGACCTCGCTCGACGACCTCAACCGCAACTCGCCGCTCAAGCCGGTCTTCTTCGCGCTCGACAGCAGCGAGATCTCGCCCGAAGGCAAGGCCGTGCTCGACGACGATGCGACCCTCCTCAAACAGAACGCGTCGTGGGTCGTGACGGTCGAAGGCCATTGCGACGAGCGCGGCAGCGCCGAGTACAATCTGGCTCTGGGCGATCGGCGCGCCAACGCCGCCGTCACCTACCTGCGATCCATCGGCATCGCCGCCGATCGCATGAAGACCGTGAGCTACGGGAAGGAATTTCCGTTCGATCCGGGCCATGACGAGAGCGCGTGGTCCAAGAACCGGCGCGCGCACTTCGTGATCACGGCCAAGTGAGTGGAACACGCATGACGACACGAGTCTTCCGGCCGCTCGCCGCGCTGCTGCTCGCGCTGGCCATCGCACGGCCGGCGTCGGCCGCCAACAAAGAGCACCAGCAGCTCATGGCCGATCTGCGGATGCTGCAGGAGCAGACGCAGCTGCTGCAGAACGCGCTGGCGACGCTCGCCGACGCGATCAAGGCCGTGAACTCGCGTATCGATCAGCAGACCGAGGCCAACCGCCGCTCCGTCGCCGACGAGAAGCTCCTGATCGATCAGCTCACGAAGGATCTCGCCGTCGTCCGCGAGAAGGTGGACGACAACAACGTGCGCATCGGATCGGCGTCGCAGGAGATCGACGCGCTGCGACAACTCGTGCAGCAGGCGCTCAACCGCCCGCCCGTCGTTGTCGCCGCACCGGACGCCACGGCCCCGGGTGTCGTGCCCGGCGCGCCCGGTACGCCGGGTGTCGCGGCCGCGACGCCGCCTCCGTCCACACCGCCCGGCCCGGCCGCCTCGGGCGAGTCGCCGACGAAGATGTACGAGCAGGCCTTCGGCGACTACACGGCCGGTCTGTGGGACCTCGCCGTGGACGGCTTCGAGGCGTTCCTGAAAGATTTTCCGCGCGCGACGCAGTCCGACGACGCGCAGTTCTTCATCGGCCGCTCGTACCTGAACGACGGCAAGTACGACAAGGCGGTCGAGGCGTTCGACAAAGTGATTCGCCTCTATCCGATGAGCGCCCGCGTCCCAGACTCCTACTACCAGAAGGGCGTCGCGCTTCGCAGCCTGAAGCAGGTCGATCAGGCGCGCGACTCGTGGAACACCGTCATCATGACCTACCCGGACACGCCGGCGGCGACGCTCGCCAGGCAGGCGCTGCAGGCCCTCGGCGACGCAACGCCCAGGCGCTAGACGACGATGTACAATGCGCGGCCATGGGCAGCGTAAACAAAGTGATTCTCGTCGGCAATCTCGGGCGCGACGCCGAGTTGCGATACACGCCGGGCGGCGCCGCCGTGGCGACACTCAACATGGCCACGACGGAAGTCTGGAACGACAAGTCGGGACAGCGGCAGGAGAAGACCGAGTGGCACCGCGTCGTGCTGTGGGGCAAGACCGCGGAATCGCTGAACGAGTACCTGACGAAAGGCAGGCAGATCTACGTCGAAGGCCGTCTGCAGACGCGTCAGTGGGACGACAAGGACGGCAACAAGCGCTACACGACTGAAATTCGCGGCGATCGCGTCGTCCTGCTCGGCGGAGGCGGCGGCGGGCGCGGCGGCGGTGGCGGGGCGCGCGGCGGCGCCGAGAGCGGCAGCTACGGCGGCGGCGACTTCGGCGGCCCCTCGCCCGAGACCTCAGCTCCGCTGACCGACGACGATATTCCGTTCTAGCTCGGTCTCGACTTCCTCGACCGTCGCCAAGCGCATGACGCGCCGCGCGATCGCGTGCAGATCGTCGCTCCGCATTTCCTGCAGCAGGCGGCGCGCGAGCGGGATCGCCGCGGGCGTCATGCTGAACTCCCGCAGCCCGAGGCCGACGAGCAGCGCCAGCGCGACCGGATCCGACGCCATCTCGCCGCACACCGAGACGGGGATGCGCCGACGCGCCGCGGCCCGGCGCACCATCACCACCATCCGCAGGATCGCCGGGTGGAGCGGCTCGTAGAGCTGCGAGACGCGCGCGTCCGACCGATCGACGGCGAGACAGTACTGAATGAGATCGTTGGTGCCGATGGTGAGGAAGTCCGCCTCCCGCGCGATCAGATCCGCCGTGAACGCGGCCGCCGGGACCTCGATCATCGCGCCGACGGGCACGCGCGCCAGCTCCTCGTCCGTGACGCCGAGCTCCCCCGCCGTCTCGCGGATCAGCCGGCGGGCCTCGCGGAGCTCTTCGACGCCCGACACGAACGGAAACATGACGCGCAGCGTGCCGTGCCGCGACGCGCGCAGGAGCGCCCGCAGCTGCCGCCGGAACGGCTCCGGCTTCAGCAGGCTGAGGCGCAGGCCGCGCATGCCGCCGCCTTCTTCGTCGAGGTCGAACGTCCGGATCGTCACCGGCCCGGGCGCCATGCCTTCGAGCATCTGGCGGTAGACGCCGTACTGCTCGTCTTCGTCGGCGCGGGCCGCGCCCCATCCCCGCGCGCCGCCCATCAGCAGGAACTCGGAGCGATAGAGGCCGATGCCCTCGGCGCCCGCGTAGCGCGCGGCCGCGAGATCGCCGGGGAACTCGATGTTCGCGTCGAGGCGCAGCCGCAGGCCGTCGGCGGTGATCGCCGGTCCGGCCGGCTCGCCCTGCGGGCCGGCCAGCGGCGCGCCGTCGTCCACGTGGCGCCGGGCGCGGGCCAGGACGTCTTCTCCGGGATCGAGCACCAGCTCGCCCGCGTTGCCGTCGATCGCGATCGCCTGTCCGGCCTGCACGATTTGCGTGGCGTTCTGCAGGCCGACGACGGCGGGCACGCCGAGCGATCGCGCGAGGATCGCGGTGTGGTACGTGCGGCTGCCCGCGTCGGTCGCGAAGCCGCGGACCTTCGTCCAGTCCACCTGCGCGGCGATGGACGGCGGCAGCTCGTCGGCGACGAGCACCGACGCCTCGTCGAGCTCCTGCCAGAGATCGCGCGGCGCGGACGGACTACGGCGAAGGTTCATCTTCAGCCGCCCGGCGAGGTCGGCCACGTCGCCCTTCCGCTCGCGCAGGTACGCGTCCGCGACGTCGTCGAACACGGCGGCGAACTCGTCGCAGACGCGCTGGATCGCCCACGCCGCGTTGACGCGCTGCTCGCGGACGATGGCCATCGCCTTCGGAATCAGCCCCTGGTCGTCGAGCATCACGAGCTGCGCGTCGAAGATCGACGCGAGGTCGGCGCCGTGCTTCCGGCTCACGCTGCTCCGGATCTCGGCGAGCTGCTGCCGCGCCAGGTCGCGGCTCGCCTCGATGCGCGCGATCTCGCGCGGCACGAGCGCCGCCGGCACGCGGTAGCGCAGCACCTGCTCGCGCTGGATGAGGATCACGGCGCGGCCCGCGACCACGCCGGGCGACGCGCCGATGCCCGTCAGACGCTGCATATGTCCTCGCCGAATCCTGTCTGCACGAGCTCGACGAGCGCGGCTACCGCTTCGACTTCGTCGCCGCCGTCGGCGCTGACGCGGATCGTCGTCCCGCGCGCGGCCGCGAGCAGCAGCAGGCCCATGATGCTCTTGCCGTCCATCTCGCGCGCGTCGCGCGCGACGCGAATCTGCGACTGAAATCGCGCCGCCAGGTGCACGAACTTCGCCGCCGCACGGGCGTGCATGCCGAGCTGGTTGACGACGGTGACGCTGCGCGAGGTCACGTGCCCGCCTTCTCCGCCCGCAGAAAGTCGGACGCGACCCAGATGGCGTTGCGCCCGTGCTCGCGCATCTCGCGCGCCACGGCCGGCAGATCGGACGACCTCGCCAGGCTCGCCAGCTTGATCAGCATCGGCAGGTTGACGCCCGTGATCACTTCGATCCGGTTCGCCTCGAGGAACGTCATCGAGAGGTTCGAGGGCGTGCCGCCGAACATGTCGATGAGCAGCAGCACGCCGCTGTCGCCGCGGACCCGCTCGATGGCCTGCGCGACGAACGCGCGCGCATGCGGCCCATCCGGCAGCTGGCCGACGAGATCAT
>CAZOIK010000186.1:0-26570 GCA_964579765.1 uncultured Bifidobacteriaceae bacterium
CGCGATCGGGCGACGCCGAGTCGGCGCGGCGGCTGGTCGAGGCCGGCGCCGACGTGAACGAGGCGCTGCCGAACGGGATGACCGCGCTCGTCGAGGCCGCGCAGAGCGGCCACGAAGACGTGGGGATTCTGCTGCTCGAGAAGGGCGCGGACCCCAACGCGATGGGCGTCGGCTACACGGCGCTCCACGCCGCCGTGCTGCGCAGCGGCGTGCGGCTCGCGCAGGCGCTGCTCGCGCACGGCGCGCACCCGAATCTGCGCCTGACCAAGGGCACGCCCGTCCGCCGCAACAGCGAAGACTTCGAGCTGCCCGCCACGCTCGTCGGCGCGACGCCCTACTGGCTCGCCGCGAAATTTCTCGAGCCGGCCATCATGCGCGCGTTGGCGGCGTCGGGCGCCGATACGCATCTCGCGCCGCCGTCGGGCGTGACGCCCCTGATGGCGGCCGCGGGCATGGGCGCGAGCCCGCAGGCCGATCGCCGCGGCCTGAGCGTGCTCGACGGAGGCAAGATCGAGGACGAATCGCGCGTCGTCGAGACCGTCGCGGTGGCGCTGGCGAACGGCGCCGACGTGAATGCCGCGACGACCCTGGGGGAGACCGCCCTGCACGCCGCGGCGGTGCTCGGCTACGACCGCGTGGTCAAACAGCTGGCAGACGCCGGGGCGACGATCGACGTGAAGAACGCGTGTGGAGAGACGCCGGATCAGATTGCCGGCAAAGCCGTGCTGCGATCGCCCGATCGCGTGAGCCTCGGCCCGCGTCAGAGCACGGTGGATCTGCTGTGCACGCTCAGCGGCGGCGTCCCGCCCGTCCGCCACTAGCGGCACCCTGGAGTGCAGGCCTTCGGGCCTGCCGTCGGGCGGACCTGAAGATCCGCACTACTGCGTCTTCAGCGTTTGCACTCGCCGGCGCCGAGCGACACCTGCGTGACCTTCAGCATCGGCAGCTCGACGTTGCCCACGCCGGTTGACGCACTGCCCGGCAGCGCGGCCACGGCCGCCTCACCGGGATCCAGATGGCCCGCCTGCGCCGCCGCGTTGGGCGTCGGCCACAGCCCGCCGGCGACTTTCAGCTTCTTGCTCTCGACGATGCTGCCGACCACGTGGACGGACATGCCCGAATATTTGGACACGCTCCGGCCGGTCACGTGGTATCGCGTGCCGTCGGTGTCGTCGATGAACGTGTAGGACGTGGCGTTCTTGCTGTCCGTGTAATCGCGCGACACGCACCCGTTCATGCGCACGGGCGCGTTCGGTGCCGGCTTCGGCGCCGGCTGGCTCTGGGCGGCGAGCAGGGCAGCGAGGAGCGGCGAGGCGACAGCCAGGATCATCATGCCTCCACTCTAATGCACTTCACGCGCCAGCGAACCTGCCGGATTGCCAGCGGCAGCACGCTGTAGTGCAGGCCTTCAGGCCTGCCTGTCGGCGGACCTGAAGGTCCGCCCTACACCTAGTACCGTCGGTTCTGCTGGCGCATGATGTCGAACTTCGCGGTGTCGGCGACGGCCATCACGGCCATCACGCCGGCCTGGACCGGGTCGGTGACGACGAGGTCGGCCGCGTCGGGCACGCTGCCGGCCATGTTCAGCGAGATCACGCGCAGGCCTTTCGCGCGCACGTCCTCGACCGCCCGGGTGATCTCGCCGCCCATCAGCGCGCCGGCCAGCACGAGCAGCCGCACGCGCGGCAGCAGCACCACCGCGCGGACGGCCGCGGCCAGATCGTGCTCGCCGACGAGCGGAATGGTGTCCACCGAGATGTGCTCGCCGCGGATGTTGTGGCGGTCGGCCTCGAGAATCGCCCCCATCGCCACCTGGCCCACCTGCGCGCCGCCGCCCATGATGACGATGCGCTTGCCGTACACCTTGGCGAACGACGGCGTCAGATCGACGTGCACCACGCCGGGCACCGCGCGCATCTCGGCGACGATCGCGTCGATGGGCGTCTCGCACGAGAACTCGAGGTAGACGCCCGACTCGTGCGCCGCACGGTGGATGATGTCCACGTGCTCGATGTTCGCCGCATGGCGCGCGAGCACCTGCGTCAGCCCGAAGAGCATTCCGGGCTGATCGACCGCGGTCGTCAGGACTGCATGCGACGGCATACCGGAAAATTTATCACGGCCCCGCTCGGTATAATCGTCGGTCATGAATCCCTACGCGTCCGCCCTCGGCGATCGCAAGCCGCTCGACGTCCTCGAGGCGACGTCGCGACACCTGTCCGAAGTCGCCGCGGCGCTCGCGCCGACGAACCTCGAATGGCGGCCCGCGCCGGGCAAGTGGAACGCGCGTGAGATTCTCTGCCACCTCGCCGACAACGAGATTGCGTTCGCCTTCCGGCTGCGGCAGGCCCTCGCCGAGACGAACCACGTGATCCAGCCCTACGACCAGGAGAAATGGGCCGGCCGGTACGGCGGCCTCAGCGCGCGCGCGGCGCTGAGCGCGTTCTCGTCGCTGCGTGAATGGAATCTCGCGCTGATCTCGACGACGCCGCAGGAGCTGATGGGGAAGAAGGTCACGCATCCCGAACGCGGCGAGATGACGTTCCGGACGATCGTCGAGACCGTCGCCGGACACGATCTCAATCACCTGAAGCAGCTCGACGCCATCGTCGCCGGCTTCGCGAAATAGAGACGCACAATGCGGCGATCGCGATCGCCGCGATCGCCGCGTTGCACGTCGTGACGCCCTTGGTCTACGGACGCTGGCTGGCGGGCGGGACGAGGCCGTTCAGCCGCAGATAGACGACCATCTGGCCGTAGATGTCCTGCGTGTGGCCGATGAGGAACTCGATCATGCGCGCGCGCGTGGACGGACCCATCCACGGCGGCCCCTGGATCGTCCCGACCATCGTCTGGTCCGTCTGCTCCTTCACCACCGCGATGGTGTAGTCGAAGCTGTCGGTCAGCGCCTTGATCGTGTCGGCCTTCGACGTCGCCTTCATGTTGACGGCGGGCGCCGCCGCCCTGGCGCCGAGCGTCTTCGCCAGCATCACGTTCACCTGGGCGATGTGCATGATCTGCTCGCCGTAGCTGCGCTCGGCGGGCGTCGCCTTGAACGAGAACTTGTCCTCGGGCATGGCCTGCGCGATCTTCACGAGCATGTCTTTCTGCGCCTGCACGTCCTTGAGGAAATCGGCCTGAATCGACGCCGTCTGCGCCGCCGGCCGCGCGACGAGCGCCGCTGCCGCCACCGCGCTCAGCGCGAACGTCCGGAATATACGTGACATGTGCGAGCCTCCTCCTTCGAAGTTGAAGGATTATATAGCGAGGCCAATGACCGACGCCTTCCACGACTTCGAGCACGCCGGCTGGGAACGCGCCGCCGATCGCTACGGCGACGCGTTCGGCGCGCTCACGTCGCAGACCATTCCGTCGCTGCTCGCGGCCGCGCGCGTCGGTCCGGGGACGCGGCTGCTCGACGTCGCGTCGGGCCCCGGTTACGTCGCGGCCGCGGCCGCGGCGCTCGGCGCGTCGCCGACCGGTGTGGATTTCTCCGCGGAGATGGTCGCGCTCGCCGCGCGCCGGTACCCGAATGTCACGTTCCGTGAAGGCGACGCCGAAGCGCTGCCGTTCGCCGACGCGTCGTTCGACGCGGTCACGATCAATTTCGGCGTCCTGCACCTGGCGCAGCCCGATCGCGCGCTCGCCGAAGCGCGGCGCGTGCTCGCGCCCGGCGGACGATGCGCGTTCACCGTGTGGGCGGCGCCCGACGTCTCGGCTGGGTTCCGGATCGTCCTCAAGGCGATCGAGGCGCACGGCCGCATGGACGTGCCGCTGCCGCAGGGGCCGCCGTTCTTCCGCTTCAGCGACGCCGCCGAGGCCTCGCGCAGCATGACGGCCGCCGGCTTCGTCGAGCCGCGCGTCGAGATCGTGCCGCTGGTCTGGCGGCTGCACTCGGCGGGCGCGCTGCTCGACGCGTTTCTCCACGGCGCCGTGCGCACGGCCGCGCTCCTCGACGCGCAGACGCCGGACGCGCTGGCCGCCATCCGCGCGGCCGTCGTCAACGGCGCGGAGGAATTCCGGCGCGGGAGCGTCGTCGAGCTGCCGATGGCCGCCGTGCTCACGTCCGGAGTCCGCCCGTAGTGTCCGCCTTCAGGCGGACCCGCGACACGCTCGCAATCGTCGCCCTGGTGGCCGCCGCGCTCGCGGTGGCCGGCGCGGCCGCCGTTCCAGAGCCGGCCCCGCACCTTCGACTGAGCGACCGGGAGTTCTGGTCGCTCGTCACCGATCTCTCCGAGCCGGGCGGGACGTTCGTCACCGAGAACATCGTCTCGAACGAGATCGCGTTTCAGGACGTGCTGCCGGAGCTGCAGCGCCGTCCGCGTCAGGGCGCGTACATCGGCGTGGCGCCGGAGCAGAACCTGACCTACGTCGCCGCGCTCCGGCCGCCGATCGCGTTCATCGTCGATCTGCAGCGGGCCAACCTCGATCTGCACCTGATGTACAAGGCGCTCGTCGAGCTGTCGGACGATCGCGCGGACTTTCTGTCGCGGCTGTTCGCGCGTCCGCGCCTGCCGCGGGTGCGCGCCGCCTCGTCGGCAGCGGAGCTGTTCGACGCCTACGTCGCGGAGCCGCGTTCGGAGGATCTGGCCTCGACGACGCTCGACGCCGTCGTCGATCGCCTCACGCGCGTGCATCGCTTCGCGCTGACCCGCGCCGACATCGACGGCATCGGTAGGATGTATCGCGGCCTGTCTCGGGGCGGGCCCAACCTGCGTGGCGATTTCGGCCGCGACGTCAGCATTCCGGCGTGGGTGCCGTCGTTCGCGGAGATGCTGTCGCAGGCGGATCCCGGCGGACGCAACCAGAGCTTCCTCGGGTCGGACGCGACGTTCGCGACGCTGAAGCGGTACGAGCTCGACAACGCCATCGTCCCCGTCGTGGGCAACTTCGCCGGCGACAAGGCGCTGCGCGCCGTCGGCGACTACCTCAGAAGCCGCCGCCTCACGGTCGGTACCTTCTACGCGTCCAACGTCGAGCAGTACCTGTTCACCGGCGACGCCTGGCCGCGCTTCTGCCGCAACCTCGTCTCGCTGCCACTCGACGACGACGCGATGCTCGTGCGGACATATTTCACGAGCGGCATCGAAGGCATGCGCGAGTACGTCGATCCGCTCCGTCCGATGCTCGATGCGGTGGCCGCCGGCAAGGTTGCGACGTACGACGACGTGATTCTGCGGTCGCGTGTGCCGAGGCCGTAAACACTTTGTCGGATTGCAGAAGGGCAGACATCGAATGTCGGTTGCGCGGACCAGGTTGCGCGCCGTGCAAATCTGGTTGCTCGCCTCGCCGGGGCCATTGACAGCTCCGCCGGACTCGTTGCCATCCTAGACGGGGCCACTGCCCGCCTCGACGGAACCACTGCTTACCACGACAGGGCCGCTGCCACCATGACAGGGGCCGTTGCCAACTGCGACGGGGCCATTGCCCACCGCGACGGGGTCACTGCCAGCCCCGACGGAGTGATTGCCAACCGCGACGGGGCCACTGCCAGTGCCGACGGAGTCGCTGTCCGCCCGGCCGGACCCACCGCCCACATCGACGTGGCTGTTGTAGTGCAGGCCTTCAGGCCTGCCTGACAGGCGGACCTGAAGCGAAAACCGCTCCTAGAACATCGCCAGCGGGTTGACGAGCGACCCCGAGCTGCCAGGCGCGCGCAGCGGCGCCACGACCAGCATGAACGTGTAGCGATTGAGACGCGCGGCTGTTGCGGCGAGTTCCTTCAGATCGACGCCGTCGAGCAGGTACGTGCCGAGCGAGACGAGCACCAGCCGATGATCCGCGTGGTTGTCGTCGGCGACCGCGCGCACGCCGCTCGTCACCGCGACGCCGCGCGCTTTCATCCACGGCGCGACCGAGATGTCGAAGCCGCCGTTGCGGCCGTTGTTATAGACGAACAGCGCGTCGCCGGGCGACACCTTCACGCCGGTCTGTTTCTCCCACGCCTCGAGATCCTCGACGTAGACGCGGTTGTCCTGTGACGCGCGCGTCGCGCGCAGCTTGCTCATGTCCACCAGCACACCGCGCGTGACGATGCCGTCTTTCAGGTTGTCGAGACCGAGCTTCGTACAGCCCGTGGTGCCGTTGACGGTGTCGTTGAGGACGAAGCCGTTATACAGCTTGCCGTCGCTGCTGTCGTGGCACAGCGCGTCGAGATGCGTCATCGGCCCGTGGACGTGATACGTCTGCAGGTCGCTCGTGAAGCCCGGATTCCCCTGCGGGTCGTTGGCGGGGAAGGTGTTGAAGCGGATTTCGTAGAACGAGATGCCGTGCGGCTTGCCGTCGGCCTTCGACTCGGCCGGCTCCGGCACCACCTTGATCGGCTGCTCCAGCGAGACGACGACGCCCTCCTTCGCGAGCGCCATCGCTTCTTTCTTCTTGGCGGGCGTGACGAAGTTCAGCGCGCCGAGCTGATCGTCCTTGCCCCAGCGTCCCCAGTTGGAGAGCTCGGTCATCCACCGATCGACCTGCGCCTTGTTCGCGGGCGGATGGGACGCCTGCTGCGCAAACGCGACTCCGCCAAGGGCCAACGCGACGATGAACATCACGAGCTTGCGCATTCGAACCTCCGGTCAGCACGTTCGCCGCATTGTATGCGTTCTTCATCGCGTCAGCACGAGCGGGAGGCTCGTCCCTCGCTCGGCAAACGTGCCCGTCAGGGTGGCGCCGGCCGCGTCCATCGCCGCCGTGTACGTCGCGTTGACGCCGGTCAGGCGCAACGTGATGCCGTCCGGCTGCTCGCTGATCTGGACGTACAGCGTCAGGCCACCCTCGTCCACGCTGACGAAGTAGCCGCTCGACCGGCCGTCGGGGCCGTTCGCGAGGACGAGCTCGACGCGGTGACTGCCTGTCGTGGTCGCCAGCGTGCCGGTCCAGCGGCCTTCGAGCGTCTTCGAAATCGCCGGACTGGTCGGCGGCGGCTCGAGCGCCGCGTCGCCCGTGCGCGTGAGCTCGAGCGGAAGATCGTAGCCGTCCAGCCTGATGTTCCCCGAGATCGACCGGCCGTCGGCGGCAAGCGTCCCCGTGAACGGCTGATCGGACCGAGCGAAGAACGTGACCGACGAACCCTCGAGCGCGATCTTCGTCAGCGGGATGTTGCGCGCGTCGGCCGACGTCGCCGCGCCCACGAGCTGGCCTGACGCGTTTCTCGCGAGATCGACGTCGAGCCGGAGCGTCTGCCCCTGGATGTCGAGGGCGCCGGTCCAGTGCCCCGCGACGTCGGGTGTCTGCGCGCCTGCGGCCGTCGCGGTCAGCAGTGTCAACACGAACGCGATGGTTTTCATCTCTCGCTCCTTTCGTTCAGAAGTCCTTGCGCGCGACGTTGACCGCCGCGGCGTACAAGAGCGCCGCGGAAATCGCGGCGCTGATCGCGAGCCCGACCCAGGGCAGCCGTCCGGTCCAGAAGTACGTCGCGCCGCTCATCACGCGGAAGAAGCCGGTGACGCCGAGCTCCGACTCGAGGACGCCGGCCACGATGGCAATCCCGATTGCGAAGAGCAGCGGCCGCCACAGGTCGGCGAACATCGTCGAGAAGAGAAAGGCGAGGCAGAAGAACATCGCCGCCACGACGAAGAGACAGAAGGCGTGGACGAGCGCGCTCGACACCGCGTAGTGCTGGCCGATGAGCGGCGAGACGAGCGGGATGACGAGCGACGGCAGCACGGTCAGCGCGAGCAGCTCGCCGCCGCCCATCACCGCGCGGGCCGCGAGCCATCGGCCGCGCGACGCGGGGAGCGACAGCGTGAACGTCGTGCCGCCAGAGGGCCCGGACAGCAGATTCCCGCTGCCGAGGAGCGCGGCGAACAGCGTGCCCATCTGCAGCAGGTTCTGCTGGAACCACTGATACCAGATGAAGCCGCGGTACGTGTGCTCGGCGAGGAGCGCTTCCTGGATCGCGCGGCCGAACGAGCCGCCGCCGACCGCGTCGGCGTGCAGCGTCGGCAGCACGTTCGCGACCGGGGCGTAGGCCATCACCAGTCCCCAGATGTTCACGACGAGAACGCAGAGCGGTACCAGGAAGCGCCACCGCGTGTCGAGCCACGACTTGTGCCACAGCATCGTCAGTTCTCCGTGACCGTTTCCAGGAAGATGTCCTTGAGCGTCACTGGCAGGATCTCGACGGACGCCGGCCCGAGCGAGTGCGCCTCGGCGGCCAGTCGGTCCGCGGAACCGCGGGTGAGGGCGGTCAGCACGCGACCGCGTCGCTGGACGCGCACGACGCCGGGCGAACGGAACGTCGCGTCGGGCGCCTCGCCGTCGAACACCCACTGAAGCCGCCGGTAGGCGCTGCGCACCTCGTCCAGCGCGCCGGCGACGACAGCGCGCCCGCGGTCGAGGATGGCGACGTGATCGGCGATCCGATCCACTTCGTCGAGGCGATGGGTGGAGAGGAAGATCGTCGTGCCGTCGCTCGCCGCGTGTCCGACGAGCGCCTGCAGAACGTCCTCGGTGGCTGCCGGGTCGAGCCCGGACGTCGCTTCGTCGAGGATCACGAGCTCGGCGCCCCGCGACAGGCCGAGCAGGAGCGCAAGCTTGGTCCGCGTGCCCCGCGACAGGTCCCTCACCTGTCGATCGGCAGGCAGATCGAAGGCGCGTCGGTACCGCAGCGCGACGTCGTGCCGCCACGTCGGGAAGAAGCCGGCCGTGAAGCGGATGATCTGATCGACGGTCATCGTGTCGTACAGATCCTTGTCCTCGCTCACGTAGCCCGTGCGCCGCCGGATGGCCACGCTCGACGCCGGGACGTCGGCGGGCAGACCGAACACGCGCGCGGCGCCGCTCGTGGGCCGCGCCATGCCGAGCAGCACCTTGATCGTGGTCGTTTTGCCCGCGCCGTTGCGGCCGAGCAGCCCGAAGATCGATCCGCGCGGGACGCCGAGCGTGAGCCCCCGCAGCGCGTCCGCGTCCGAGCCGTCGTAGTGCTTGTGGAGGTCGGCGATGTCGATGACGTCGGCGTCAGTCATGTGTCCCTGCCTTGGCGAGCCCGGCGAGTTCCGCCTCGACGAGCCGCCGGATCTCCTCGTCGCTCAGGCCCTTCGCGCGCAGCTTCTCGACGGCGGCGGTGACGATGGGCTGGGCGGCTCTGACCTTGTCGGTCGGCTTCCGGCCCCGTGCGGCGGCGGCGATGAAGGCGCCGGCGCCGTGCCGCAGTTCGACAATGCCCTCGTGTTCGAGCTCGCGGTACGCCTTCGCGACCGTGTTCGGGTTGACCACCAGCTCCTCGGCGAGGGGACGGATGCCGGGCAGCTGGTCGCCCGCGCGGAGCGCGCCGGTCTCGACGGCGTGCTTCACCTGCTCCATGAGCTGGAGGTAGATGGGCACGCCGAGCGCGGGGTTGGGTCTGAAGAGCATCGGGTCGCCGTGCGGTCCAAGTGTATTACTGAACTAGCACAGTATTACTGTGCCGGTACTGCGCGCGACTTGTCAACCCCGCGCGTCGTGCCGCCGTAGAATCACAGCGTGTGGCGCGTGTTCGGTGTGTTCAGTTCAGAGCGGCGCGACCGGACGCTTCGCGAGCTGATGCGCGCAGTGCCGCCGCGGCAGCTCGTGCCGTTGTGGAGCGCGATCTTCTTCACGTTCGCCATGCTCGGGTTCGTGGTGGATGTGCTGGCGCGCGGCCGCTACCCGCTGCCGCTGCTGGCGGCTGTCGTCATCAGCTCCGGCCTGCTCGCTATCGTCGCTGCATACGGGGGCATCAACCAGCGACGGCGCCTGATTGCCGTCGCGAGTGTCGCCTACGTGTTGATCGTGGCGATCCTCAGTCGCATCTTCCCGCTCCAGCACGCGCCTGGCGCGCACCGGCTGACGTTCGATGCGGGCGGCATGATTGTGAGCGTCGTTGTCGCCTACTCGTTCTTCCTGCATTTCATCAGCCGCACGGCTGCGCGGTACCTGCGCGCGCAGGCCGAGATCGACCTGGCGCGCGACATCCATCGCGTGCTCGTGCCGGCGATTTCGGCCGAGCGCGGCGAGTACGAGTTCTTTGGGGCGTCGTCGCCGAGCGGCGAGGTCGGCGGCGATCTGGTCGATGTCGTCGGCGGCGACGGCGGCTGGGTCGGCTACGTGGCGGACGTATCGGGCCACGGCGTCGGGGCGGGCGTCGTGATGGCCGAGTTCAAGAGCGCGGTCCGCATGCGGCTGCTGTCGGGGGGCTCGCTCGCCGCGCTGCTGGGCGACGTCAATCGCGTGTTGATGCCGTTGAAGCAGGCGAACATGTTCGTCACCGTCGCCGGCGTCCGCTCGTGCGGCGACGACACGATCGAGTGCGCGGTGGCGGGTCACCTGCCCGTCGTCCGCGTGCGCGGCGGTGTGGCCGAGGAGGTGACCGCGTCCCAGCTCGCCGTCGGCTTCTTCGACGCCGTCGAGTTCCAGACGTCCACCGTCGAGTGTCGGCGCGGCGATGTGCTGGTGCTGATGACCGACGGCGTCACGGAGGTGTTCGACAGCGAGCAGCGGGAGTTCGGATTCGAACACGCGACGCAACTCGTGGCCGCCCACGGCACGCGACCGCTGGCCGAGATTGCCGAGCGTCTGCTCGCCGCGTCCCGCGCGCACGGCCCGCAGACCGACGATCAGACCGTGCTGCTGATTCGGCGGCGCTAGACGACTCGTCGGCGTCTCAATGCCTGGTGTAGTGCGGACCTTCACGTCCGCTGACAGCAGGTCTGAAGGCCTGCACTACAGCGGCATGCCTCGTGCACGGTCATTCGCGGAGGAAGAGCATGGATGAGCAGCGCCGCACGGATAATCCAGAGCAGCTCGAGCATCACAGCCTGCCCGGCACCAACATGGCCGGGAAGGGCCCGGCGGACGAGTGCGCTACACGCCTGAGCACCATGCCGCTCGACCTGCCCACGTTCGGCTTCGTCGTGATGACACGCGCGATTCTTGGCGTGGGACTCGGCCTGCTCATCGCCGGACGCCTGTCCGACGAGCAACGGCGGGCCGTCGGCCTCGCGCTGGTCGGCGTCGGGATTGCGACGACGATCCCGGCGGCGTTCGCCGTCTTCGGCCGGCACGAGCCGCAGCCGTCCGCCGGTTGATCGGTCGCCGAGATTCAGACCGGCGCGATGGCGGCCGCGGCCCGCACTACTCGGCGGCCCTGAAAGGGCCGCCCTACTTGGACATCGCGACGACGTCGTAATAGCTGGCGATCTGGCCGCGGTTGAAGGCCTTCAGCAGGTCGGCGACGGAGCAGAGCCGCGTCTGCGCGCGCGGGCCGTAGACGCCGCCGGGGCCGGCCTGGAATCCGCGGTTCGAGACCGATCGAATGAAGGTCGTCTTCGCGTCGATCGGCAGCGCCGCGATGTTCGCGTAGTAGCGCCGCCAGTTCGTGTCGCTCTGAAACAGATACTGCTCGACGTTCGACGTGTAGATCGCCGTGACCGTCGCGTCGTGGCTCTTGAGATACCGGCCGATCGAGCGCAGCGCCTTCGGCCCGGCGAAGTCGCCCGTGATCGGCACAATCGCGTTGCGGCGCTCCATGTCGGCGACGACGCGGAAGGTCTCTTCGCTCGCGAGATAGCTGCGGTGCTGGCCGTTGCCGTCCGTCTCGGTCATCAGCACGGCGTACGTGGGGAAGCGGAAGCCGCCGCCGCCGAACGGGAACCCCGAGAACGAGTAGTTCAGATCGGGCCCGGCCTTGTAGAACGCGTTGTAGACGTACTCCATGCCCCGCAGGTCGTCCTCGGTGAGCGCGAACCGATGCGTCTTCGTCAGGTGCGTCGTCGCTTCCTGCAGGTACTTGTGGAAGAGCGCCTCGCTCGGCGCGGCCAGCTCGTACGCGTCGATCATCTCGTCGATGCTGGTCTTGTCGGTCAGATCCGCCGGCCGCGGCCGCGCGAACAGCCGCGACAGAAAGTCGGCGCGGTCGTGCGACAGCTCCATGAACGCCTTGTAGAGCAGCTGCAGGTTCATGTTGCCGCGGCGGATGTCAACGATGAACGCCATGCGCGGCTTGAGCGCCGCGATGTACGTGAAGTTCTGCTCCGGGCCCACGCCGAGGTAGACGCCGTCGGCCGGCAGCGTGGCCTGCAGCGTCGGGATGACGCGCTGGAACGCGTTCTCGTTCGACAGCAGGTTGTCCGATCGGAAGTAGCCGTTCGGCTCCGAGAACTCGTCGATCAGCTCCCAGAACTGCTGATCGTTCAACTGCCCAGGGACGCTGCGCGCGGCGAGGCCGTGCCCGTACGTGTAGAAGACGACGCCGGCGCTCATGACGAGCGTCGCGACGATGGCGGCGAGCTGGCGGCGATGCACCGATGGCGTCATGCGAGGAACCCCTTCGCAAACGTGATGAACGTGTCAACGTCGTCGATGTTGCTGACCATGCCGAGCGACACGCGGACCGCGCCCGTGCTCTTGCCGTCGATGCACATGCGGAAGTCGTCCACGGTCAGGCGGGTCTCGTGCTCCGGCTGGCGGAAGCACGACGACAGCTCCGTGCCGGTGAGGCCGAGCGCGATCTCTCCGCCGCCCGGGTTGCAGAAGCAGCCGGTGCGCAGCGAGATGTTCGCGGCGTTGGCGCGCTGTTCGACCACGCGGTGATCGACGGCGCGGCCGTCCCGATCGTAGAAGTTGAAGGTCACGATGCCGCCGCGGCGATCCGTCGTCGGCGGTCCGTAGAGCAGCGCGAGCCGCCGGCCGTTCGGGTGCGTGAGCTCGAGCAGGCGATCGAGCAGCCAGCCGGTCAGGCAGCGCACGCGCTCGTGAATGCGATCGAGGCCGATCGACTCGACGTGGCGCAGGCCGATCTCGACGGCCGGCAGCGCGAGGAAGTCGAGCGTCCCGTCTTCGAACGCCGACGGCCCCTCCTGCAGGTAGTACTTGTCGCCCTGCACCGACGCGACGGTGATCGTGCCGCCCGAGAACCACGGACGCCGCAGCTCAGCGAGCGCCCGCTTGCGGGCGAGCAGGCAGCCGACGCCGGTCGGATAGCCGAAGAGCTTGTAGAACGACTGGACGACGAAGTCGGGGTGCCAGCGGCCGAGATCGAGGCGGTTCGTCGCCGTGAACGCCGCGGCGTCGAGCAGCACGTCCCAGCCCTTCGACTGCGCCAGCGCGATCCACTCGAGCGGATGCTGCACGCCGGAGAAGTTCGACTGCGCCGGATACGCGAACAGGTTGTGCCCGCTCGGGTGCGCCTGCGCGAGGCCGACCGAGAGGTCCGCCTCGTCCACGCGCATCTCGGGCAGCACGATGGGGACGTAGGTCGCCGTCGCGCCCCGCGCCCGCGCGAACTCGCGGATGCCGTTCACCGAGTTGTGGTTGTCGAACGTCAGCAGGAAGCGATCGCCCGGCCCGAACGGATACGACTCGCCGATGAGCTTCAGCGCCTGGCTGGCGTTGCCCGTGAAGACGACCTCCCACTCGTCCGGCGACGCGTTGAAGAACCGCAGGACGGCCTGGCGCGCGCGCGCCACGTGCTCGGTCGCGATGGACGACGACGGGTTGGTCGAGTGCGGGTTGCCGAAGAGGTGCCGCGTGAGGAGATCGAAGTGCTCGGTCAGCTGCGACGTCGCGTAGACGTTGGCGGCCGTGTAGTCGAGGTAGGTCTGCGACGCCAGCGCCGGATACTCGCGCGCGCGCAGGTCGTCGAGCGCGCGCGTGGCGGCGTACGACGGATACGCTTCGGCGAATGTCACAGGTGCGCGTTCGGCCGTCGCCACGACAGCCAACGTAACACAAGTCGGGCAGGCGTGACGGCAGGCCTGAAGGCCTGCACCGCATGGCGTCGCGCGTCATGCAGTAGTGCGGACCTTCAGGTCCGCCATACAATGTGCGGCCACCCCATGTCCCGCCGAGTCGTCTGGCTGCTCGCCTTCAGCACGGGCTGCGTCGTCGCCAACATCTATTACGTGCAGCCGCTGCTCGCGGACATCGCGCACGAGTTCTCGCTGTCGATTGCCGCCATCGGCGTCGTCGCGATGCTCGCGCAGGTCGGCACCGGCCTCGGGATGCTGTTCTTCGTCCCGCTCGGCGACAAGTACGAGCGGCGCTCGCTGATCGCGGCGCTCCTCGTCGCCGAGTCGGTCGCGCTCGCGCTGGCCGCGTCGGCGCGCGGCGTCGTCTGGCTGAGCGCGGCGTGTTTTGCCGTCGGCGCCGCGGCGGCCGCCGTCCACGTCCTCGTGCCGCTGGCCGCGCACCTGGCGCCGCCCAACCAGCGCGGGCGGATCGTCGGCATCGTCCTGGGCGGCCTGCTGATCGGCGTCCTGCTCGCGCGGACGTTCAGCGGCATCGTCGGCGACCGGTATGGCTGGCGCAGCGTGTACTGGTTCGCGTCGGCGCTGATGCTGGCCCTGGCCGTGACGATCCGCGTCTCACTGAAGCCGAGCCGGCCCGAGCTGTCGCTGAAATGGACCGCGCTGATGCGCTCGGTCGGCAGCCTCGCGCGCGAGCACGCGACGCTGCGCGAAGCGGCGCTGCTCGCGCTGCTGCTCTTCATGTCGTTCAGCGCGCTGTGGACGACGCTGGTGTTCCTGGTGCGGACGCCGCCCTATCACTACGGGACGACGGCGGCCGGCGTGTTCGGCCTGCTCGGCGCCTCGAGCGCCGCGGCCGCGCCCGTTGTGGGACGCATGTCGGATCGCCACGGGCCCGAGCGGTCGATCCTCGTCGCCATCGTCTCGACGCTCGTCGGCTACCTGCTGCTGCTCGTCGCGGGACGGATGCTGCCGGGCCTCATCGCCGGCATCGCGCTCATCGACGTCGGCGTGCAGTCGGGCCACGTCGCGAACCAGTCGCGCATCTACGCGCTCGCGCCCGACGCGCGCAGCCGCCTCAACACGTTCTACATGGTGGCCTTCTTCACCGGCGGCGCGCTCGGGTCGTATCTCGGGCCGCTCGGCTTCAACGCCGGCGGATGGACCGGCTTCTGCGCCATTCCGCTCGCGGCGCTCGTCGTCGCGCTCGTCTACTTCGTCCGCGCCGATCGGAAGAGGGGATCGGCGGAGGAGAGGATGATGCGCCTGAGCCGATCGGGATAACCGGCCGGCAGATCGCGCACGAACGTCCGGACGATTTGCGCGGCTGCGGGCGACGAGTGGCCGCTGAGCGTCGCGTCCATCCAGCGCGTGGGGAAGAAGATGTCGCCGGTCCGCTGAATCTCCTGGAGCATCTGCAGGCTCGGCAGGATGTACTTGTCCGACGCGTCCGCGCGCAGCGGATGGTGCAGCGCGCGCAGGCCGTCGAGCACCCACGGCTCGTGGCGCCGGTTCGCGACGTCGGCGAGCGACCTGAAAAACGCGTCGCGCTCGGCAGCGTCCGACGACAGCGCCGGCATGACGAACTGCAGGCGCGCCTTGCGATCGGGATCCGACGTGCGCGCGATCTGGTTCGTGACGATCGCGCGCCAGCCCCCGCCCGCGCGGATGGCGAGATCCTGCGCGAGGGCGATGTAGTCCTGCTCGGCGAGCGTCAGGCCCGGCACCTGTGCGCGGCGGTTCCACACCTCGGTCAGCCAGTCGATCGCGTCCGGCGTGAGGGCGACGCTGCGCACGGCGGCGAAGTACGCGCCTTTGAGGCTCTTGGTGGACGCGGCGTCGAGCTGCGCGCGCAGCAGGCGTTCGAGGCGGGGCGCGAGCGCCCTTCGCGCCGGCGCCGGCGTGAACCGCCAGTACGCCGTGCGCACGTCGTCCAGAATCGCCTCCACGTTCTGCTCGTCGGTCTCGCGCGGCAGCGCCTCCATCGCGAGGTCGAGCAGCCGCGAGGCCGCGATGTCGCCGTCGAGCATCCCGTCCCAGAGCGTCAGCCACGCGCTTCCGCGAGTGAGGGGGTCGGCGATTCGGAAGACGTTGCGACTCAGCCAGTCGCGGCTCGCCGCGTCGAGGCGGATGTCTCCGTAGGCGATGCCGCCGCCGTTGGCGAGCACGAAGAGCGGCGCCGGACGTCCACGCGCCGCGGCGACGTCGGCGACGCCCGTCCGCAGGTGCACGGGCACGTGCTCGACGCGGTCGGCGTACCCGAGCGCCACGTCGATCTGCTGGTTCCACAGAAGGCCGCGGGCCGTCTCCGGATCGCGCTGCGCGATCGCGAGCCGCGTGAGGCGTCCGCCGGCGACGGCCAGATCGGTCGCGATTTCGGGCCTGCCGGCTTCATCCACCCACGCGCGGCTCCACGAGGTGAGGTCCTCGCGCGTCTTCCGCGCGAGCCGCGCGACGAGCTCGGGCCACGACGCGTTGGCGAACGCGAAGCGCGTCAGGTAGTCGCGCAGGCCGTCGCGGAACGCGTCGGCGCCGACGAGCGTCTCGAGCTGGCGCATGACGATCGGCGCCTTGTCGTAGATGACGTTGCCGTAGAGCGTGCCGGCCTCGGAGAGGTTCGCGAGCGGCTGGCGGATCGGGTTCGACCCCTGCGTCCGGTCGATGTCGTAGGCGGACGGATAGTGCTCGAGCAGGAAGCGCAGGTCGTGATTGACGCCCGGAAACGACGGGTTCACGATCTTCGCCGCCATGACGTTGGCGAACACCTCCTTCATCCACACGTCGCTGAACCACCGCATCGTCACGAGATCGCCGAACCACATGTGCGCCGTCTCGTGCGCGATGGCGCTGGCTCGCTCGAGCTGCTGAGTCTGCGTGGCCGACTCGTCGAGCAGCACGCTGCCCGCGTTGTAGAAAATCGCGCCCGGATGTTCCATGCCGCCGAACTGGAACGCCGGCACGAGCAGGAAGTCGAACTTGCCGAATGGATAGGGGATGCCGGTGTAGCGCTCCATCCAGTCGAGCGCCGCGGCGTGGAGATCGAAGATCGTCTCGCGGTTGCGGGCGATGCGGGCCGCGTCGGTCTCGCGGTGGAACATCCGCATTGTCCGGCCGTTGCGCTCGGCGCACTCGACGGAGAAGCGGCCGGCGGCGAACGCGAAGAGATACGTCGAGATCGGCTGGGTCTCGGCGAACGTCACGTGCGTCCGCCCGCCGCGCGAGGCGCGGGACGTCTCGGCGCCGTTGGCCAGTGTTTCCCAGAGGTCGGGCACCTCGAGCGACAACGTCCATCGCGCCTTCAGATCCGGCTGATCGAAGCACGGGAACGCCTCGTGCGCGCGCGCCGGGACGAAGATCGTGTAGAGGAACTCGTCGTTGCGGTTGAGCGGCGCGTCGCCCGCGTCGAAGTCGATCGCGACCCGGTTGTCGCCCCGGCGAAGCGCGGCGGGCAGCAGCGTCAGGTGACCGTTGACCGCCTGAACGGCTGCGGCCCGGCCGTTGACGACGACCTGGTGCAGGTGGCCCGCGGCGCCGGGATCGAAGTCGATCGCGAGCGGCGATGTCGCGTCGCGCAGCGAGAAGGCGACGACCTCGTGCGCGGCGATCGCGTCACGCTTCGCCGTGGGAATCGAGAATGACAGGTCGTAGCGGACGCCGGAGACGCGCGCTGCGCGGTCGCGAGCGAGCGTCTCGCTGACCCCGGGCGCCTGTGCGAAGGCCGCGCGCGCAATCGCGCAGAAGAGAAGAGAAAGGCCCCATGCGCGCATGGAGCCTTTAGTGTAGTGCGGACCTTCAGGTCCGCCTCGCGGGCAGGCCTGAAGGCCTGCACTACCGCGACCGGGCTTTATTGCGGCTGCGTTTTCAACATCACGTCCAGATTGGTCGTCTCGCCGGGGCGGATCTGCACGTCGGTGAGATAGCCGATGTAGCCGGTCTTGTGAATCTGCAGGTTGTGCCGGCCTGCGGGCAGATCGATCGTCAGGTGATCGCCGCTGGCCGTGCCGCGCCATGGCTCGCCGTCCACGAGCAGCTCGGCGTCGGACGGATCGAGCTTGAGCGACAGCGTGCCGCGCGCGTTGGCCTCGGCGCTTGCGGGCGGAGGCGGCGCGGTTTCAGGTCCGTTCGGCGGATAGGGCAGCGTGCGCGGACCGCGGCGTCCGAACGGCGCTCGCGGCAGCGGCGCGCCCTGACCGGGGAGTGGAGCGCCCTGGCCGGGCTGCACTTGCGGAGGCGGCTGCGGCGCGGGCGGACGCTCCGCGACTTCACCGGACGGCAGTTTTTCCATCCGATGCTTGAACTTGAACGTGTTGTCGGCGCTCAGGTAGACGTGCTCCGTGTACGTGCGGTAGCCGTCGAGGTAGAGCGTGATCTCATGAGCGCCGGGCGTCGTCCGCAGGCGCTGGAAGGCGCCGTCGAAGTCGTCCACGACGCCGGCGTAGTAGCCGTCGATGTAGACGGCGGTCTCTTTGGGCTTGGTGTCGAACTTGACCGACGCGTCGGGCGGTGCGTAGCGATAGGCCGGATATGGATATCCCGGCACGACGACCTGCGCCGACGCCGTTGCGGCGCTCAGGCCGATCGCGGCGACGAGCGCCGCTCCCGCTGCTACGGCGGCCGTGCTCACGCGTGTGAATGCTGCCACGTCGTTTCCTCTCGAAGAAGGGTGGGCCTGCATGAACGTTCAGCAACTGCGATGCCAGCGTGCGGCAGGCCGAGCGACACAGCTAACCGCTACACGCTGCGCCACTTGCAGCGAGGAATTCACGACGCTTCTGCTAGCATGTGAGTCCGTCGCGGGACGCCGGCGTCCCTGCACGAGGACAAACCGCTCATGCGCTTTCTCATCCGTCTCCTGGTGAATGCGGCGGCGCTCTGGGTCGCCACGCAGCTCGTGACAGGCGTCACCTACACGGGCACGCTCGCGCCGCTCATCGGCGTCGCGCTCGTGTTCGGGATCGTCAACGCGATCATCCGGCCGATCCTGAAGCTGTTCACGTTTCCGCTGTTCATCCTGACGTTCGGGCTGTTCGCGTTCGTCCTGAACGCGTTGATGTTGTGGCTGACCAGCTCGTTGTCGGGCACGCTCGGCCTCGGCTTCCACGTCCGCGACTTCGGCGCCGCGTTCTGGGGCGCGCTCGTCGTCAGCCTCGTCAGCACGGTGCTCGGCGTCCTCGTGCGCGAAGACGACGACTCGGCTTAGCGCGCCGCGTCGGCGCCGGGCGGCGTGGCCGGGGCGAACTGCTGGTTGGGATACGGGTTCGAGGCCGGGCGCTGGACGACGTTGAATCCGAAGTTGGTCGCCTGATGACAGTTGTTGCACGCCTTGGTCAGCGCGTCGTACGCGTCTTCGAAGGCTTTCGGATCCTTCTTGTCGATGGCGGCGCTCAGCTCTTTCACCGGCTCGGTGACCATCCGCGGAATCGCGTCCTTGGGCGCGACGGGCGACTCCTCGTGCGTCGGGTGGAACGCGACGATGTCGTCAAAGCCTTCGCCGAGCTCCTTGACCTCGTAGCGCGCCAGATCCCAGTTGCCCGCCTGCTCCGCCAGCCAGAGCTTCGTGTGGCGCATCTGCTGGAACGTCATGAGCTCGCCGAGGCCGGGCACGTACGACGCCGGCGCCGTACGAGTGCACGCGCCGCACGCCACGGCGAAGAGCAGGAGACACAGCGCGCGCGTGGTGCGGGTCGAAGTCGTCATGTGGAGCTCTCCCCGAGTTTGCCGTCGTTCGCGATGCCGCATTATAGTCGGCGGTCGATTACGACTGCCGTAATCGCGAGCGGTTCATAAGGGAGGCGTCATGCGCGGACAGCGGACGTGGTGGTGGTGGGCGGCCGTCGTCGCGGCGCTGGCGCTCGCCGGCTGTCGCAGCCGCACGCCGCCGGCCGCGCAGGCGCCGGCGCGGACGACGGCGCAGACGTCGGGCTCGAGCGCTCCGAGCGCCGCGCCTCCGCAGTCGCTCGCCATGGGCGGGGCGAAGTCGCGCATGACGTTCTTCATCACGAGCGCCGGCATGGGGAAGGGCGGTGATCTCGGCGGCCTGGCCGGCGCCGACCGCCACTGCCAGGCACTCGCGACGAAGGAGGGCGCCGGCGATCACACGTGGCGCGCGTATCTGAGCACGACGGCGACCGCCACCGATCCGGCCGTCAATGCCCGCGACCGCATCGGCGCCGGTCCGTGGTACGACGCCGAGGCCGAGCTCGTCGCCGCGAACGTGGCCGATTTGCACGACGCTGCGAAGCGGCGCGTCTCCAGGGACACGGCGCTGACGGAGAAGGGCGACACGCTCGACGACGTGCTTGGCGCGGGCCGCGAGCACGACGTCCTGACCGGATCGCAGGCGGACGGGACGGCGTTTGCCGCGGGTGACGACCGCACCTGCGGCAACTGGACGTCGAGCAGCCGCGGGCGCGCGCAGGTCGGCCGGCCCGATGGCCCGGCAGGTACGTTGTGGAACTCGGCGCACCCGTCCACCGGCTGCAGCGAGCAGGCGCTCGGCACCGGCAGCCGCTCGGCGCTGTTCTCCTGCTTCGCCATCGACTGACTTTCGCGCCCGTTCGTCTATATCCGGCGTACGTAGGCACGGCATCGAACGCATGGAGGTCGCGATGATCGATCGGAGAGAACTCCTCACCTTGGGCGGCTTGCTCGGCGGCATGGCGTCGGCGGCGCCGGCGGCTGATGCGGCAGCGGACGCCGGCGCGCAGATGTCTGATCGCTACGCGCAGGACACGGTGGACGCGCTCAAGTCCATTCGCGATCTGGTGCGAGCGCAGCAGAGTTTCGCGGAGCTTGCGGGCGTGCGCAAGAGCCAGTTCGACTACCTGCGGGCGCAGGGGAAGTTTCCCGATTTCATCGACGTCGCGCTCGACGTCTGGATGGGCGTCTACGACTGGCACGTGCGCATGCAGCAGCCGCTCATGCTCGGCCGCGACGCCAGCGGACGCTACACGCTCGGCCTGGCGTTCACGGCGCTGGTCCTGCGCCAGGACGCCGCGGCCGGTTTCATCGGCATCCCGTTCGACAACCGGTAGCGACTCAGGAGGCCTCGCCGCCGGCGTCTTCGGGCGTCCGAGACGCCGCGTACCACGCCAGCAGCTCCTCCTGCGAGTTGACACGCGGGCCGTCGCCCGCGCACGCGCGTTCATACCGCTCGCCCTGCAGCACGTACGCGCGCTCGGTGTCGCGGAGGTAGGTGTCGAGCACGACCGAGCGGATGTGATCGCCGAGGCCGGCGTCGCGGACGCGGCAGACCGCTTCGACGCGCCGATCGAGGTTGCGTTCCATCAGGTCGGCGCTGCCGATGTAGACCTCGGGCGCGCCGCCGTTGGCGAACCAGTAGACCCGCGAGTGCTCGAGAAAGCGGCCGACGATCGACCGCACGCGGATGCGATCGCTGACACCGGGAACGCCGGGCTTGAGGCAGCAGACGCCGCGGACGATCATGTCTACCTCGACGCCCGCCTGCGAGGCGCGGTAGAGCCCGCGAATGACGGCCGGGTCGGTGACCGCGTTGTTCTTGACGATGACGTGCGCCGGGCGGCCCGCCCGCGCGTGTTCGATCTCGCGGTCGAGGAGCGCCAGGTAGCCCGATCGCAGGCTGACCGGCGCGACGAGCAGCTCGCGATACTCTTTCCGCTTCGAGTAGCCGGTCAGGTAGTTGAAGACGTCCGACACGTCGTCTCCAATCGCCGCGTCGGCGGTGAAGAGGCCGAAGTCAGTGTAAATCGTGGACGTCACGTGGTTGTAGTTGCCCGTCCCGACGTGGACGTACCGGCGGACGCCATCCACCTCCTTGCGCACGATCAGGCACAGCTTGCAGTGCGTCTTCAGGTTCTCGACGCCGTAGACGACGTGGACGCCGGCCGATTCGAGCCGCGTCGCCCACCGGATGTTGTTGCGCTCGTCGAACCTCGCTTTCAGCTCGACGAGCACGGCGACCTGCTTGCCCGACTCGGCCGCTTCGATCAGCAGATCGACGAGCGGCGAGTCCTGGCCGATGCGGTAGAGCGTCATCTTGATGGCGACGACGCCCGGGTCGGCGACCGCCTGGCGGATGAACGTCTCGACCGACGAGAACGAGTCGAACGGGTGGTGGACGAGGCGGTCCTGCTCGCGGATGTCGTCGAAGACCGGCGTCTCGTGGTGCGGCGGCCAGAGCGTCCGCGGGACGAAGGGCGCGTCTTTGAGCGTCGGCATCGGCAGCGCGTGCAGCGCGCGCCAGTCGGCGAACGCCAGCCGATCGCGGCTGTGCATGACGATGTCGTCCTCGACCTCGAAGTTCTCGACGAGAATCTTCAGCACCCGCCGCGGCATCGTGCTCTCGACCTGCAGCAGACACGGCGGCGCCTCGCGCAGCTTCTTCAGGCTCTGATCGACCGACTCGAGGAGATCCAGCGCGCCGTCGTCCTGCAGCTCCATGTCCGTGTCGCGGATGATCCGGAACAGGTGCGCGTCGAGGACTTCGACGTCGGGGAAGAGCTGATCGAGGTTCTGGCGGATGACGTCTTCGAGAAACGCGAACGTCGGCCCGTCGGTCGCGGCTCCAGGCAGCGGCACGAAGCGCGGCAGGATGTCGGGAATCTTGACGCGCGCGAACTTCGTGCGGCGGTTGTGGCGCACGGCTACCGCGAAGTTCTTGCTGCGGTTCGAGATGTGCGGGAACGGGTGGCCCGGGTCGAATGCGAGCGGCGTCAGGAGCGGGAAGACGTCGCTGCGGAAGTACGCGGCCAGGTGCCGGCGGATGCGGTCGGTGTACTGGTCTTCTTCGAGAAACGTGACGCCCGCGTCGCCGAGCGCGGGACGCAGGCGATCCTGCCAGCATGCGGCCTGATCGCGCATCATCCTCAGCGCGCGATCGCGGATGGCCTTGAGCTGCTCGGAGACGGTCAGGCCGTCGGGCGAGACCTGCTCAAGGCCGGCGCGCTGCCGCTTGCGCAGCGTCGCGACGCGCACCATGAAGAACTCGTCCAGGTTGGACGCGACGATGCCGAGGAACTTGACGCGCTCGAGGAGCGGATGGTGGTCGGCGACCGCCTGGTCGAGGACGCGCTGGTTGAACTCGAGCCAGCTCAGCTCGCGGTTGGTGTAGAGCGACGGGTCGTGAAGGGCGCGCGGCCGGGCTTCAGCGGTTTGCATGGAAAAGCGCGATCGTACTGCCGATGGGTAACTGCCGCGTAACGTGATACTTGGTGCCGGAGGAGGGGATCGAACCCTCACGGGGCGTGAACCCCACGGGATTTTGAGTCCCGCGCGTCTGCCAGTTTCACCACTCCGGCACGGCTGAGATGGTCGGCTGCAGACCGAATGCACAGTATACCGCCCGCGTTTGCGCGGGCGTTCCGCCAACCCTACGAGGCTGAGCTACTTAGCCGACGCGAAGATACTGCGCGAAAGTGCGAAAACTCCTTTGTTTTCCGCCCTTTCTCGTTGTTTTGCCCTGCTAAGTACGCTATAGTGAAAAGGCTGCCGGGACGCTCGCAGGCCTTCCATACAGCACTGCATCATCACAGCGGACAGGGGGAACCGTGACGTTTGAAGTCGGTGACAAGGTCATTTACCCGAATCATGGTCTCGGGATCGTCGAACGCATCGAAGAAAAAACCATTCTCGGCACCACCTGCGGCTTCTACCACCTTCGCATCGTCGCCAACGAGACGATGGTGCTCGTCCCAATCGCCAACGTTGACGGCGTCGGCCTCCGCCGCGCCATTACGGACGAAGAAGTCGAACGGCTGTTCACTCTCCTCGGCGACGGCAAGATCGACAACCACCAGAACTGGAAGGGACGCTTCAAGGACAACTCGGACAAGATGCGCAGCGGCTCGATCTACGACGTCGCCGACGTCCTCAAGAGCCTGACGTTCCTCGCCAAGTCGAAGAGCCTGTCGTTCCGCGAAAAGCGCATGCTCGATCGCGCCAAGTTCCTCATCATCTCGGAAGTGTCGGAAGTGATGCGCGAGACGGCCGCCGAAATCGAAGGCCGCGTCGATCGCGCGCTCGAGCGCTGCTTCACCCGCCGCGCCCGCACCGCCGCGTCGCCGGCGCGCGCGAAGGTGGCGAAGGTCGCGCCGCGCGCGACGACGACGGCCGCGGCGCCGGCCCGCCGGGCCGCGCGGGCCTCCTAGAAGTTAGAAGTTAGAACTTAGAAGTCACTTGAACGCGACGCACGACGCCCGTCCAGCACCCGCTGCGACGGGCGTTTTTCTTTTCGTCGCCGCCATCCGGTCGTTCCTGGCCTATGTCGCCGTCTCGCTCTACGTGCTCGTCGCCGCGCCTCTCGGCATGCTGATCGCGATGACGACCGGCTGGGTGGACGTGCTGTACATCTTCGGCCACTGGGGCGATCAGCTCGGGTTGTCGCTCGCCGGCATCCGCTACAAAGTCGTGGGGCGGAAGCATCTCCCGCGCGGCGCCGCCGTGTTCTGCGCGAACCACCAGAGCAACGTGGATCCGCCCGTGCTGTTCCGCGCGCTGCATCCGCGCCTGCGCGTGCTCTACAAGCACGAGATCGATCAGATTCCGCTGCTGGCGCGCGCGTTCCGCATGGCCGGGTTCATCCCGATCGATCGGCGCAACAAGGAAGCCGCGATGCGGTCGATCGAGCAAGGCGCGGCCGCGCTGCGCGCGGGCGCGTCGTTCCTGATCTTTCCCGAAGGTACGCGCAGCCGGACAGACGAGTTGCTGCCGTTCAAGAAGGGCGGGTTCCGGATGGCCATCAAGGCCGGCGCCCCCATCGTCCCCGTCGCGATTTCCGGCGGACGCGCGGCCATGGTGAAGGGCAGCGCCATTGTCCGGCCGGTGAGGCTCACCATCCGCATCGGCGCGCCCGTCGAGACGCGCGGCGCCGACGTCGAGGCGCGCGACGAGCTCATCGAGCGCGTGCGTCAGCAAATTGCCACACTGCTCGCGGAAGGCCCGTTGTAAACTCGCGGCATGACCGAGTGCCGTCCGGCGCGCGCGCTCGCGGTCGTCGTCGCGGCGATGCTCGCGGCGCTCGCCGTGCCCGCGGCGCAGGACGAGCTGCCGCAGCCGACCTTCCGCGCCGAGGCCAACTACGTCCGCGTCGATGCGTTCCCGACGGCGCGCGACGGCACGCCGGTGACCGACCTTACCGCCGCGGACTTCGAGGTCTCCGAAGACCGCGTCCCCCAGAAGATCGAGCAGTTCGAGCACGTTGTCATCCGCGCCGCGGGCGTCGGCGAAGGGCGGCCCGAGCCGAACACCGTCGCCGAGTCGCGCCAGGCGGTGCGGGATCCCCGCGCGCGCGTGTTCGTGCTGTTCCTCGATCCAAAGCATGTCGAACAGGGAGCGTCACGTCAGATCTCACGCGAGATCGTCAACGCGCTGAACCGGCTGCTCGGCCCGGACGACTACGTCGGCCTGATGGTGCCGCCGATGCGCGCGCGCGACGTGACGTTCGCGCGCCGCAACCTGGCGATCGAGCGCCTCGTCGGGAACGACTGGTGGGGCAAACGCGACTCGCTCCTGCCCGCCGATCCCACCGAGGATTCGTACGCCTTCTGCTATCCGGGCATCGCGCCGCCGCCCGGCAACGGCGCCGCGCCCGACCGGGGCGTCGCGCAGGAGATGATCCTGCGCCACCGCGAGCAGGAGACCTTCGACGCGCTCGAGGATCTCGTGCAGACGCTGCGCGGGATGCGGGAAGAGCGCAAGGCCGTGCTCGCGATCACCGACGGCTGGCTGCTGTATCGTCCCGATCAGTCGCTGACGCGGCCGCTCGGCGGCCAGGATCAGCCGCCCGGGAACCCGCCGCTCGGCATCGACCCGCGCAGCGGACGTCTCAGTACGGCGAATCCCAACGACCTGCCCGAAGCGACGCTGCGCAAGTGCGAGCTCGACCGCCAGACGCTCGCCAACATCGACGACGAGCAGCGGATGCGGACGATTCTCGACGAGGCCAATCGATCGAACACGTCGTTCTATCCCGTCGATCCGCGCGGCCTCGTGGCGTTCGACGAGGGCATCGTGCCGTCGGCGGGCGTCGGCACCGGGCCGCTCGCCAACCCGACGCTGTCGGCCCCTGAAGAGAACAACAGGCTGGCGGCGCGAGCGACGGCCCTGCGTCGCCTCGCCGAAGGCACCGACGGCACGGCGATCGTCGGCACCAACAACATCGCCGATGCGCTGCGGAGGGTGGTGGACGATCTGAGCTCGTACTACCTGCTTGGCTACTACTCGACCGGGAAGCTGGACGGCAAGTTTCATGCGATCAGCGTTCGGGTCAGACGGCCGGGCGTGACGGTGCGTGCGCGGCGCGGGTATCAGGCCCTTCGCGCGGGCGACGTGGCGCGAGCCGAGACGTCGCGGGCACCGGCGGGTCCACGCGCGCCGCTGACGGCCGAAGCGGCGCGCGCGGCGGCGGCGTCATCTGCGGTGGCGAACCTGGCCGGCGGCACGCGCGATTTGCCGCTCCGCGTACACGTCACGGCGGGATGGCACCCGGGCGCGGACGGACACCCGGCGGCCGAGTTCTGGGTCGTCGGCGAGGTCGTCGATCGCATTCCTGGCGCGGACCTCGAAGTGATTCTACTGAACGCAGCGGGCGACATCGTCTCGAGCGCGCGCGGACGCATCGCGCCGGGGACGACGAGCGCGCTGGTGACTGTGAGCCCCGACACGGCGATCGCGCCGGGCGAGTACACGATGCGCGTCCGCAGCCAGACGCCGAGCGCGTCCGAGACGACGTCGGTGCCGGTCGTGCTGGCCGGCGCATCGCAAGCGTCGAGCGCCGTGTTCATCCGGCGCGGGCCGACGACGGGCAACAAGCCACAGCCGACCGCGGATCTGCGCTTCCGTCGGAGCGAGCGTCTTCGCGTCGAAGTGCCGAGCACGTCTGACGTCACCGGC
>CAZOIK010000187.1:0-23883 GCA_964579765.1 uncultured Bifidobacteriaceae bacterium
GTTCGGATACGTCCGCATGCTCGCCTCGCGGCACATCATGAACGTGAAGACGCGCGTGAGATCCGCCTGGTAGGCCACGGCGAGCAGCTCGAACATCAGCGACACGTGCGCTTCGAACGAGTCGGGGATCCCGAGCGGCGCGTCGATGACGGTGATCTCCTTGCCGCTCTGTGACTCCGTCCGCTGAATGCGCCGCTCGATCTCGCGGATGTCGCCCAGGTACTCGTCGAGCCGCGCGCGATCGCCTTTGCCGAGCTGGCGGTTCATCTGCGTGATGTCGCCGGCGAGCGAGTCGAGGATGCTCCGATCCTCGGCCATGTAGGTGAGGCGCTGCCCGGTGGTGCCTGGCTGGCCGAACAGCCGCTCGAACAGGACGCGCGGGTTGATTTCCATGGGCAGCGGCGTCGTGTCCGACGCCCAGGAAATCGTGTTCATGTAGGCGCAGCTGTATCCGGGGACGCAGCCGCCGACGAAGCCCGTGAAGTCTTCCGTCGCGACCTCGAGCGAGGGAAACGGCGTCGTCTGTCCGATCTTCCTGGCGATGACCTGATCGACGGTCGTGCCGACGCGCACGTCTTCGGCTTCCGTGCGCTTGGCCACGGCGCCGCTCAGCCAGCCAGCGGAAGCCACCGCGTGGTCGGTCACCGAGTCGCCGCCGGCCCGCATCAGGTTGCTGACGACGACCATCTGATCGCGGAACGGCTCGAGCGACTTGAGGATCGGCGTGAACTCGAAGCCGCGGCCCTCGGCGGCAGGGGTCCACTGTTCCATGATGGCGCCGTTGGGAATGTAGACGGCGCCGAACCGCTTCGGCGGCGCGGCCGGCGTCTTCGCCGTTGCGGTCGCCGCCGGCACCATCGCGTCAAGAAGCGGAAGCGCGACGGCTGCGCCCATGCCGCGCAGGAACGTTCGTCTCGGCAACGCGGTCTTCTTGATGAACATGGGACCCCTAGCTCCTTCTCAATGTGCGGCCGTGCGGGCGACTGTCTCCGCCGGATGTTCGTCGTGCGGCGGCGCGACTCTCAACCTGAACGGCGTGCTGCGGGCGATGGCGGCGACGAGCGACGAGAACCGGTAGTTGTCCGCCGCCGCCTCGCGCACGATGCGCCTGACCGCCGGCATGTCGTCCGCGGTGAGCCCCCGCCCGAGCGCGTACGTCAGCAGCTTCTCCGTGAACGTGCCGACGAAGATCTCCGGGCGCTTCACGAGCGCCTCGCGCAGCGCGACGACGCCTTCGACGCGCGTGCCGTCGGCGAGCTGCCCCGAGGCGTCGATGGGCGCGCCCCCGTCGCTCGTGCGCCAGGCGCCGACGGCGTCGAAATTCTCGAGCGCGAAGCCGATCGGATCCATCACTTTGTGACATCCGGCGCAGACCGGGCTCGCGCGATGCTCTTCCATCTGCTGGCGCATGGTGCGTGGCTGCGCGCCGGCGTCACGATCCTTGAGCGGAGGCACGTTCGGCGGCGGCGGCGCCGGCGGCAGGCCGACGAGGTTCTCGAGCACCCACTTGCCGCGCACGACCGGCGACGTCCGGTCGGGGTGCGACGTCACCATCAGCACGGCGCCCTTGCCGAGCAGGCCGCGGCGCGCGTCGTCGGTCAGGTGCACGCGGCGGAACTGCGTGCCGTACACGCCGGGAATGCCGTACAGCTTCGCGACGCGCTCGTTGAGGAACGTGTAGTCGGCGGTCATCAGATCGAGGACGGACCGGTCCTCGGTGACGATGCTCCGGAAGAAGAGCTCGGCTTCGCGCTCCAGTCCCTGGCGCAGGTTGTCGTCGAAATCCGGGAACTCGCTCGAGTTGGGCACGATGCTGCGCAGGTTGCGGAGGTGCAGCCACTGGCCGGCGAAGTTCGTCGTGAGCGCGGAGGCTCTGGGATCGGCCAGCATGAGGCGCACCTGCGCCACCATGCCGGCCCCGGTTGACAGCGTGCCGGCTTGGGCTTCGGCGAGCAGGTGATCGTCGGGAATGCTGCTCCAGAGCCAGAACGACAGCCGCGACGCGAGCTCGGATCCGGTCAGCGCGTAGACGTCGCCCGGCTTGAGGTTCGCGGGCTCGTGCTCGCCGCGAAAGACGAATTTCGGGCTGGCGAGGACGCGCCGAAGCGCCATCTGGATGCCCGCGTCGAACGTGCCCTTGCGCCGGCCGAGATCGTAGAACGTCAGGAGCGGCTGCACGTCGTCTGCGGTGGTGGGCCGCCGGTAGGCGCGCCGGGCCAGCAGGGACACGATTTTCGTGGCGCAGGCCCGCTCGCTCAGCTCGCGCGACGGACGGCAGACGAAGATCCTCCGGCGGCTCGGAGTGTCTCCCGGTCCGGTTGGATTGAAGGGGCCCGTGATCGTCAGCGTCTCGATGTGCGGCCGGCCGGTGGCGACGAACGTGTCGATGGAGCTCCGCAGGAACGGCTGGATGCGTTCGCTCGTGACGCCTGTCTGGCGCAGAAACGTGGCGACGACGTCATGCGGGCCCGCGTGCAGCGGCAGGCTGACGCGCAGGCCCGCTTCCACGTTTCTGGCGGCCGCGCGATCGCGCGTGCCGCCGCCGATCGTCTTCAGCAGCACGCGCTCGCCGTCGATCGAGATTTCCAGTTGATGCGCCGACTCGAGGCCGCGAATCGTGTTCGTGTTGTTGCGGAAGAGCGTCACCTGCATCCGATACTCGCCGTCGAGCGGGAACTGGTGACGCACGGCCAGTCCGCCGACCGTGCCGAGCGGCAGGCCGTCGATGCGCTGGTCCTGCGACAGATCCTGACGGACGCGGTAGGTGTCCGCGCCCGGCGCGATGGCCGGATCGCCGACGGCGAGCGCGCTGATCTTGCCGGCGGCCGACAGATACCGCTCCATCAGGACCGGCGAGACGCCGAGCACGTCGGCGATGTTGTCGAACCCGTACGCCGCATCGTCGGGTGGCAGCAGGGACGTCGTGTCCACGTCGAGGTCGAGCAGGTCGCGAATCGCGTTGGCGTACTCGGCGCGGTTCAGACGATGGAGCAGCGGACGTCCCGGGTTGGGCGACACAGCGGCTGCGCGATCGAGCTGCGATTCCAGCCAGCCCTGGAGCTGCGTGTAGGTCGCCTCGTCCGGCCGGCGCGCCGACGCCGGCGGCATCACGCGCGTCTGCAGCTTTCTGACGACCTTCTCCCAGACCTCCGGCGCGTCGCCCGGGTGCGCGATGTCCATGCGATCGAGCAGCAGCCCGGCGGTCTTGAGCCGCTCGTTGTGACACGTGACGCAGTACTTCGTGACGATG
The DNA here is from genome assembly GCA_964579765.1 of uncultured Bifidobacteriaceae bacterium. Lineage (GTDB taxonomy): Bacteria > Acidobacteriota > Vicinamibacteria > Vicinamibacterales > CAVVIG01 > DATNBT01. The sequence goes on from CAZOIK010000187.1 coordinate 3,251, forward strand.
GCGTGCGCGCCGGCGGCGTCGAGCGCGGCTGGCCGAGCCGACGAGGCGGGCGTATCGGCGGCGACGCTGCGCGCGGCGGCGCAGACCAGGATGGACAGGCACGACGCGGCGACCGCGTATCGCGCGCTCACGCCGTCCACCGCCCGCGACAGGACATCAGCGCCAGGCCCACAGAGAAATCTAATTATACTAGTTGGCCTTTGGCGTTCAACCGGCCGTCGGCGGAGATGCCGCAGATTCTCTATGAAATACGCGCCAGGGCCGGCCGGCGGAGGCCGGCCGAGATGGCAGAACTGACAATGTCAGATGTCAGCTCCCCGAGGTTGACTCCTCGTTGGCGCCTTGTTACAGTGCGCGGCCTGACGGTCAGCCATGCCTGTTGATTTCCGCCGGACCCTTTCGCTGCTCGTCGCGTGTCTGGCCGTGACGGGGCTCGCCCGCGCGCAGCCTTCCGACGCCTCGTGCCGGCGCCTGGCGAAGGCGCCGCTGCCGTCCGGCGCCGCGGTCGCCGCCGAACCGGTGGCGGCCGGACGATTCGTCGCGCCGTCCACGTCCACGCCCGGCGCGCCGTTTGCCGATCTGAAGTCGTTCTGCCGCGTGACGATGAAGACCAACGGCGTCAGCGGAACGACGGTGACGAGCGAAGTGTGGCTGCCGATGAGCGGGTGGAATCACGAGTTCCAGCCGGCGGGCAGCAGCTTCTGGGGCGGCTCGATTCCGTACGCGCGCATGCGCGACATCCTCCGGAGCGGCGCCGCCACCGCCGGATCGAATCTCGGCATCGAGGGCGCGACGGGGCCGAGCTTCGTCGTCGATCACCCGGAGCGGATGGCGAATCTCGGCAACGCGCCGTTTCACGCGCTGGTGCAGCAGGGCAAGGCGCTCGTCGCGGCGTTCTACGGCGCGCCGCAGGCGCTGACGCTGATGGACGAGTGCGGCGGCGGCGGATCGCGCGACATCATGGCCGAAGTGCAGCGCTGGCCGGAGGATCTCGACGCGGCCGGCGCGACCGGGTTCACCAACTACGGCACGCATCACGGCATCGCGCAGATGTGGATGTACTGGGCCACGCACAAGGACAGCGCCAGCTTCATTCCCGCCGCGAAGTACCCGCTGATTCACCAGGCCGCGCTGGCCGCCTGCGACGCGAACGACGGCGTGAAGGACGGCGTCATCGAAGACCCGGCGCATTGCCGCTTCGATCCCGGTGTACTCACGTGTCGCGGCGGCGACGCACCGACCTGTCTCACGCCCGCGCAGGTGCAGGCCGTGCGGACGGTCTATCAGACGCCGACGCACGCGCGCACGCACGCGCCCATCTACGCCGGCATGGTGCCGGGCAGCGAGATGTCGTGGGCGCCGATGACGCTGCAGTCGCATCCGTACCCGTACTCGGAGGCGTTCTATCGGTACGTGATCTTCCGCGATCCGAAGTGGGATTACCGATCGTGGCGGCCGGATTTCGCCGCGGACGTCGATCGGGCGGATGCGAAAGACACCCTCGTCATCAACGCGACGAACCCGGATCTGGGCCCGTTCGTCAGGCGCGGCGGCAAGCTGCTGCTGCTCGGCGGGTGGAACGACGATCTGCCGCCCGGCAACAACATCACCTATTACGAGAGCGTCCGCCGCACGCTCGGCGACGCGGCGACGCGCGACGCCGTCCGCCTGTTCATGATTCCCGGCATGAACCACTGCCTCGACGTCACGTACGACTCGGCCTACACCGTCCACTTCGACGTGCCGGCCGCGCTGCGGACGTGGAAGACAGCCGGCACGGCCCCGGCGGACATCGTCGTCACCACGCAGGCGCCCCACGCCGCCGCGCGGCCGAGGAAGGTCTGCGCGTTCCCGTCCGTGTCGCAGCCTCGCGGCGGCGGCAGCCCCGACGATCCGGGCAGCTTCGTGTGCCGGCCGCCCGGGCCGGCCGCCCGGTAGCCGTCGCCCGATCCAACCGGCTGGAGTCCCGTGGCGCCAACGCCGCGCGACGTCATGGGATAGTAATTTTATTCCATTCAGAACCTCCCTAAGATGGCCGGCGCTTCGCGCAAAGTGGTGATATCAGATTGATCTGATTCCAGCCCGTTTCCGCAACGGAGCGGGCGTGCGCCGTGGTCGCGCGTCTGAAACAACTGCTATGAGCAGTGTGCGGTCCGGCCGCCGGTTTCTCAGTGGGGGAGGATGATGGTGAGCAGTCGTCAGCGGGTGCAGTGGCAGGCGGGCCGGACGCTCGCGTTGGCCGGAGTCGTGGCTCTCGTCCTCGTTGGAGCCCTTCCAGCGACCGTGTTCGCGCAGAGCCGCATCGCGGGAGTCGTCAAGGACTCGAGCGGCGCGGTGCTCCCCGGAGTGACCGTCGAGGCGGCGAGCCCCGTGCTGATCGAGAAGAGCCGGACGGTCGTGACCGACGGCGTCGGCGCGTACGAAATCGTTGACCTGCGCCCCGGCCTCTATACGGTGACGTTCACGCTGACGGGTTTCCAGACGGTCAAGCGCGACGGCATCAACCTGCCGGCGCAGTTCACGGCGACCGTCAACGCCGACCTGCGCATCGGCGAAGTCGCCGAGACGCTGACCGTGACCGGGCAGGCGCCGCTCGTGGACACGCGTGAGGCGTCGCGTTCGCAGACGGTGGGGCAGACGGAGATGCAGAGTCTGCCGATCCTCAACCGCGATCCCTCGGGGTATATCGCGACGATTCCCGGCGTGACCGGCGTGAACCTCGGCGGCCTTGGCTTCACGCAGAAGGGCACGTCGATTCACGGCAGCAACGGCCAGGAAACCTTCACGGCGATCGACGGCTTTTCCACGCAGGAGTCGGCGGCCGTCGGCGGCGGCGGCACGAACTACTACATCACGCAGGCGTTCGTGCAGGAAGTCGCCGTGACGACCGACGCGGGCGACGCCGAGAACCGCATGAGCGGCATCATCTCGAACGTCGTGCCGAAGGAAGGCGGCAACCGCTTCAGCGGCTACTTCTTCACCGGCGACACGACGTCGGGCGTCGTCGCCAACAACGTGCCGGACGCGCTGAAGGCCAAAGGCTTCAGCCAGGCCGGGCTCAAGGAAGGCTGGGACGTGACGCCGGCCTGGGGCGGTCCGCTCGTCAAGGACAAGCTCTGGTTCTTCAACTCGTGGCGCTCGTCGGGCATCGAGCAGTACATCCCGAACCTCTACGTCAACACGACCCCGAAGGGCTGGGCGTACACCCCGGACCTCGCGCGTCCGGCCTACGTGGAGCAGAAAGACAGCAGCGGCAACATCCGCCTGACGTGGCAGGCGTCGCCGCGGAACAAGATCAGCGCGTTCACCGACTGGCAGCCGCACACCTACTACAACCGCAACTACGGCTCGCTGACCTCGCTCGAGGCGACGACGTACTCGCCGGCCGAGCCGAACCAGTTCACGACGGCCGGCTGGAAGTCGCCGATCAGCAACCGCATCCTCGTCGAGGCGGGCGCGTCGTACTACGACACGATCTACACGCCGCAGCGCGATCTCACGGGCACGCACGGCGGCCTGCGCGACACGATGCCGCCGCAGGACACCGTCACGGTCGCGAAGCTCGAGCAGTCGATCGGCATGAACTTCGGCGCGCCTAATCCCGGCGCCTCGACCGCCTGGGGCACGAACAAATACCCGCAGACCAACATCAAGGGGTCGCTGTCGTACGTCACCGGCACGCACGCGCTGAAGGTCGGGTTCACCGATCTGTGGGGCTACTCCTACATCGACACGAACACGAACGGGCCGTACTCCGTCACGCTCCTCAACGGCCGTCCCAACTCGCTGCAGGAATGGGAGCAGCCGAACGGGCGCACGTCGAACATCCGATCGGATTTCGGCGCGTACGTGAAGGACGACTGGACGCGGAACCGGCTGACGCTGAACCTCGGTCTCCGCTTCGACTACTTCGACGCCTACATCCCGCCGCAGACGCTCGAGGCGGGCTACTTCGAAGGCTCGCGCCAGTTCGCCGGCATCGACAACGTGATCGACGTCAAGAACTTCTCGCCGAGAATCGGCGCGGCGTACGATCTGTTCGGGAACGGCAAGACGGCCGTGAAGGTGTTCGTCGGCAAGTTCGTCGCGGGGCTTGGCCTCAACCAGGTCAACCCGTACAACCCGGTGAACACGTCGGTGCTCAACGCGAGCCGGCAGTGGACCGACGCGAACGGCAACTTCCTGCCCGACTGCGATCTGACCAACCCGCTCAAGAACAGCGAGTGCGGGCAGATCAACAACCTGGCATTCGGCCAGGCCAACCCGAACGCCACGGTGACCAACCAGGCGCTGACGCACGGCTGGAACGTGCGCGACTACTACTGGAACGAGTCGGTGCAGATCGATCACCAGGTGCGAAACGGCTGGTCGGTGAGCGCGGGCTATTTCCGGTCGTCGTTCACCAAGCACCAGGTGACGCACAACACCGCGATTCCCTCGTCGGCCTACGATCCGTACTGCATCACGGCGCCGCTCAACGCGGGCCTGCCCGGCGGCGGCGGCTATCAGGAGTGCGGGCTGTACGACGTGCAGCCGGCCTTCTTCGGCAAGACCTCGAACTACAACACGTTCGCCACGGACTTCGGCTTCCAGCCGACGCAGGTCTTCAACGGCATCGACGTCACCACGAACCTGCGGCTGCCGGGCGCAATCATCGTGTCGGGCGGCATGAGCGACGGGCGCACCGAGAACAACAACTGCGGGATCGTGAACTCGCCGCAGGATCTGCTGTTCTGCGATCAGAAGCCGCCGTTCCAGCCGAACATCCGCGTGCGCGGCAGCTATCCGCTGCCGTGGGGTGGCGTCGATCTCGCGGTCGTGTTCTCGAATCTGCCGGGCGCGCAGGTCACGGCGACGTACTCGGCGGCCAACGCGCTGATCGCGCCCTCGCTCGGACGCAATCTCGCCGCCGGCGCGACCGCGCTCGCCAGCGTCCAGCTCATTCAACCGGGCTCGATGTACGGGCCGCGCCAGGATCAGGTGGACTTCCGCGTCGGCAAGCACTTCAACTTCCGGAAGACGCGGTTCTCGGTGTCGATGGACGTGCAGAACCTGTTCAACGAGGCGTCGATCCAGATCTACAACACCACGTACGGCACGACGGGAGCGACCTGGCTGACGCCCACGCAGATTCAGAATCCGCGCTACGCGCGGTTCAACCTGGAGATGGACTTCTAATTCTGGGTACCCCAGTTTAGGTATTGCCAGGCGCGCGGCAGCGGGTACACGCACCCGCTGCCGCGATCTGGAAGGCCAGATCGACTCGATCTGTTTGTGTAAGTAGTTGCATTCAGGTTGCTTAGCACTTTTGTCAAGTGACGCGAAAATGCACGCCCGCGCCGTGCGTGCAGGTTGTATCATTAGCCCTGCAGGTACACCGCCTGCGCCGCGCCCCGGAACGGCGCGGGTGTTCGCAATCGGAGGGAAGCAACGCGTGCAGAAAACGCTGCTCTCACTGACCGGTTTTTCCTTCGTCCTTGCGGCCACTTTTGCACTCCCGTCCGCGCAATCGGCGCGCGCTGCCGCTCCGCAGCTGACTGATCGCGACCGCGCTGACATTCAGGAGCTCGTCACCCATTACGCCAAGGCGCTGTCCACGTGTGCCGCGGAGGACTACGCGGATCTCTTCGCGCCGGTGACGGGGTCGTTCGCGAGCGGCTTCCGCGGCGAGCTCGTCGGCCGCGAGAAGTTGATCGCGCTGGTGCAGAGCGAGCCGCACTGCGCGACGACGACGCCCGGGCGCGCGTTCAGCGGCAACGGACCGACCGTTTCGGAACTGCAGGCCTCGGCCGAAGGCGTGACCGGACGCGTGAACCTCGGCAAGGCCGGCCACTACGACGACGTCTACGTGAAGACGCCGAAGGGCTGGCGCTTCCAGTCGCGCAACGTGATCACGCCGCAGGAAGAAGCCGCGAACTTCACGGGCAAAGACTTCATCGCCATTCGGCGCCTCGCCGGCGAGAGCCTCGGCAACTTCGCGGACGTGTATCGCGACATGCCGGTCGGCCGGCGGTTGCGCAACGCCGGCGTCGTCATCGCCGTGACGCCTGAGGGGGCGACCGGGAAGGCCGTGCTCCGCAACGACGGCGGACGCTACGACGACGTCTACGTCCGCACGGCGGACGGCTGGCGTTTCAAGTCGCGCACCTACGTGCCGCCGGCCGACGCGCCCCGCGCGCAGGCGAGCGCGGGACAGTAAGGACCTCCGCATCGTGACACGACGCTGGCTTGGCATCGCGGTGACGGCATGGGCGGCGGCAGCCGCCGTGAGTGTCGGCCATGCGGCCGGCGGTCCGGCCGGCGCGCCGGCGGCCACCGCGCCGCAGCCCGATCCCGTGGCGCCGATGGTCAAGCAGTACTGCGTGACGTGCCACAACGATCGCGCGAAGACCGCGGGCCTCAGCCTGCAGAACGTCGATACGGCGGACATTCCGGCCAACGCTGAAATCTGGGAGCGTGTCGTCCGCAAGATGCAGCGGCACGCGATGCCGCCGCTCGGCGCGCGCCGGCCCGACGAGGCGGCCTACGACCACGTCCTGCTGAAGCTTGAAGGCGATCTCGATCGCGCGGCGGCGCTGCATCCGTATCCCGGCGATCCGCTGCCGCACCGGATGAACCGCGCCGAGTACGCCAACGCGATTCGCGATCTGCTGGCGCTCGACATCGGCGACGTCTCGACGCTCCTGCCGGCCGACGACTCGGCGTTCGGGTTCGACAACGTCGCCGAGGCGCTCGGGTTTTCGTCGGTGCTGCTCGAGCGGTACGTGACGGTCGCGGGCCGGCTGAGCGCGCTGGCCGTCGGCGATCGCGATGTCACGCCGGGGTCCGACACGTTCGTGATGCGCCAGGACTACTCGCAGGACGAGCACGTCGAAGGCCAGCCGTTCGGCACGGTGGGCGGGATGCTCCAGCACTACACGTTCCCGCTCGACGGCGAATATCAGATCTCGGCCCAGCTCATGCGGACCAACGTGGATGCGCCGCGCGGCCTCGAAGATCCGCGCCAGGTCGAGTTCACGCTTGACGGCGCGCGCATCTTCCTGACGGCGATCGGCGGGGCGGCTCCGGTGATTCAGCCCGCGCAGGACCGCACGGCTCCCGCCGACCCGAAGCGGCTGTCGCGCGGAGACGCCGTGGACGCCCAGCTGCGGGTGCGCGTGAAGGTCACGGCGGGGCCGCACGACGTCGGCGTTGCGTTTCTCCAGCGATCGCTCGGCGAGAACACGCGCCATCTGCAGCAGTACCGCAGCTCCTTCGATTCGTTCGACGCGACGGGCCAGCCGCAGATCCGCACGCTCGCCATCACCGGCCCGTTCAACATCGCGGGCCCGGGCGACACGCCGAGCCGCCACCGGATCTTCGTCTGCCACCCGACGACGGCGGCTGACGAAGAGCCGTGCGCGACGCGCATTCTCTCGACGCTCGTGCATCGTGCGTATCGCGGCCAGGAGTCGCCCGCCGACCTGCAGCGGCTGCTCGAGTTCTACCGCGCCGGCCGCAAGGAGAAAGACTTCGACACGGGCGTCGAGCGCGCGCTGCACCGCATTCTGGCGAGCCCGAAGTTCCTGCTGCGCGTCGAGCGCGCACCGGCGGGCACGGCGGCGGGCACGGCGTTTCGTCTCGACGACTACGCGCTGGCGTCGCGCCTCTCGTTCTTCCTCTGGAGCAGCATCCCGGACGACGAGCTGCTCGGCATCGCCGCCAAGGGGCGCCTGCACGACCCGGCGGTCTTTGCGCAGCAGGTGCACCGGATGCTCGCCGATCCGAAGTCGGACGCGATCGTCCAGAACTTCGCGGGGCAGTGGCTGCAGCTGCGCAACCTGAAGAATTCCGTCCCGAGCGAGGATCTCTTCCCCGAGTTCGACGACAACCTCCGCCGCTCGTTCGCGCGCGAGACCGAGCTCTTCTTCGACAGCATCATGCGCGAGGACCACAGCGTCCTCGACCTGCTCACGGCCAACTACACGTTCGTCAACGAGCGGCTCGCCAAGCACTACAAGATGCCCGGCATCTACGGCAGCCAGTTCCGCCGCGTCACGGTGACCGACGACGCGCGCCGCGGGATCCTCGGGCAGGGCAGCATCCTGACGTCCACCTCGAACGCCAACCGCACCTCGCCGGTCGAGCGCGGCAAGTGGATCCTGACCAACCTCGTCGGGATGCCGCCGTCGCCGCCGCCGCCCAACGTGCCGGCGCTCAAGGAGACGGCCGACGACGGCAAGGTGCTGACAATGCGGCAGCAGATGGAGAAGCACCGGGCAAACGCCGTGTGCGCGAGCTGCCACAAGCTGATGGACCCGCTCGGCTTCGCGATGGAGAACTTCGACGCGGTGGGCTCGTGGCGCACCGTGGACGCCGGCACGGCGATTGACGCGTCGGGCCAGTTCCTCGACGGCACGCAGCTGAACGGCATCGCGAGCCTGCGTCAGGCGCTGCTGAAGCGGCCCGACGTCTTCGTCGGCACGCTCACCGAGAAGCTGATGACATATGCGCTCGGCCGCGGGCTCGACTATCACGACATGCCCGTCGTGCGGCAGATCGTCGCGGACGCGGCCACGCACGACTATCGGTTCTCGGCTTTGATTCTCGGGATTGCTACCAGTACGCCGTTTCAAGAGAGCATGACGCCACGCGACGCTCGAGATCCGGTCGCCGCAGGCAATTGAGGAGAGTATCCATGTTCATCACGAAGAAAGCTCTTCCGCGCCGGACGTTCCTCCGTGGGGTCGGTGCCGTCGTCGGCCTGCCGCTGCTCGAAGCGATGGTGCCCGCGCTGACGGCGTCGGCGAAGACGGCCGCCGCGCCGAAGATGCGCTTCGGCGGGTTCTACATCCCGCACGGCGCGATCATGAGCGAGTACACGCCGAAGACGCTGGGGACCGGCTTCGAGTTCACGCCGATCCTCAAGGCGCTCGAGCCGTACCGCGACTCGCTGATGGTCGTGAGCAACCTCGATCGCCCGGGCAACGACGACAGCCACGCCACCGCGTCGGCCGCGTGGCTGAGCGGCGCCATCGCGAAGAAGACCGAAGGCCAGGACTTCCACCTCGGGACGACGGTGGACCAGGTGATCGCGAAGCACATCGGCGAGGAGACGCCGTTCCCGTCGATCGAAGTCGCGACGGAGGACTTCACGGGCTACGTCGGCGGCTGCAGCCCGGCCTACGCGTGCGCCTACATGAACACGATCGCCTGGGCGAGCCCGACCGAGCCGGTGCCGATGGAGATCAACCCGCGCGTCGTGTTCGAGCGGCTGTTCGGCCGTCCGGGCACCAAGGCGCAGCGCGCCGCGCAGCTGCGGCAGGACGCGAGCGTGCTCGACTCGATTCAGTCGGACCTGACCGACCTCGAGCGCGGCCTGGGCGCGCGCGATCGCGTCCGGCTGTCCGAATATCTCGACAACGTCCGCGCCATCGAGCGCCGCATCCAGCAGACCGAGGCGAAGAACGCGTCGGACGTCGCCGCCGTGGACGCGCCGATCGGCGTGCCGCAGGAGTACGCGGATCACGTCGAGGTGCTGAACGACCTCATCGCGGTCGCGTATCAGGCCGACCTGACGCGCGTCGCGACGTTCATGATGGCGCGCGAGGCGAGCATGAAGACGTACCCGGAGATCGGCATCGGCACGCCGCACCACACGATCTCGCACCATGGGAACAAGCCCGAGGTGATGGCGCAGCACGCGAAGCTGAACGCGTATCACATCTCGCTGTTCGCGAAGTTCATCGAGAAGCTGAAGAACACGCCGGACGGCGACGGCTCGCTGCTCGATCACTCGGTCATCTTCTACGGCAGCGGCATGAGCAACGCGAACGTGCACGGGCCGTATCCGCTGCCGCTCGTCATGCTCGGCGGGAGCATCGCGAAGGGCCAGCACATCCAGGCGGCCGAGCACACGCCGCTCGGCAACCTGTGGGTCACGGTCGCCGAGATGTTCGGGTGTCCGGGCCAGACGTTCGGCACGAGCACCGGCCGGTTGTCGCTCTAGTCGGGCCATGACGACGCCACTGCGAGTTCTCGGCGCCTCCTCGCTGGCCGTGGTGCTGTCTGCCGCGCCTGCGGTCGCGGCGGGCCAGGCCGGATCGCTCGTTGACGCGATTCAGAGCCGCAACCATCAGGCGCTGCACGTGCTGCTCGACCGGCACGCCGGCGTGAACACGCGATCGGCCGACGGCACGACGCCGCTGCACTGGGCGGCGCGCGTGGACGACGTCGAGAGCGTGCGGCTGCTGCTGCATGCCGGCGCCGAGGTCAACGTCGCGAACCGCTACGGCGTCACGCCGCTGATGCTGGCGGCGACCAACGGCAGCGTCGCCGTCGTGGACGCGCTGCTGCAGGCGGGCGCCGACGCCACGGCCGCGCTGCCCGAAGGAGAGACGGTCCTGATGACCGCCGCGCGGACCGGGCAGCCGGCGGTGGTCGAGGCGCTGATCAAGCACGGCGCGAACGTCAACGCGAAGGAAAGCTGGCTGGGCGAGACGGCGCTCATGTGGGCGGCCGCCGAGAATCACGCCGACGTCGTGCGCGCGCTCGCGCGGTGCGGCGCCGACCTCAACGTCCACTCCGCGCCGACCGCGTATGCGCGCCGCACCGGTGGTCAGACGGTGCTGCCTCGCGGCGGCTTCACCGCGCTCATGTATGCGGCCCGTCAGAATGCCGTCGACGCGGGACGCGCGCTGATGGAGTCGGGCGCGGACGCCGACCAGGTGGACGCCGACGGCATGACGTCGCTCGTCGTGTCGATCATCAACGCGCATTACGACTTCGCGGCGATGCTGCTCGAGAACGGGGCCGATCCCAACATCGCGGACGTGACGGGCATGACGCCGCTCTATGCGGCCGTGGACATGAACACGCTGCAGTTCATGCACGGGCGCCCGCCTTCGCGGCCCTCGGGCCAGATGACCGCGGTGGACCTCGTCAAACAGCTCCTCGCGTACGGCGCCGCGCCGGATAGTGCCTTGAAGACGACGCTGCTCCAGCGGCACAACACGGCCGGCAACCGGTATCTCGGCGAAGGCACGACGCCGCTGATGCGCGCGGCCAAGTCCGGCGACGTGGTGCTGATGAAGCTCCTGCTCGACGCCGGCGCCAACCCGCACCTGCGCCAGAAGAACGGCAACACGCTGCTCCTCCTTGCGGCCGGCTTTGGCCGCAAGTTCGACCAGAACGCCGACGCGCTCGAGTACGAAACGGCGACCGAAGCCGATCTCCTCAGGGGAACGGAGTTCTGCGTGCAGCAGCTCGGGCTCGACGTCAACGCGGTCAACGACGCCGGCGAGACGCCGATGCACGTCGCCGCGGGCGAGTCGATCGTCCGGTTTCTCGCCGCGCACGGCGGGCGCCTCGACATCAAGAACGGCGCGGGCCAGCTGCCGTACGACGTCGCCATCCTGCGGAAAGATCGCACCGGTCGTCAGCTGCTGGCGGGGACGCTGGTGGCGTTCCGCGACCTGAACGCGCCGCACGTCCTCGAAGTGAGCGCGCGGCCCCCTGAAGCCCTGCACTTCGTGGACGAGGGCAACGCGAACGCGGCCCCAGTCAAGAGCGCCAAGAGCGCCAAGAGCACGGACGACAGCCAGTAACGCCTTCAGTCAGACGATTCCCGGAGCACGGCGGGTGTACCGTCGCCGGCGGTGAGACCCGCCGGCCGGCGGCTGCCGGCCGTGCACGCGGGTATTCGCCTCGCCATTTGTTCAGCTGAATCCAATAAAGCAGATCGTTGGATCGCGCCAGAACTTTTGCGTCTTTCGCGCTCTTTTATCACTTGACTTCGATATCTTCACGTCACAGGATTGGCCCCGCGCGGCGTCCCGTTTACCGTGCGTTTGCAAAAAACGAACGCGGCCTTGAGGGCGTCAGCTTACCGGCGGTTCGGACATACAAGGAGGACGTGGCGATGTCTGTGGTGAAGCGTCTGGCGTTCCTGGTTGGGCTGGCATTGTTTCTACCGGCGGCGGTTTACGCACAATCGGCCGGCGGTGCGTCGATTGCGGGCACCGTCAAGGACGCATCGGGCGGCGTGCTGCCCGCGGTGACGGTCGAAGCGTCGAGCCCGGCGCTGATCGAGAAGGTCCGCGTCGCGGTGACTGACGCGACCGGACAGTACAGGATCGAGAACCTGCGGCCCGGCACCTACGCGGTGACGTTCACGCTGCAGGGATTCAACACCTTCAAACGCGAGGGCGTGGCGCTCGAAGGTTCGTTCGTCGCAGTGGTGAACGCGGACCTGAGCCTCGGCAACGTCTCGGAAACGGTCACGGTCAGCGGCGAGACGCCGGTCGTGGACGTGCAGACGTCGCAGGAGCAGCGCGTCTTCTCCGAGCAGGTGATCAACGCGATTCCCGCGGGACGCAGCCACATCAACGAGATCGTGCTCATCCCGGGCGTCTCGGCGGCGCAGCCGGGACGCGGCGCGCTGCAGGACGTCGGCGGCACGAACAACCTGCAGAACACCACGTTCTCGATCCACGGCAGCCGCACGTACGACACGCGCCTGCAGTACGACGGCGTGCGCCTCGGCAACGTGCTGTCGCCCGGCGAGTTCTCCAACTACGTTCCGGACACGGGCGCGGCCCAGGAAGTCACGGTGGACTACAGCGCGATGTCGGCCGAGAACCCGTTCGCGGGGCCGAGCATGAACTACGTGCCGAAAGAGGGCGGCAACCGGTTCAGCGGATCGTTCTTCGGCAGCGGCGTCAACCGCTGGTGGCAGAACAACAACCTGACGCCGGAACTGCAGGCGGCCGGGTTGCCCGCGCCCAACGCGATGAAACTCGCGTACGACGTCAACCCCGCGGTCGGCGGTCCCATCGTGAAAGACCGGTTGTGGTTCTTCACGTCGGGCCGTGTGCAGAGCAACCAGAACTACATCGCGGGCCAGTTCGCGAACCTCAACGCGGGCGATCCCGCGAAGTGGCTCTACGCCGCCGACACGGGCGATCAGGAAGCCTTCCAGATTACGCAGAAGAGCTTCGGCGCGCGGTTGACGGCGCAGGCGAACCAGAAGAACAAGTTCTCGGTCTATGCAGACACGCAGACGCGCAACTGGGACGACGGCCGCGCGGGCGTGTCCACGGAGTCGCGCGTCGCGTATCGGTTCCCCAAGCTGCGTCTGATTCAGGGCGGCTGGACCTCGACGGTCTCGAGCAAGCTCCTCATCGACGCGCGGCTCGCCAACCGCGGTGAGGCGTTCGGCAACCGGCCCGACATGGGCGACACCGGCTTCGGCACGACCTGGAACACGCTGATTCCCGTGCTCGAACAGTCAACCAACCTGTTCTACCGCGGGCGCGGCGGCGACGGCGGCATCGGCGGGACGCTGGGCTACACGGATCAGAGCATCTGGGATGCCGTCGCGTCGGTGTCGTACGTGACCGGCGCGCACGCGTTCAAGTTCGGCTTCACCGACACTTGGGCGCACACGACCGGCTCGTCGATGTCCAACACGTCGAACCTGTACTACCGGTTCAACAACGGCGTCCCGAACCTGCTGACGATGTACGGCACGCCGACGACGAGCGCCTCGCAGGTGAACGGCGAGATCGGCCTGTATGCGCAGGATCGGTGGACGATGAAGCGTCTGACGATGAACCTTGGTGTCCGGTACGACCAGTACGACGCCGGGTATCCCGTGCAGACGCTGGGCCCGGCTCCGCTGCAGCCGAACCGCAACCTGTCGTTCCCGGCCGTCACCGGCATCAACGTCAAGGACATCACGCCGCGCATCGGCACGGCCTACGACGTGTTCGGCAACGGGAAGACGGCGCTCAAGGTGAACCTCGGCAAGTACGTGCTGGGCGTCAGCAACAAGGGCAACCCGGCCGGCATCATCAACACCGTCACGCGCGGCTGGAACGACGCGAACCACAACTTCGCGCCGGATTGCACGCTGACGATCCTGACCGCGAACGGCGAGTGTCAGCAGGTGTCGAGCCTCAACTTCGGCCTGCCGACGTCGGCGACGCAGTTCAACCCCGACACGAGCTTCGGCTGGGGCAACCGGGCGTACAACTGGGAGTTCTCGACGGCCGTGCAGCAGCAGCTGTCGAACGGCGTCGGCATCGAGGTCGGCTACTACCTGCGCTGGTTCGGCAACTTCCAGGTCGAAGAGAACCTCGCGGTGACGCCCGCGTCGTTCAGCCCGTTCAGCATCGTGGCGCCCACGGATGCGCGCCTTCCGGGCGGCGGCGGGTACACGATCAGCGGGCTGTACGACACGAACCCGGCGTTCTTCGGGCAGACCAACAACTACATCACGCTGGCGAGCGATCTGGGCGGGCAGTTCGAGCACGATCAGTTCGTGGACATCAGCGTGAACGCGCGCCTGAAGCACGGCATCCTGCTCCAGGGCGGCATGAGCACCGGCCAGACCGTCACGGACATGTGCAACGTGCTGAAGAACTCGCCGAGCGCGACGGCCATCGGCGAATTCGGTGCTGCGGCGCCGGGCGCCACGCCCACCGGTGGCCCGTACTGCCACGCGGTCACGAACTGGATGGGGCAGACCCAGTTCAAGATGCTCGGCACCTACACGGTCCCGCGCGCCGACGTCACGGTCGCGGCGACGATGCAGAGCGTGCCCGGTCCGGTGGTGGCGGCCAACTACATCGTCCCGAACGCGCTGGTGCAGCCGTCGCTCGGCCGTCCGCTCTCGGGCGGCGCGCCGAACGTCACGGTCAACCTGATCGCGCCGGGCACGTTGTATGGGGATCGCGCGAACGAACTGGACCTGCGGTTGTCCAAAACGCTCCACGTGGCCAGGATGAGCGTCACCGTGAACGCCGACGCCTACAACCTGTTCAACGTGAGCCCGGTGATGCAGTTCAACGCGGCGTACGGCGCGTGGCTGACGCCGCAGCGCATCATGGACGGCCGCCTCTACAAGTTGAGCGCGCAACTCAACTTCTAAGCGATGCTCGATTGACTCGTCTGGTGATCTGGTGATTTCGCGATGTGAAATCACCAGATCACCAGCTCACCGATCACCGATCACCAAATCGCCAACTCGCCAAATGGATCGATCAGTATGGCGAAGAAGCGGCTCGGGAAGCAGGAACTCCTGGTGCTCGTCGCGCTGCTCTGCGTTGGACGTGAGGCGAACGAAGCACTGATTGCGCGCCAGCTCGCCGAGGTCGGCGCGGACTGCGTCGGCAGTGTGTACGCGGCGCTCGAGCGCCTGGGACGGAAAGGGTACGTCTCGTCTTCGCGGGGCCTTCGAGCGTCGCGGCGCCTCAGCCGGGCGCGCAAGTTCTTTCACGTCACCTCGAAAGGCAAGCGGGAAATCACCGACGCGCAGCGGACGCTGACGCGTTTATGGCGTGACGTCGCCATGCCCGTTGAGGGATCATGACGCGCGTGGAGGTAGCAGCATGACGAAGCGACGGCTGTCGATGGCGATCGGGGTGAGCGTGACAGCGCTCGCGGTCGTGCACGCGCAGCGGACGCCTGGAGCGGTCCCCGCGCTCACGGCGATGGATTACGTGCAGATCCAGCAATTGGTGTCGCGGTATCCCTATGCCGTGGACAACGGCACCGACGAGGGCCGCGCGTACGCGAATCTGTTCGCGGCCGACGGCGTCTTCGGCCAGCGTACCGGCGGCACGACGGGGGCCGACGCGCTGGCCGCGACCGCGCGGCGCTTTCAACGCGGTCCGCACTCGGCGTTTCACTTCCTCATGGATCACGTCATCGAGCCCACCGCAGACGGCGCGATCGGCAAGGAGTACCTCGCGCAGCTCGTGTTCGGCGACAACGGCATGCCGAGCCGCATCTTCGGCGGCGGCCACTACGACGACGAGTACGAGCGGACGCCCGACGGCTGGCGGTTCAAGTACCGGCATTTCATCGCGTCGCAAGGTGGCTTCGACGTCACGACGCCCACGGCGGCCATCGCGCCGATGCAGCGGATTGCGACGACGCCGTCGAAGCCCGGCGTGCTGACGGCGTCCGACTACCTGGAGATTCAGCAGCTCGTGTCGCGGTACCCGTACGGGCTGGACACCGGCGCCGACAAAGGGAATCTCTACGCCGGCATCTTCGCCGCCGACGGCGTCTTCAGCGGCGGACCGGCCAGCGTCCAGGGACATGAGAAGCTGGCGGACTTTGCCTTCGGCCATCGTCCCGGGCAGGGGCCGCTTTACACGCGGAATTACAGCACCAACGTCATCATCCGGCCGACGCCTGAAGGCGCGGTTGGCAAGGCCTACGCCGTGATCCTCGACATCGGCGAAGGCGCAGGCAAGCCGAGCAGCATTCTCGGCGGCGGGCACTATGACGACGTGTACGTCCGCACGGCCGAGGGCTGGCGCATCAAGAGCCGTACGTTCGTGCCGTCCAAGAGCGGCGAGGAGGCGACACCCGTCGTGGCGCCGCCGACGGCGCCGGTGAAGGTCGCAAAAGACGCCGGCCGGCAGCCGAAGACGAAGAAGGGCGCGCTGGCGCCCGAGGACTACGTCGAGATCCAGCAGGTCGTCTCGAGCTATCCGTTCGCGCTCGACACGGGCGCGGGCCACGGCGAGATGTTCGCGGATCTGTTCACGCCGGACGGCGCGTTCGTCTCGGGCGCGATGACGATCGAAGGCCGCGACAAGCTGAAGGACTTCGCCTACGGCCATCGGCCCGGACAGGGACCGCTCTACGTCCGCAACTTCAGCACGAACGTCGTCATCGAGCCGTCAGCCGACGGCGCGACCGGCAAGGCGTACGCCGTCGTCATCGCCCTTGGCGAAGGCGGCAAGCCGAGCACGCTTGTTGGCGGCGGGCAGTACAGGGATCAGTATGTGAAGACCGCCGGCGGCTGGCGCATCAAGCGCCGCGAGTTCATCGCGTCGAAGACCGAACTGCCGCCGCGCACGGCGTTCTCGAACGAGGTGAAGGGGCGATGAAGATGCGGCTGGCCGTGTGGACGTCGCTGGCGCTGCTGGCGCTGGCCGCGCCTCTGCGCGCGGCGACGGTCGATGGCGCCAACGTCCACTGGACGTCCACGGGGCACGGCGCGAAGACGCTGATCCTGATTCACGGATGGACCTGCGACGAGACGTCGTGGAGCGAGCAGGTCCCTGTGCTCTCGGCGAAGTATCGCGTCATCACGATCGACCTGCCGGGCCACGGCCGGAGCGATGCGCCGCGCGACGGCGCGTTCTCGATGGATCTGTTCGCCAGGGCCGTCGAAGCCGTGCGCGCGGAGGCGAAGGTCGATCGCGTGATCCTCGCCGGCCACAGCATGGGCGGACCGGTCGTCTACCGCTACGCCCAGTTGTACCCGTCGCACGTCGTCGCGCTCATCCTCGTCGATTCGCCGTTGTTCCGTGCGGCTGACGCGAAGGCGTTCGTAGACCAGACGCTCCCGCGCGTGACCGGCGCCGGCGGGATGAAAGGCCGCGAAGCGATGATCCGCGGCATGTTCGGCCCATCGGCCACGCCGGAATTGCAGCAGCGTATTCTGAAGATGATGCTGCGCGCGCCCGAGGCGACGGCGCGCGGCGCGATGATGTCGATGGCGGATCCGGTCGTGTGGGAGAAACGGGTGGTGAAGGTGCCGGCGCTGGCGATCTTCTCCGCGACCTACGCGGGCAACAGCCTCGACGTGACCAAGTCGTATCTTCCGGACCTGCAGTTCCTGAACGTGCCCGGGACCGGACACTTCGTGATGATGGAGAAGCCGGCCGAGTTCAACCAGCAGGTCATCACGTTCGTCGAGAGGCAGGCGTTCTGATGCGGCGGCTCGCGGTGTTGTTGTGCCTCGCGCTGTGCGCCGCGCAGCCGTGGACGCCGCCGAAAACGACGTGGGGCGATCCCGACATCTCGGGTGTCTGGACGAGCGACAGCAATTTCTCGATCCCGCTCGAGCGTCCGGCCGAGTTCGCGGACAAGGAGTTCCTCGAGGGCAAGGATCTGCAGGAGGCGCTGGCGAAGCGCGCGCAGACGATTGCCAACGTCGAGACCGGGGGAGTGGTCGGCGCCGGCCCGTCGCATTGGTACGAGACGCTGTCGGCCCGCTCGACGCGCAGCTCGCTCGTCATCGACCCGCCCGACGGCCGGCTGCCGGCGTTCACGCCCGCGGCCCGTCAGCGGATGGCGGCCGCCGCTGCCGCGCGCCAATCGCACGGGCCCGCCGACTCGTACGAGGACCGCAGCCTGTGGGATCGCTGCATCACCGTCGGGCTGCCGTACGTGATGTTCCCGACCGGCTACAACAACAACGTGCGCATCATGCAGGCGCCGGGCTACGTCGTGATCACGCACGAGATGATCCACGACACGCGCGTCATTCCGACCGACGGCCGGCCGCATCTCTCGTCCGCCATTCGCCAGTACATGGGCGACTCACGGGGCCACTGGGACGGCAACACCCTCGTCATCGACGTCACGAATTTCTCGCCGGCCATCGTCACGTACCACCCGACCGCGAGCTTCCGCGGGTCGGGCGAGAGGCTGCACCTGATCGAACGCTACACGCGGACGGGCCGTGACGCCATGCGCTACGAGGTGACGGTGGACGACCCGGGCACGTTCGAGCGGCCGTACACCGCGGTGCTCGACCTCAAGCCGCAGGGCAACATCTACGAGTACGCGTGCCACGAAGGCAACCGCGGGATGGCCAACATGCTCAGCGCCGCGCGAGCCGAAGAGCGCGCTCGGTAGCGTCAGCGGGGCGGGTGGCTCCGGTCGATCATCGTGCCGCGCAGGTACACGCGCGCGATTTTCCTCGTGTTGGTGATGTCGTCGAGCGGGTTGGCGTCGAGAACGAGGAAGTCGGCGCTCTTGCCCGCTTCGATCGTGCCGGCGTCGTTCATCCGCAGGAACTGGGCGCTGTTGCGCGTGGCGGCCACAATCACCTGCATCGGCGTCATGCCGGCGGCGACCATGTCTTCCATCTCCACGTGCGGGGCCCACGGGACGTTGCCGTCCGTGCCGAGCACGATTCGCACGCCGGCCGCGTTCATCTTGGCCAGGTTGCGCGCCTGGATGCTCCAGAAGGCGTGCGCCTTCTCGTCGTCTTTGTTGGCCGCCTCGACCTTCGCGAACTCCGCCGGCGGCAGGCTGGCGCGCAGCCAGCTCAGGTCCGTCTTCACGCCGCGGTCGGCCATGTTCGGGCCGATGACGAAGTTCGGGCGCGCCTTGAGGAGGGCGAGGAACTCGGCGTCGATGTCTTTGTCGCGGACGCCGTGCGCGAACGCGTCCACGCCCGCGCGCAGCACGCCCTTGGCGTCCTCGAGCGTGTAGATGTGCGTGATCGTCCGCAGCCTGTTCTTGTGGGCTTCGTCGATGACGGCGGTGTAGAGCTCCGGCGAGAGCTTCTTGACCGTGCCCAGGCGGTCGTCCACCCAGAACTTCACGATGTCCACCTTCTTCGCGGCCTCTTCGTCCACGGCCGCGCGCGCCTCCGCCACCGTCGTCACCCAGTGCGGCGCCATGGTGCGCCCCGGTTCGGGCGCCGTGATGCCGCGTCCCGCGGTGAAGAAGCGTGCGGCGCCGGGGATGCGCCCTGCCGCGGTGTCGGCGCGGACCTGGAACGACATGTCGGTCGTGTCCTGGCCGAGGCTCTGCGCGGCGCCGACGCCGTAATACGCGCGCCGCGTGAGGTCTGCGATCAGCATCTCGCGCGTCTGGCTGAGATGCGTGTGCGTGTCGAGGAGCGCGGGCATGACGGTTTTGCCGGCGAGGTTCACGACCTGCGCGCCGCGCGGAACGGTCACGCGCCCGGCCGGTCCGGCGGCGAGGATGCGTGCGCCCTCGACAAGAAAGACGCCGTTGTCGATCGTCGTCCCGTTGCCGACGATGACGCGCGCGCCCTGGAAGGCGGTGACCGCCGGCGTCTGGCCGAGCGTCGAAACCGAGAGCGCCGCCACGGCGGACACTGTGAGACCCACGACACCGATGCCTGACGCGACGCGTGTTTTCAGATGACGCATGACTCCTCCACGACAGTGGGCACTCTAGCGCATTCGGCGCCATCTCGCGAATAATCTGTGTGCGATCGGAGAGGGGGATTTGCGGGTGAAGAGGATCGGGTTCCTGTCGTTCGGGCATTGGTCGTCAACGCCGTACTCGGAGGTCCGCACGGCGTCGGATTCGCTGTTGCAGTCGATCGAGCTGGCGGTGGCCGCGGAGGAGCTCGGCGCCGACGGCGCCTATTTCCGCGTGCATCATTTCGCGCGGCAGCTCGGCTCGCCGTTCCCGCTGTTGGCCGCCGTGGGCGCGCGCACGAAGACGATCGAGATCGGGACGGCCGTGATCGACATGCGGTACGAGAACCCGATGTACATGGCCGAGGACGCCGGGGCGGCGGACGTGATTGCCCGCGGCCGTCTTCAGCTGGGCATCAGCCGCGGGTCGCCGGAGCAGGTAATCGACGGCTGGCGCTATTTCGGGTATGCGCCGCGCGACGGCGAGAGCGGCGGCGACATGGCGCGCCGGCACGCCGAGGTCTTTCTCGACGTCATTCAGGGGCATGGGTTCGCGCAGCCCAACCCGCGGCCGATGTTTCAGAATCCGCCGGGTCTGCTGCGCCTCGAGCCGTATTCGGAAGGGCTGCGCGAGCGCATCTGGTGGGGATCGAGTTCCAATGCCACGGCGCGCTGGGCCGCCAAGCTGGGCATGAATCTCCAGAGCTCGACGCTCAAGGACGA